>CAMOEQ010000008.1 GCA_946612405.1 uncultured Erysipelotrichaceae bacterium | reverse complement strand
GAAAAAGTATTATTTCTAATCTACTCGATTATTCTTGTCGGATTATTTGTTTTATGCGGATATTCACTCATTCAATGTTTTGTTTATAATCCTAGCGGAGATAGTGATGGTTCACATGTTTTAGAAATCATATATTTGTTTTTACATTTAATAATGCTCGCTATTGTTTTCTATCTTTCATTTAGAGCATTTAAAATCAAAACATCGATCGTTAACCTCATCATGCTTGATGAAAATGGAGTTAAAATGAAAAAATCGCTCATTATTAGCGCGATTATAGCCGTTTTCTTCCTTTTCAGTGGAATTTATGCCACTTTAGCAATATGTGGCCTTAGATTGCCTCCTTTTGATATCTTCCCAATTGGAATGGCTCATGACATCATGAATGCCGGTTATTTCTTTGGTTCAATCGCTTTAATTTGTTTTATTTATCCATTTATCAAAGTTGAATCTAAAGAAACTAATTAGCTCTTAATTGTTTTTATTTCTTCAAGTGTTATAATTTTTCTAGCGAAGTTCGGCCTCTAAATCCTTCGCTTAATAAATTAAAACCAAGGAGAAATTTTTTTATGAAAAGTATACTTTCGTGGTCAAAAAAGACCATCCATGAAAGTGTTGTCCTACTTCGAAATATCCCAGCGCCTGTCGTCGCTCTTTTCGTGGTTAGCGTCATCACAATGAACATTTTAGCTAATAAGACTATCTATCAAAATGAAATAATCGCGGTTGATGGTGGTATCTTAGTTAGTTGGCTCTCATTTTTATCAATGGACGTGGTCACCAAACATTTCGGTCCAAGAGCCTCGACGAGGATGTCAATATTTGCTGTTTTAGTGAATTTACTGACTTGCTTTATTTTTTGGATTGCTTCCATCATTCCAACAGGTGAAGATTTTTCGGCATTTAATGGTGTTGTTGGTGGTACTTGGTTCATTCTTATTTCATCAACAGTCGCCTTCATTTCCTCGGCAATTCTCAATAATTTTTTGAATTATGCGACTGGAAAATTATTCCATAAAAATCCCGATGGAAAATTAGCATTTATCGTTAGAAGTTATGTCTCAACTTTCATTGGGCAATTCTTTGATAATTTAATTTTTGCAATACTTTGCTTTATGGTTTTTGCTCCGATCTTCTGGAATGGATTCCATTGGACTTTAATTCAATGCGTAACTTGTTCAGTTTTAGGAGCAATGCTCGAGCTTGTTTTAGAAATCGTCTTTTCTCCTTTTGGATATATGGTTACAAAAAATTGGAAAAAGAACGATATTGGTCGACAATATTTTGAATTAGTAGGGGATGTAAAAAGATGAAAATTTTAATAAGTGGAACCTCTAAAGGAATTGGAAAAGCTTTAGCGAATAGATTTTTACTTGAAGGACATGAAGTAATTGGAATCGATATTCTTCCTTCTTCTATTTCTAATAAAAATTATCAACATTTTATTGCCGATATTTCTGATGAAAAAACTCTTCCTGATATCAAAGATATCAATGTGCTAATTAATAATGCAGGAGTTCAAAATAAAAATGACATCGATGTCAATTTAAAAGGAACGATTAATGTCACGAAAAAATATGCATTTCAAAATAAGATTAAATCGGTTTTATTTAATGCAAGTGCCTCGGCAAGAAGCGGGTTTGAATTCCCTGAATATGCCGCTTCAAAAGCTGGTGTTGTCTCTTATATGAAAAATGTGGCTGTTGAACTTGCTAAATACGGCGCAACTGTAAATTCAATTTCATTGGGCGGAGTTTTAACCGATTCAAATAAACCAGTTATGGATGATAAAAATAGTTGGGATAAAATCATGGAAGTTACTCCGCTTAAAAAATGGATGAGTTTAGAAGAAGTTTGTGATTGGTGTTATTTTATAACAATGGTTAATAAATCGATGAGCGGGCAAGATATTTTGATCGATAATGGTGAATTAAATCTCAATTCCACATTCGTTTGGCCAAAATAGATATATAACGCGCACTATTTGTGATACAATAAAGGTCCAAATTAATGGACCTTTTTGAATGATTTTTAACAAGATTATCAACAAATATTATATAAAATTTCTCGCTTTTTTCCTTATAGGAATTTTAGCTTTAATGGCGGTTGATATCGTTCAAACTTTCATTCCACAATATTTAGGTCAAATTATCGACGATAATAATTCTTTAATTACCGATAACGAAAAACTAACTCAAATAATTGTTGGAGTTTTAATATGCGCAGCAATTATGTTTGCTGGTCGTATCGTTTGGAGATTAACAATCTTTAGAGCTAGTAGTGGTATCGAAGAAGGAATACGTCGCGAGATGTATGAGAAGGCTCAAAGATTATCGCTTAATTATTATCATTCTACTAAAGTAGGCTCAATCATGTCTTGGTTTACAACTGACATCGAAACAATCGGCGAATTCTATGGTTGGGGTACAATCATGCTTATTGATGCTGTCTTTTTATCCCTAATTACCATCATTAAGATGGTTAGAGTTAATTTCATCTTTGCAATAATCGCAATTATTCCAATTATTTTGATTGTTATTTGGGGAGCGTTAGTTGAGATATTCATGTCTAAAAAATGGGAATATCGTCAAAAAGCTTATGATGAATTATATGATTTCACCAATGAGAATTTTACTGGTATAAGAGTTATTAAAGCATTCGTAAAAGAAACCAAGGAAATACACGCTTTTGCAAAAGTAGCCAGAAAAAACAAAGACGTTAATATCAATTTCGCAAGAATCTCAGTTCTATTTGATGTTTTAATCTCTGTCATCGTCTCTTTAGAAATGGCTTTGATTCTTGGCTTCGGTGGTTATTTTGTTTATATGGCTGCAACTCTTCAACCAGTTGTTATTTTTGGGCAAACCATCAATCTTACCATAGGTAATTTGATTGAATTCTTAGGTTATATTGAGATTCTTATTTGGCCAATGATCGCTTTAGGACAAATCGTTACGATGCGTTCAAGAACCAAAGCATCATTTAAACGTATCGGTAATTTCTTAAATGCAAATGAAGATGTTAAAAATCCTATCGATGCAATTAAGCTTAATAAAATTAGAGGCGATATTACCTTTAATCATTTCTCGTTTAGATACGAAGGAAGTTCTTTTGATTCGTTAAACGATATTTCTTTAACAATTAAAGCTGGTGAAAGTGTTGGTATCGTCGGAAAGATTGGATGCGGAAAATCAACTTTAATCAATTCGCTTTTAAGGCTATATAACGTTAATGATAATTCGCTATTTATCGATGGCGTCGATATTATGAAATGCGATATTTATTCGCTTAGAAATAATATAGGCTATGCCCCTCAAGATAATTTCTTATTCTCAGACAAAATTTCAAAAAACATCGGTTTTTGCGAGGATAATCCAAATGATAACAAAGTATTTGAATCGGCAATGTTTGCGGATGTTCATGATAATATAGGCTCATTTTCTAACAAATATGAAACGGTAAGTGGCGAACGTGGTGTTACGCTTAGTGGTGGTCAAAAGCAACGTATCTCTTTAGCAAGAGCCTACTATAAAAATCCACCTATTCTTTTGCTTGATGATACCGTTAGTGCAGTCGATGTAAAAACAGAAGAAAATATTCTTAAGAATATTAAAGAAAAAAGAAAAGGGCAAACAACCATTGTTGCAGCCTCAAGAATTTCAACAGTTAAATCTCTTGATCGCATCATCGTTTTAAATGAAGGTAAATTAGAAGCATTTGATACTCATGAGAATCTTTTAAAAATATCTCCAACTTATAAAAATATGGTTAAACTTCAACGTCTTGAAGAAGAAGTGAAAGGAGGTGTTAATAATGAATGATGATTTAGAAAAGCTTTTTGGAACGAAAAAGATGAAAATATCAACATTATTAGCCCGCTCCTGGAAATATGTTAAGAAGGAGAAATGGTGGATTCTTTTAGCTGCTTTACTCATTTTAATCAGTGTTGGAATAGATATTGTTTTACCACTTATGACGATGAAATTTGTTGAATATCTTGATGCTAATCATATCATGAATACAACATTAACAATGGTCATTGGTATCGCGGTTGGCTATTTTGGTTTATCTATATTTAATCAAATAATTGTTTATTTCGAATCGATGATACTTCAATCATCTGGACAAAGAATAGTTTACGAATTAAGAATGGAAGTCTTTTCTCATATAGAGAAAATGTCGCAAAATCAATTCAATGAAATGCCGGTTGGTTCTTTGGTTACTCGCGTTACTTCTTATACTGAAGCCATGTCTAATCTATTCACTGATACACTGATTAGGTTGGTGAGAGATAGTTTAACCGTATTAGCAGTTTTTACTTCGATGATTGTTTTATCTGCTAGATTATCTATCCTTCTTCTTGGCTTTACTTTAGCTACAATCGTTCTTTCGTTTATCTTTGGTTATTTCATCGGAAAAGCGTTTAGAAAAGAAAGAGAAAGTTTAAGCGATGTAAATACATTCTTATCTGAGCATTTATCAGGAATGAAAATCATTCAAACTTTCAATCAACAAAAGAGAAAACAAAAAGAATTTGATGCGAAAAATATCAAACTTCGCAAAGCGAAATATGGGGTTGTTTTAGTTTTTGCTTTCTATCGCCCGCTTATCAATTTGCTATATTATGGCGCAATTGCTGTTACCTTTGGAGTGGGCTTACAGCTCGCTTTAAGTGGAGCAGAAATTGTTGGATTTTATCTATATTTATCAAAATTTTTCAACCCAATTCAAAATATATCCGAACAAGTTTATAGCATCCAAAGAGCGTTAACAGCTTGTGAAAGATTATATAATCTTTTAGATGTTAAACCTCAAGTATTAGACAAACCAAATGCGCGAGAAATTGATAAATTTAATGGCAAGATCGAATTTAAAAATGTTTGGTTTGCTTATGAAAAAGATAATTGGATTTTAAAAGATGTATCTTTTGTTATTAATCCTAAAGAAACCGTCGCCTTTGTTGGAGCAACAGGAGCAGGAAAAACAACGATTTTATCTTTGATAGTAAGAAATTATGAGATTCAAAAAGGACAAATATTGATCGATGATATTGATATTTCGACTATTAAAGTCGAATCACTTCGTAAAGCTATTGGTCAGATGCTTCAAGATGTCTTCTTATTCTCTGGATCAATTAAAACAAATATTTCCCTTCATGATGAATCAATAAGTGAAGAGGACATTAAATATGCTTGCGAATATGTTAATGCAAGCAGCTTCATTGAAAAACTACCAAATAAATATGATGAAGAAGTCATTGAAAGAGGCGAGAATTTCTCCGCTGGTCAAAGGCAATTATTATCTTTTGCTAGATGCGTTGTTCATAAACCTCAAATGCTCATCTTGGATGAGGCTACATCAAATATCGATACTGAAACCGAATCAATAATTCAAAATTCACTCGAGAAAATTAAAAATATTGGCACGATGCTTGTCGTTGCTCATCGACTTTCAACCATTCAACATGCAGATAATATAATCGTTTTACAAAACGGTGAAATAATTGAACAAGGGAGCCATCAAAAATTATTAAGGAATAGGGGTCATTACTATAAACTCTATCAACTACAATTTGCGAATAAATAGAGCTTATTATAAAATGATTAAACAAGTTTAATATGAAAAGAATAGAAAATAAGACATACGACGAAGAAAGAAGTTTATACGCTTTAAAAGATTGCGAAGTTATTTCATG
Source organism: uncultured Erysipelotrichaceae bacterium (assembly GCA_946612405.1). The sequence goes on along the minus strand of CAMOEQ010000008.1, from coordinate 16,354 downwards.
CACTTTTGCTGGTCCTGCTGATGGCGAATCAGTTTTAAAAGAAGCTAAAAATATTAAAGTAATTAATTGTTCGTTCTCACTCCGCTATCCACTTTGGCATGATGAACATTTTGAATTAATCGATTCAAAGATGGACGAACTTACTCGCGCGCCAATTTGGTACGCTAGAAATGGGGTTATCAAAAACTCAGTTATTAAAGGTGTAAAAGCCGTTAGAGAATGCGAAGATATTGCGATTTATGATTCTCAAATAATTTCAACTGAATTTGGTTGGAAATCAAATTGCATTAATCTTGTAAATAGCTCTATTGAAAGTGAATATTTGTTCTTCGATTCAAATAATATCGTTTTAACAAATATTAAAATGAAAGGAAAGTATTCCTTTCAATATATTAATAATCTTCGCATCAGCAACTCTGAACTCGACACCAAAGATGCTTTTTGGCATTCAAAAAATGTCGTTGTTGAAAATAGCATTGTTAAAGGCGAATATCTCGGCTGGTTCTCCGATAATCTAACTTTAATTAATTGCACGATAATTGGTACTCAACCTTTATGTTATTGCAAAAACCTAAAATTGATTGATTGTAAGATGGTTGATTGCGATTTATCTTTCGAATATAGCGATGTTAATGCCTCAATCTTTGGTAAAGTCGATTCAATTAAAAATCCTAAAAGCGGTGTTATAACCGTTGATGAAGTAGGGGAGATTATTAAAGAAAATCCAGTTTATCCATGTAATGGAAAAGTCGTTATACGTTAAATTAGATAAGGGTCGTTATGAAAAAAATATCTAAATTATTAATTTTATTAATACCAACATTATTGACTGGGTGTTTACCTACTAAAAATAAAACAACAGATTCAACAAACACATCTACAAATTCTTCTTCAATTTCACCTTCAACAAGCGATACAACAGGCGATAGCGATGAGCCAATAATCCCTGTTGATCCCGAAGAAGAAGACACAAGTAAAATTGATTCAATTTCCTTAAACATTAAAGAACTTGAAATTCAAGTAGGTAAAAGAAGCGATTCAGTTATCGTAAAATATGTTTTTAATATCCCTGAATCCGAAGTTACTTTAGAACTTAAAGAAGTTAGATGGCAAATAAGCGATACAAATATTGCTACTGTTGATGATTATGGACGAGTCACTGGCAATGCCAGTGGCACGACAACATTAACTTGTACAAGTGTTGAAGGAAATAAAAAAGCATACGCTAAAATAATCGTTTATCCTAATGGGGCTTCAATTGTTAAAAAATGGGTTAAAGTAACAGGAAATGTTTTAAGTGTCGGCGATGAGCTTCTTTTCGCTTGTCCTGAAAAACAAAAATTAGCTACAACAAATGATACTAATATGTATCTTCATTCAGTAAATGCATCGTTTGAAGGCTTAGAAGTTAGCAATATCGGAGATGCTGCTCAATTTATTTTAGGAGAAGATTATAAAAATAGAGGTGGCTACACTTTAGAAGTTCCAGAAAGAGAAGATGGAACATATTTAGCAACCACTAATACTGGGAAAGTATCATTTTATGATACTGCTAAATCAAGTGCAGCATTATGGGATATAAATTTCGATACTGCGCAAAATTGTTGGGATATTAGATCACATACAACCGTTGATGGTTGGTTTATGTATAATTCTAAAGAAGATAAATTTACAACTTATCAATCCAATGTTCAAATTGATATGTTTACAGTTTCTATCTATCGATTAACTAGTTATATTAATCTATGAGTTTTGAACTTGCCCAAGAAATAATATTTGATGCTTTAAAGGATTCCCTTCTAGTTTTCATCTTTGTTTTCCTTGTTCATTTAATCATTTCATATTTTGAAAATAAATTTGCCAATATTTTAGTTAGAAGACGTAAAAGTGGACCTATTTTTGGAGCGATGTTTGGGCTTGTTCCTCAATGCGGTACCTCGGTTGTTGGAGCGGATTTATATATTAAAAAATATATATCCTTAGGAGTTTTAGTCTCAATTTTCCTTTCTTGTAGTGATGAAGCCTTCATTGCTATCTTAGCTTCGGGAAGTGAGAAAACCATTATGATTCTCCCACTTATTGGAATTAAATTTGGAGTGGGATTAATCGTTGGTTATTTGGTTGATTTATTCTTTAGAAAACAAGAGATTTTGCGAATCAAAGAAGTTGAACATAAAACCTGTCATGTTCATGACACTGAAAATACTGAACTTCATGAACATCTAATTCATCCTTTACTTCATTCGTTAGAAATATTTGCTTATGTTTTAATTATTAATTTAGTTATAGGTTTTATTATTGGCTTTGTAGGTGAAGATAATTTTGCTAATTTCTTAGATACAAATAAATATTTAACTCCTTTATTTAGTTGCATTATTGGTTTAATACCAAATTGCGCTAGTTCGCTATTATTAACCGAGTTATTCCTTGGTGGTAATTTATCTTTTGGAGCTCTTGTCGGCGGACTACTTGTCAATTCAGGATTAGGAATGATGGTATTAATAAAAAATAGGCGTTCCATAAAGAATGTGTTTTTAGTTCTTGGAATCTGCCTATTTGTTGCGATTTGTAGTGGTTATATAGTTTGTTTAATTAATGGCTTTTAACTTCTAAATCTATAACTTTAGTTATATCACCCATTGTTAAAGTGACTTGTGCAAGTCCTTTTTCATTTTTAGATTTAATATAAAGAGTCAACCTTCCACCTAGAAGGGCTTGATCTTTTGGCCCAATTAATTCAATTGGTCCTTTAGTTTCTATATGAACAATATAAGATGAATAAGTTGCCACTCTATGATGCTCATCAGCATGTTCTAATTTAATTTGAGTTGTATCATAAGTATCTTCGTTGATAAGTAATCTTTTATCGACTTTAGTAACTAAATCAAAATGATTTGATGGACCGATTTCACATTCTTTTACTAACTTACCGTTCTTATAGCCTTTAAATGTATAAGTCATCGCTTTTCCACCCCAAGCTCCAACATATTTATTCCAATAATAAACTAAGTCAGAATATTTCATCTTGTAGCGGAGCATGCACCAACCTAAATATAGAGTCGTTTTTGTTGGTAGATGATTAAAGCCATGCATAGCAGCATAAGAGAACATTTTAGCTATTTTCATGTGGATTTTGCGGGGAAATCTATCTTCATTAAAGGTTTTTCCAACGATATCATCAATGAGAATAGGCGGATGTTTTAAATATTTAAATTGCTTATTGTTTGGATAAAATTCATTGATTAATTCGTTGTTTTTATAAACCTCAACATAATCGCAATTTGTCGCGACATAGATGTCGTTAAATATTGCTTCTGGAACATCGCCAGGTTTCATATTTGAAAGAACTTCCATGACTGGAAAATCATCTTGTTGAGAGGCATAAATATAGGAAGAATATTTTGGATTTCGATACAAATCGAACACCCCATGAGGACAAATATGATCGCCGCTACCAAAATCGACATGGGTATGATAATCAACAAAGCACCATCCAATCGCTCCACAGGCATCTGAATGTTTATAGTTATCATCGATTACTTTTGCATGTCTAAGAGCTACTTCAATTCGCTTTTCAGAATCGCTAGTCGCTTTAATAGGATCCATATGACCCATATATTCGGTAATTAATAACGGATGCCCTTGCGTTTTGACTTTCTTTGGTTCTTTTAAACCAATATTTAATGAATCACAAGAGAAGTCATTAAAACCATAAACATCTTCTAAACAATGGCTATTAACAAAATTTCTAACCCCAATAGTTGGACGAGTAGGATCTAAACGATGAGCAATCTCATTTGTTTTTGAATATAATTCGTCATCATCAACTGATTCGTCGATTCTTACTCCATGAGCGATTAAGCAGGGGTGGTTTCTTTCTTTTTTAACCATTCCTTCAGTATTTTTAAGACATTGCTCTTTCCATTTTAGGGATTCGCCAATATGTTGCCATCCTGGGATTTCATTTAACACTAATAAACCAATTTCATCGCAACGATTTAAAAAATGTTCGCTTTGAGGGTAGTGGGAAGTTCTAACAACATTGACTCCAATTTCATATTTAAGTAAATTAGCGTCATCTTCTTGAAGTGATTTACTTGCTGCATAACCAATATATGGATAACCTTGATGTCTATTTAAACCGACCAATTTAATTTTGTTTCCATTTAAATAAAAACCATCTTTTTTAAATTCGACTTTTCTAAATCCAAACCTCGTCTCATATGTTTGATTTGTACCAACAATATTTGTTTTTAAAACATATAGATTTGGATGAGATAAATCCCATAATTCTACGTTATCTAGTTTAAATTCATCTGTTTTAGAGACTAAAATTTCTTTATCATCTTTATAAAGATGATGTTCTAAAAATATTTGACCATCACCGATTTGATCATAACTAATTTTTACTTCTCCATTAATATTTGCTTGAACAAAGATGTTTCTTAAATAGATTGATGGCTCACTAAGTAAATATACTTCTCGATATATGCCAGAGAACGTTAAATAATCAACCGCAAATCCAAATGGAGGGACGTCTTTATCTTCTTTTCCATCAAGGATTACTAAAAGGCGGTTGTTCTTTTCTTTGATAATATCGCTGACATCAATTTCAAGAGGTAAATATGTTGAAACAAATTCGCCTAATTCTTTTTCATTAAAGATGATTCTAGCTTTAACCATAAAACCATCAAATCTAATGAGATATTTATTTTTTGAATCATAATTATCAACATCGAAGCATTTTTCATAAGTGGATAATATTTGATATGACTCTTCAGAGAAATAATTGTAAGGGACCTCTTTAACGTTATGAGGAATATTAACTATTTCTCCTTCTTTAAATCTCTTAATAAATTCGTCTTTAAAATATGGAGCGAATCTCCAATTATAATTAAGCGATACTTTCATAGACTATTGACCTCTTTTTAATTATAACAAAAATAAAAAAATGGTGAGATATACTCACCACAAATATATTTATTTATTCAATTAATCAGTAAAATCGACATCTTGAACGATATAAAAATCAAATTGAGGATATTTCTCTTTTAGAAGAGCTTGTAGATTCTTAATTATTTCCTGAGGTTTTTGACACTCGAATTCAAAAACTAAATCGAAAGTAATTAAATGGCGATCATCATCAACATAAAATCCGTGAAGTTGTTTGATATCTTTATTGTTTTTAATATTATTAACCACAAATTCTTTTATTGATTTTACTTCATCAGAAGTTTCATTTTTGGCATAAATGCCAATTGTGATAATAGTGCCTGTTTCCGTAAACACTTTTTCAGCAATATTTCTCGATAGATGATGAATATCTCTAGCGGACAAATTATCATCAACTTCAACGTGAACTGAAGCGATAGCCTTACCTGCTCCATAATTATTGATGATTAAATCATAAACACCTTGAACTTGCTTAAATGAAACGATAATTCTTTTAATCGTGTTAACTGTTTCTTGATCAGCCCTTTCACCGATGATTAAAGAGACACCATCGCGAAGAATTCCAATCGCACTCTTAATGATGAATAAACCGATGAGAATACCGATGTAGCCTTCAATATTTACTCCCCAAACTATGGATGTGACAATGCCAATAACAGTAGCAACCGATAATGCTGCATCAAATAAAGCATCGATTCCACTAGCTTTTAATGGCTCAGAATTGACCTTTTTTCCGACAAGTCGGAAATATAAACCTAAAGCAATCTTAACAACAATTGCAATTGAGATAACGATAATTGAAACGTAATCGTATTCTGCTTTGGTGCCATTTATTAAAGACATTATCGATTCATAAATAGCAAGTCCACCCGTCACAAGAACAATTATTCCAATAGCTAGACTTGTTAAATATTCAACTCGACCATGTCCATATGGATGTTTTTTATCAGGTTTTTTACCAGATATTTTTGTGCCGATAATTGTAATTAAACTTGATAAGGCATCGGTTAAGTTATTTAAAGCATCAGTGATGATTGAAATAGAATTAGCTAAAAAGCCTATAAAAGCTTTAGCGGCAACTAATAGGACGTTGCCACCAATGCCAATAAGGCTTGTTTGAATAATCTTCTTCTCTCTATTCATCAATTAGGCCTCCAATTGTTTTATATAGCAAGCTATATAGAGTTTTTGCTTCTTGCTCTGTTAGTTTAACACATTGAGCAACTTCCAGAGGAATTTTTTCAGCTTCTTTTTGAAGTTTAATACCTTCACTTGTTAATTCGATTAAAACACTTCTTTCATCTTTTGGATTTTTGATGCGAGAAATCAAATGTCTTTTTTCGAGTTTTTTAAGTAAAGGTGTGAGGGTTCCGCTATCAAGATATAAGCGATTCCCCATCTCTTTGACACTTTGTTTTCCATATTGCCATAAATCCATCAATACTATGTATTGAGTATAGGTTAAATTATTCTTTTCCAAAATAGGTTGGTATTTGCGAATAATTTCTTTTGAAGCAACGTAAAGAGGAAAACAAATCTGATTTTCTAATTTCAGTTGTTCAGGATATTTTGCCATTTTTATTCACCTAAAGCTTTAAGAATTTCTTTTTCAAAAGATTCGGGTTTTTCAGTAGGTTCAAATCTAGCAATGAATTCACCATCTCTACCAACTAAGAATTTGGTGAAATTCCATTTAACTTTTTTAACTTTTCCTTTTGGATTTTGTGATTCTAAATAGACAAATAATGGATCAGCGTTATCACCATTAACATCAATCTTTTTAAATCTTGGGAATTTGGTATTGAATCTTAATGAGCAGAACTGATTGATTTCTTCATCGCTTCCTGGAGCCTGTCTAAAGAATTGATTGCATGGGAAATCAAGAACAACAAATCCTTTATCTGCATATTTTTCGTATAAAGCTTCAAGGCCTTCGTATTGTGGGGTAAATCCACATTTGGTAGCAGTATTTACTATAAGTAAAACTTTACCTTCATATTGTTTTAAAGAAACATCGTTTCCGCTTTGATCTTTGACCGTATATTTATAAACTGACATAAATATTTCTCCTTTTACACAATTAAATTGTATGCAATTCAAATTATTATGTAAAGAGAAAGTTAATATTTTTAAAGTTTATTAGAATGAATCGTCAATCGCGTGAGCCGCTTTAAAAGCTGCGACGTCATTAATTAAAGATGAAATGAATCCAACAAGAATCATTAGTGGAGCATTGATTAAGAATGATAATAACATTTGCTTCCAACTTAAAGGATCTTTTCCTTGAATAAGTGGATAGATGTAACAATTTATCACTGTTAGGGTAGGTGAAATTATAATAAAGAATATAAAAGATGTAATTAATGTCGCAAGCAAGCGATATTTTATATTGTGTGTATATGTTTCGTTTGGAATATGGAATAAACCAGTAAACCATTTTCCAATCGCTGTTAATGGAACAAAGTTAGAAATAATTAAAGATAAAGTTAAAGCGATAACAAAGTTTGTCGCCATATTGAGCCAATCAATTGTCACAAAAGAAATAGTTAAGACACCTGCATCTAAATCTGTTTGAGCAGATATTGCTGATGCTAAACAAAGAAAGAACGAGACAGGAATGTCGCATACCAAGCTATATACAAATAACGAGAGTCTAAATCTTTTTGTCATAGGAGAATAATTATAATTCCCTATTATCGCAATTCAAGATTATTTTGAAGCTTTTAAAGCAGATGCAAATGCAAAGGTTAAATTATAACCTCCACAAGGACCATCTACATCGAGTAGTTCGCCGATGATAAAAACGCCTTTTTCTTTGAGTGATTCTAATGAGGAATTTACTTCGCTAATTGATACGCCACCAACACTAACTTGTGAGAACTCAAAATCATAGAAATCTTTGAAATTAAATTCAAGGTTTTTAACAGCTAAAATTAAGCTATTTTCATCTTTAAATCTTGCAGTTAAATATTTGATTAATTTAGGATTGAAAAATCCCTGCAAAAATCCATTAAATGTGTGAGATTTGCAGTAATTTTTAATTTCATCAATCGTGAAATTTGGCAACAAATCTAAACAAATTTTAAAGTTGTTTTTACGGCTTCTTGCGATGAGGCTGGAAGTGTTAAAAATTACTATTCCAGAAAGGCCATTTTTCTTAAATAAAACTTCGCCATTTTCTTGATGAATTTTCTTGTCATTTTGATATAAAGAAACCTCACATTTTACTCTAATTCCATCAAGCAATTTTGTGTCTTCTTTTGTTTTAATTGGGCATAGTCCAGGAAGCGGTTCGTTGATCTTATAATTATGTGATTTTAATATCTTAAGAATTGATCCATCGCTACCTAGATTAGGAGCAGAACATAAAGCGGTTGCTAAGAATAATTTATCAGCAAAATATTTGGATTTATTGGTAGTGACCTCAATTTGTGAACCTACTTTATAATCGATGAGTTTTTCTTCAACATTTATTTTGATATTTAATTTTTCGATTTCATTTAATAAAGCATTTCTAACTGTCACCGCGGATTCACTATATGGATAAATTAATTCATCGATTGCTTTTGTTTTTACTGATAAAGAATCAAATAATGATTCGTAACTATAATCGTTTAAAACGTTATTAACAAATGATGGATTGGAATATCTATTGATATCTATCTTGGAATTTCCTAAATTACAACGACCATTTCCGGTTGCTAAAATCTTTTTAAGTGGAGCATCTTTTTGTTCAATAATCAAAACATCATCCATTGGATGATTTCGTTTATAGTTAATGGCCGCAACGCATCCAGATGCGCCTGCTCCAACAATCAAAATCTTCATGTGAAATATTTTAACATATTTCGAATATATTAATGTATAATTATTCCACGCCCCAATAGCGCAACTGGATAGAGTATCAGACTTCGAATCTGAGGGTTGTGGGTTCGATTCCTACTTGGGGCGCCACTTGTTTATGAAATATAAAGCTGTTGTATTTGACTTAGATGGAACATTACTTGATACCTTAAAAGGCATCACTGATGCGGTTAATAAAACTTTTGAAGTGCTTGGTTATAATCTTAAGCACGACTATGATACTGCTCGTCATTTTATTGGCGCGGGAGCAATGAATTTTGTTAAAAGAGCTGCTAGTGGTTTAGATCTTACTCCGGAAAAAGGTGCCGAAATCGGAGAAACATTTTTGTATTATTACGATAAAATGCAAGGCCCAGCTACTAAACCATTTGATGGCATTCCTGAGCTTTTAAAAGATTTAAAAAAGGCCGGCTATATCGTTTGTTTAGCGTCTAATAAACCTCAAATTCTATTAGAACATGTCATCGATGAAAAATTTCCAGACATTAAATTTGATGTAAGAATTGGTCAAAGAAATGGAATTCCTGAAAAGCCAAATCCACATTGCTTATATGAAATAATGGATAAATTTAATTTAACAAATCAAGATATCCTTTATATTGGTGATTCTATTTATGATTATGAAACTGCCCTTAATGGCAATGTTGATTGCTGCATCGTTAAATATGGTTACGGATTTTATGATCAAGATTTCGTAAAAAAATCCACCTACGCAGTGGATTCGGTTTCTGAATTACGTAATTTACTACTAAATTAATTACTGTTTTCTCTTGAAATTTCGCCCGCTTTAGATAAGGCGATTTTTGTTATTAGAGGTCCAACAAGTTCGTAAAAAATTGTGGCAGTTAAAATGACTGCTAAAATTAGGGAAGCTTCATTTTCATAACCAAGTTTAATGAAAGTTTGATTAGCAGTCGTTGCTAAACCAATTGCAACACCAGCTTGTGGAAGCAATGTAAAACCTAAATATTTTTGAACCGTTGGTTCTGAATGGGTGATTTTGCTTGAAGCAAAAGCTCCGCCCCATTTACCAACACTTCGCATTATGATATAAATCGCTGCAATTAAAATTACTAATAAAGAATCTTTCGATGCAAAGATAGTAATATTTAAGTTTGCACCAGAAATAACAAAGAAAAGCATATAGATTGGAGGAGTGAATTGATCGATTCTTTCGATTGTTCTTTGAGCGTCTTGCCTAAAGTTGATAAATATCGAACCAATCATCATACAAGCTAATAAGCTTGAGAAAGTAAAATCTTCATCAAAAAGTTTCCATGACATATTGCTTGCAAGCATCGTTAAACCAACAACAACAAATATTGAAGCGATAACTAAAATCATTCTATTGGCTCTTGATTTAAAGAATTTGCATGCAAATGAAATGATAAAACCAAGTAATGCTCCAAGAGCTAATGAAACGATAATTTCAATTAAAGGAACAACGATAACTCCGACAATTGATAAATTTGTTGCCGCGGCAAGAGATTTGGAAATTGAAAATAAAACTGAGAAAGCAATTAAAGCAACTGCATCATCAAATGCGACAACTGGAATCAATGTATCAACAACTGGACCATGAGCCTTATATTGCTTAATAACCATCAATGTTGCAGCTGGAGCAGTCGCACAGGCAATTGCACCAAGTGTCAATATAATTGACAAAGGCAATGTATCACCTAAGAAAATATAGGCAATTAATAAGCCACCAATCGTGATAATTGCGCCGCCTAATGCCTCAAATAAAGTGATGATAACAACACGTTTACCAACAGCTTTTAATGAACTTGCTTTAAATGAACAGCCGATTGTAAAAGCAATGAATCCTAAAGCGATTTCGCTAATCCAAGAAATAGCCTGAATCGATGTTGCGCTTGTTGGATCACTGTTCCATCCGCCAATGTATTGGCCTAAAACGTATGGACCAAAAATAATTCCAGATATTAAATAACCAGTAACATTTGGCAGTCTTAAAAATTTCATTAATCTAGATGAAAGTAGACCAACAAAAAGCGCAATTGCTATGCAAAGAATTTGATTCATTATTTAAAAACTTCCTTCAAATGAATCGATTTTAGTAGAGAACATCCCGCCTTTAGTAGAAGTAAAATCTTTAGTAGCTTTACGAATTTCCGATTTAACTTCTTCAAGTTCAGCTTCTTCTAAGATGAAATAAATTGTCGTGTTTTGAACAAATTTGTTTTCGTGAAAATGTGCTAAAGAGATGAAAGATGGAACATCTTCATCTTCATCTTGAAGAATGTGCTTCAAAGATGTTGAAGACAAAACTGTTCCGTTATATCCAAGTTTAGAAAGATGATGGATTAAATCATAAGTCTCTTTTGTATTTTCAAGGGTTGTAAATAATAAGTATTTCATATCTAACTCCGTATCAATTATAGACCCCTAAAATAAAAGTGGTTCAAAAAATGCAAAAATTTAAGCATATTTATTGTCAAAAGCGAGTTTGCTCAATATAATTTACACATTCTTTATAAGAAAGGAGACCATATATATGCTTCAACTAAAAAATATTGTTAAAGATTATGTCAGTGGCAACAATGTCACACATGCTTTAAAAGGTCTTTCAATAAACTTTCGACGCAACGAATTTGTAGCGATACTTGGTCCATCAGGATGTGGTAAAACCACATTATTAAATATTACAGGTGGTCTTGATAGATATACATCAGGTGATCTAATCATCGAAGGTAAATCCACAAAGAATTACAAAGATGGAGATTGGGATACTTATCGTAACCATTCCATCGGATTTGTTTTCCAATCATACAATTTGATTTACCATCAAAGCGTTCTTAAAAATGTTGAACTTGCTTTAACAATTTCAGGTATCAGCAAAGCTGAAAGAAAACAAAGAGCTGAAAAAGCCTTAGAACTTGTTGGTTTAGGTGGCTTAGGCAAAAAGAAACCAAACCAAATGAGTGGTGGACAAATGCAACGTGTTGCAATTGCTCGTGCTTTAGTTAACGACCCTGAAATCGTTATGGCCGATGAGCCTACTGGCGCTCTTGATAGCGAAACTTCTGTCCAAATTATGGACATTTTAAAAGAAGTTGCTAAAGATCGTTTAGTTATCATGGTTACTCATAACCCTGATTTAGCGAATATTTACGCAACTCGTATCATCACGATGAAAGATGGTTTAATTACATCTGATTCAAATCCATACGATGGTGAAAGCAAAGAAGAAAGAGAAAAAGCTCACGCTAATAAAGAAGATGTTTCCAAAGGAAAGAAAAAGAACACATCGATGTCCTTCTTTACAGCGATGGGTCTATCTTTCTCTAACTTAATTTCTAAATTAAAAAGAACAATTCTTGTCACAATTGCCGGTTCAATCGGTATCGTTGGCGTCTCCGCTGTTTTAGCAGTTAGCCAAGGCGTTAGAGATTATATTGGCAATATGCAAGATGACATGCTTTCTAGCTATCCTCTTGAAGTTGCTGAAGAAAGTGTTGATATGACTTCGCTTTTAAGTGGCTTAAGTGCTCGAGAAGCTAGAGATGCTTTTAAATTTGACCCAGAAAATCCAAAGATTGGTCTAGATTCAATGGTTGATTATCTTATGAGTGCTTATAGTGATTTCACAAGCGTTAAAACAAATACAATCAACCGCGAATTAATCGATTACATTTATCAAGTTGATCCAGAATCAATTTATTCCATCTATCAAAATTATGCGATTGATCCAACAAACAATATTTTTGGTGATTGGGTATCTGATCCAACTCAAGAAGGAGTAGAACCTGTTCATGAAACAATTTCTTTAAATGGTTTAACTCAAAGATATATTGCTGAACTTAAGACCGTAAAAGGCTTTGCCCGCTATGCGACTTACGTTAATTTATTCACTTCATTTATGAATGAATTCCCCGCAGATTCCGAATATATTCTTTCTCAATATGATTGTTTAGGTGATAGCGTTCTTGACGAAAGCGAAACGGGAATAACTTTGGTTGTCGATTCTAATACCACTCTTACTGACCTTGTTTTAGCGCAAATGGGCTTCTTTAATCATGATGAATTTCTTAACATTGCTAAAAAGGCCATTAAAATCAATGATTTACCAGATGATTTATCTAACGAAGAAAGAGAAAACCAAATTGCTGAAATTGAAGCAGAATATCCTTATCGTCGTGAATTTGAATACGAAGACTTACTTGGCAAAGAATTCATCTATTATCCACAGGATAAATTATATTCAGATGGTAAAGTAGCCGATGATAAAACCACGGTCTCAGTCTTCATGATCGATATGTTCGGTCAAAAGATTTATACGATTTCATATAATGAAGACACCGATACATTAGATGCAACGATTATTGGTTTTGCCGGTGGTAGTATCTCTACTTTGATGTATCAACTCGAACGTGATGGTGAAAAACCAAGCGAAGTCACTTCTTTAACTGATTACATTCCAGGCATTTGGAAAGCTTATGATGAAAATGATGCAGTAGTCATTACATTTGATTTAACTAATATCAAATCTGGTATGGCTAAAGTCACTCCTGAAGGCGGCTCAACTTCAACTGTTGGTGGCTCTGTTCAAGAAACAACGATCCCAATAGAGGGATATCATTATCAAGCTGAATTAAGTGAGGATATGAAAACAAATGTCGAAGCTAATGGTGGAACAAGAATGAAAATCACCGGCATTCTTCGACTTAAAGAAAATAAAACCTTTGGTTGTTTATCTAGAGGCGTGTATTTCTCACATGCATTCGCTGAAAAATATATTGCTGATTCAAATAAAGATGAAGCTTTGCTTACTAATGATATGAAAGCTTATTTTGGTAGTGAAGCACAAGAAAGAAGCCAATATAACGCATACGTTAAATTCAATTATTGGGATTACACCGATGATCAAAACCCAGAAAAGAAAGAAGGTTATGCAACTTCTTTAAATGGTGATTTAACATCTTCTTTCTCCGATTTATTCTCAGCCTTTACAGGTGGAATTAATTTTGCTGAAACCGATAAAGTCCATCTACGTTCGGTATGCGGATATAAAGCCGATGCAATTGAAGATGATGATGGAAAAGTACTTGGTTATGAATTTGTTAAACTTCCAAGGGAAATTGATATTTATCCAAAATCTTTTGAACAAAAAGATGTTGTTACTGAACATTTAGAGAAATGGAACAGCGATGAAGATATAACCGTTTTTAGAAATACTGCTGAAGAACAAGTTCTTCATAAAGGCGACCGTAATGAATTATCTTATACCGATACGATTAAATTAATCATTACCGTTATCGATACTCTTATAACAACAATTACTATCGCTTTAGTCTCATTTACTTCACTTGCTTTAGTAGTTTCTTGCTTCATGATTGCTGTTATCACTTATATAAGTGTTGTTGAAAGAACCAAAGAAATCGGTATCATTCGTTCTGTCGGTGGTAGAAAGAAAGACGTTTCACGTCTATTTATCACCGAAACATTTATGACTGGTTTATTCTCAGGTATCTTTGGTTTAGCGGTCACTTATATCTTTGAAATAATCTTCAATATTGTGATGTTTGCTCGCTTTAAAGTATATGGCATCGCTAATTTAACTATCTGGACCGCTCTTATCATGCTTGGAATTTCAATCCTCTTATCAGTTCTAAGTGGACTCATCCCATCGATGAAAGCATCGCATCAAGATCCAGTTATTGCTTTACGTAGTAACGAATAAATTAAATGTATAAGTAAACCAAGCCAATAACCGCCGACATGATGATGACGATAATCGGGCTTGGTTTTCTTTTGATTAATAATTTAAGTAAGAAATATCCGGCGATAATTAAAACAAATATTTTAATGTAATCTAAATTAGGAGTGATGTTTATATTTCCATTCGCGTATGTATATGGGAATAAAACATCAGCAAATAAAATAATCGCTGAAGAAGCAATTAGAGCAATCGCAACAAATTTAATGCCATTTAATGAAGCTTTTACAAATCTATTTTTCATAAACTTCTTTAGAAGAATAGAAATTAAAAGCATGATGATAAAAGCCGGTAATATAACTCCAAGAGTAGAGATAATGCTACCCAAGATGCCACCTTGCTCATTACCGATGAAAGTCGCCATATTAATCGCGATTGGTCCGGGAGTAACTTCGCTTAAACCAATCATATCGATGAAATGAGATTCATCCATCCAAGAATGTGATAATACAACTTCTTTTATTAAAGGTATCATCGCGTAGCCTCCACCAAAAGTGAATAAGCCGACTTTAAAGAATTCGAGGAACAAAATTAAATAAATCATTTCTTTTGCTCCTTCTTAAACGGAATTAATCCATAAATTAATAAGCCTAAAATCGCTCCGATTAAAATGAAATAAATAGCTGAGAAATTAATCGCTAAAACAGTAAAGACAACCATTAAGGTTGTAACCACGATAAGAATCAAGATAGCAAACCAATCTTTTTTATTTGATTTAATCAGAGTAATTGCTACTTTGCATAATAAGAAAACAACTCCGCATTTCACTCCGATAAAAGCGTATTTAACCGCTTCAAATTGTAATAAATTTTGGAAAAACATCGAAATGATAAACATGATGACAAAAGGTGGAAGTATAACGCCTAATGTTGAAAACAAAGCACCTAAAAATCCCCCACGAGAATAACCTAAATAAGTTGCTAGATTAATCGCGATAGGACCAGGAGTAGATTCGCTTATCGCTGTCATTTCCATTAGTTCATCGTTATCTATCCATTTTTTTCTTTCGACAAGTTCACCTTGCAACAGAGTTAACATTGTCGTCCCGCCTCCAATTGAAAATAGACCAAGCTTGAGGAAGGTTAAGAATAAGGACAAATAATTTTTGAATGAATGTTTACTTTTCATTGCTGCACGATTATAGCATAGACAAATATAATTTGCTAAAATACATAAACATGGAACCACTCTTTAAATTCATCGATGATCAATACATATTTAAAGGCGTAACTCACACTAGAGAAATTGTTAGGGCCATTTTAATCGATGAAAATAATAATGTTTGCCTTGAATATCTTTTAGATGATGATGGCTTTGGACCGCGAGATTATTATGAAACTCCAGGTGGAGGAATCAAAAAAGACGAATCTCATGAAGAGGCCATTAAAAGAGAAATTGAAGAAGAAGTTGGCTATAAATGTGAAATAATCTCTTTTTTAGGAGAAGTTGATGATTATTACAATTTAATTTATCGACATAATCATAATTATTATTATCTTGTAAGAAGATTAGAAAAAGTAAGTCAACATCTTGAAGAAGATGAAAAGATAAGAATCAACAAAATTGTTTGGGTAGATATCGATAAAGCGATTCATTTATATGAAAATATGCAAAACGTTTTAGTCGGTAGACTCGTAAAACAAAGAGAATTACCAATCTTAAAACTCGCAAAAACTGCTTTACAAAGCAATCATAAATAGATATTATAAATGTCGCATTCTGGCGAATGTGGTGAAGAGGCCTAACACAACCGGCTGTGAACCGGTCATTCGTGAGTTCGAATCTCATCATTCGCCCCAT
>CAMOEQ010000007.1 GCA_946612405.1 uncultured Erysipelotrichaceae bacterium | reverse complement strand
TTTTGCAATATTCATTATTATTAATAATGTTTGCTCAAGTTTCTGGCTTAAAAGCTGGCGAACTTGTTCACGTCATTGCTGATGCGCATATTTACGATAGACATGTTGATATTGTCAAAGAAGTTATTAATAAACCACAACATAAAGCTCCAAAATTAAAAGTTAATCCTAATGTTAAAAACTTCTATGATTTCAAAGTTGAAGACTTCGAACTCATCGATTACGAATATGAAAAATTAGATAAGAAAATCCCGGTGGCTATTTAAATGATTATTTCAATATTAAATTGTGATAAGAAATGGGGAATCGGAAAAAGAAACGGTTTACTTTTTAATCTTCCATTAGACATGAAGTTCTTTCGTGAAACAACAAAAGGACACGTTGTCTGTATGGGAGAAAATACTCTTTTATCTTTCCCTGGAAGTAAGCCACTAAAGAATCGTACAAACATCGTTTTAAGCCAAGATGAAACTCATAATTATGAAGGAGTGGTCAATGTCCACACTTTTGAAGATTTCCTGGCAAAAATCCGTTATTATTCAAAAAATGACACAGTTTTTGTCATTGGAGGAGCCTCTATTTATCGTCAAACTTTACCTTATGTAGATGAAGTACTTTTGACCAAAGTTGATAAAGATGGTGGAGCAGAAGTATTCTTCCCAAACCTAGACGAAATGGATGAATTTGAATGCGTGGATGAGGGTGAACCTATAATGGATGGAGACATCAAAATTAGATTTACTCGATACATTAATAATAAAAAAAGAGAAATTTAAATTTTAGAGTGATATTATTTTTGTAAGAAAAGAGGAAAAACTTATGCCTTTATTTGGTAAAAAGAAAGATAAAAAGGCCGAAACAGAAACCAAGGCCAAAAGATTAAACCCTAAGAAATCATCTAAAGATGAAAAGAAATCTAAAAAAGCTGTAAAGAGCGAAACTCCTAGAAAAGCAACCGAAAAGATTACTCCTAGAAAAGCTGATTCAAAAAAGAAAACGGGAGTAGTTGAAAAGAAGGCTGGCAAGAAAGGCGTTAAAGTAATCGTTCCTGAAAAAGAAACTAGTGGCAAAAGAGTTTATCATGTTAGCAAACGTTCCGATGGAATGTGGGCTGTCAAATTTGCTGGCGGAGATAAAGTCATCAAATTATTCAAAACTCAAGCTGAAGCAGTTGATTACACCAAGAAAATGTCTGAGAATCAAGGTGGCGTAATGCTCGTTCATAATTCAAAAGGCAAAAACAAAGGTCGCATTCAATAAAACATTGCTAAATAACTGACTCACATATGTGTGTCTTTTATTTAATTAAGAAAAGAGTATTCTATCTATCATGGAATATATTTTATTTGCCTTTCTAGGTTTACTTGCTTCAGCAGGCAATACGTTATTCAATCGTTTAGGCTCTAATCACGCTAGTGCGTTAACAAACGCAACTTTAAAATCATTTTTTATTGTTATCGCATGCTTTTTGATATCTTTGGTGATGGGCCACGTCCCAACCTTATATTCTCTTTCATGGGATCAATGGTTATGGATTTTAGCAATTGGCGCTTTAACATCAATAGATTGGTTCTTTTATTTTTTAGCAATTAGAAGATCTCACCTTGAAGCTTTTGCTCCATTTTGCGCAGCTGGAATATTGTTCTTTTCAAATCTTTTATTTTCCATATTTACCTTTTCACTTGTAACTAACGGAGCTAAACCATTAAATATCGCTTTATATTTCATTGGTTTAGCAAGTCTATTAGGTTCTCTTTTCTATATTGTTTTAAATAAAAAGATTAATCCAACTGCAAAATATCTTTGGATTATTTATGCTGTTTTATCAGTTGTTGCCTTTGGATTTGTTTTACTAATTGCAAAATTAAAATTAACATCAATTCCTTCAGACGTTATTTCGTATCATCAAATTTGCTTTGTTTTCTTAAGTATGTTAATTGCATCACTATGTACAAAAAGTATCAAAGAAATTGCAACCATCAAATGGAAAGACCATCTTTATATATTTTTAGGTGCTGTTTGTAATGCTTTATTAATGATATGTAGATACACGGCGTTCTCTTATGAGAATTCAATTCCAGCCATTATTAATGTCATTATCGGATTAGACTTTGTTTTAGTCTCTTTAGGAACCGTTTTGTTCTTCAAAACCAAAAACAAATTACAATTATCAATCGTTATTGCTTTGGTTGTTGTTGGAATGGTTCTAAACGTCCTAGCAGGACTAATTTAAAAAAATTATATACTTACTAATTTCTAATTGGTAAGATATATACACAAAGAAAGAAGGTATATTATGCCATTAGTTAACTCAAAAGAAATGTTTGAAAAAGCATATAAAGGTGGCTATGCCATCGGTGCATTCAACTGCAACAACATGGAAATTGTTCAAGCAATTACCGAAGCTGCTAAAGAATGCAATTCACCAGTTATTCTTCAAGTCAGTGCTGGTGCAAGAAAATATGCTAAACCTATTTATTTAAAGAAAATGGTTGAAGCCGCTGTCGAAGATACAAATCTTCCAATCGTTCTTCACCTTGACCATGGAGCTGACTTTGAAATTTGTAAAGATTGTATCGATGGTGGATTCACATCCGTTATGATCGATGCTTCTAGCAAACCATTCGAAGAAAACATTGCTATTACAAAGAAAGTCGTCGAATATGCTCATGCTCATAAACCATACGTTACAGTCGAAGCTGAACTTGGCACATTAGCAGGCATCGAAGACGATGTTAAAGTTGAACACGGAAACGAAAGCTACACCAAACCAGAGCAAGTCGAAGAATTCGTTCGTAGAACTGGTGTCGACTCCCTTGCTATTGCAATCGGTACAAGCCATGGTGCTTATAAATTCAAACCAGAACAATGCACTCGCGATCCAAAAACCGGTGTCCTTTGTCCTCCACCATTAAGATTTGATATCTTAGAAGAAGTTTCCAAGAGACTCCCAGGCTTCCCAATCGTTTTACATGGTTCTAGCTCAGTTAACCAAGAATACGTCAAAATCATTAATGAAAATGGTGGTGCATTAGTTGATGCAGTCGGTGTTCCAGAAGATCAATTAAGAGAAGCTGCTAGAATGGCTGTCTGTAAGATCAACATCGATAGCGATCTTCGTTTAGCATTAACAGCTGGCATTAGAGAACATATGAAAGCTCATCCAGATCACTTCGATCCACGTCAATATTTAGGTGATGGCCGTAAATATGTTAAAGACATCGTTAAACATAAAATTATTGATGTCTTAGGCTCAAACGATAAAGCTTAATCAATATATTCCGATAATTAGACCCGATAGTTTCGGGTCTTTTTATTGAAAATTATTATTATTAAATATATTATTTTATGACTAAAGAGGTAAAAAATATGAAACGTAATGCAAAATTATTAACCTCAGTTTTATCAATTGCATTTTTACTTTGTGCTTGTAATGAAGAGCCATCTACAACTACAACCACTTCGACAACTGATACATCTACAACTTCTACAACCACATCCGACACTCCAGGTCCAGTCCCAGAAGAAATTCATAAAATATCTAAGACCATTGGAGCGCATATCATGTATTCTGGTCAAGAACTCTCAAAAGTTAATATTTATAACTTTGAAGGTATGGGCGATGTTCCTTACGTTCGCATAGAAAGATTATTAACCGCTTTATTTAATGATTTATATAATGAAACCCTTTCTTTTATTACAACAGATTTAGGCGGTGGAGTTTATAACATCACTCTTAAGAAATACGAAGAATATGAATCTATCACAATCGATATTGTTAATGACACGATTAAAATCGATAAAGATGATATGGGTTTATTTGATTCTTTAGGCACAACTAGTAAAGGAAAACGTTATTTTGTCACTGGTCAATATACGAACTATATCAAGTTCGATAACGCCCGAAGCAAAACCTTCGTTGAAAAAACATATCACACATTTGATTTGAAGAAATATGATTTAGATTTAGTATGTGATGAAGATGATTTAATCTTTATGCCATTTGGAGTAGCTAATAATATTTTCCTTGCTCCAATGGGATACGATTTAATCTTTAATGGAAAAGATTTATATTTCACAGGTTATGCTCCATACGAATCAACATATACAACCTCTCCATATTTGAATAAAACAACCCGATCTATAGAGCTTGCTAAATACACTTATAACGAATTCGTATTCTTTGTTGAAAATACTTATGGATTAAGAGAAAGACGGGGATTTGTCGGTAATTTTGATAAAATTCTTTCTGATGCTGGATATAAAAATGCCTTGCTTTCTACTAACACAGCAACATACGAAGAAGCGATGGCTAGAGTAACTGCAAAAATATTCTATGACGGACATTCTGGCTATATTTCTCCATCATTATTTGTTAATTCGAATAAAGATACTTATTTAGACTTATATGAAAGCGTTCTTCGAAATGAAAATGAACGCGAAATACAATTGATGAGTGTTTATAACGATCTAACAAAAAAACGCACAGCCGCTCATAAGAGTATTGGCTGTGAAATTGATGGTGATTTAGCAATCATTCGTTTTGATGGTTTTAATATGTCTCATAACAACATTCAAAATTATGATGTTGATAATTATTCATATAGTCAACTACATAACGATTCAATTTTACTCTTCAAAAAAGCATTTTTAGATATTAGTAGAAATTCAAATGTTAAAAACGTCGTCGTTGATATTTCAACAAATGGTGGTGGTGCTGCCGATACGCTTCCATGGTTAGTGGCTAATTTTACCCTTCATCCAACTTTAACCTTAATGCATGACCAAACTGGAGAGTGTTTTGAAACCGCTTATAGCGTTGATCTGAATTTTGATGGTAAATACGATGAAGATGACACTCATGCCGGTCAATATAATTTCTATTTATTAACATCTGGTTACTCCTTCTCTTGCGGAAACTATTTCCCAACTGTTATTAAAGAGAAAGGCTTAATGACTCTTATTGGTCATAAATCCGGTGGAGGGGAATGTTCGGTTGGTTCATATTCAACAGCTTCAACAACCATTCTTAGAAATTCATCAACTTATCATTTAGGTGTCTATGATAATGTTGAAAAGAAATTCGTTGGTAATGATAATGGAATCGAAGTTGATTATGAACTTGATTACGCTGATTATTACAATAACGATGCGATAAAAGCCTTGATAGCTGATATCCAAGCTTCATAAGAAAAAAAGCGACCGTTTGGTCGCTTTTAATTAACAAGTTAATTATTGCATTCCGCAAATCGCTTTTGTCGTTGAGTTTTTTGAACCCCAAATTCGACACGCATATTCAGGATGATCGATAAATGGATTACGATTGCCTTGAAGATATTGAGCTCCGCTATTTCTTCTAAGTTCTCGATCTTGGACAGCATATTTGTTGTTCCATTTAATCATGTCGGAGAGTTTACCCATTAAATAATCAGGATTAGCATTCGATGTTTCGTGATATTCTAATTCAACTAAATCTAATTTTGGATTAGCGACAACACAATAGAATATAATTCTAGCGGAATCTCCTCTATATGATTCTTCTCCAAAATCTTCTTCTGCAGGATCCCAACCATATTTACCATCTTTCATCCCTTCGACATAGAATGAATTTCCTCTTGAACCATTTTCAGCAGGAATTGTTGGTCTAGGCATATGAATGTCATGTTCAACAGTGTGACCACCGTGCGATTTTGGCCAAACATGTTCTCTATTAAATGATGTCATTGTATTTCCGGAATAGAACGAAACTATTCTTGTTCCATATGGTTGGTTATTATCATCATATCTAACAGTAGAAGGATCATAATCTGTGTATTTAAACATATCACTAGATGATGTTCCCATGTCGTCATAGCCAACTAAACTAGTTCGTTTTTCTTTATTTAAGTTTTGTAAGGCTATTAATAAATCAGTGCCCATCAAATCATCAGAAATACCAGAATAATATGCTTCAACATCTTCTGGCAAATCAGGTGGGTCAACCGGGACTGGATCCACGCTTGGATCTGGAGTGACATCACTGCTATCGCCGGTGTCGGGCGAGATTGGGGAGGACGTGCTCGGATTAGATGTGCTCGTCTTATCCTTAGGTTTTGGCATTATCATACAACCACTTAATAATAAGGAGACAAGCGGTAAGAACACAAAAAACTTCTTATTGTTCATATTTCTATTATATTCCAATTAATATATAAAACAACTTGCAAAGGGGAATAAAGATATTGTTTTAATGAATACAATTATGTATCATTAACCTATGGAAAAACCACTTGCAGAGATACTTAGACCAGAATCCTTGGATGAAGTTGTTGGTCAGCATCATCTTTTAGATGAAGGTAAATTATTCCGCAAAGTTATATCATCAAACCATATTCCAAATATGATTTTTTATGGTCCTCCAGGAATTGGCAAGACTACTCTAGCAAATATAATTGCTAAAAATACAAATATGTCTCTTCATAAACTCAATGGGACAACCGCTTCAACGGATGATATTAAAAAGATTATTGAAGAAACTAAATCATTATTTTCTCAAAATGGTATTTTGTTATATTTAGATGAAATCCAATATTTAAATAAGAAACAACAACAATCCTTATTAGAATTTGTTGAAAATGGAGATATTACTCTCATTGCTTCAACAACTGAAAATCCATATTTTTATATTTATCCTGCTCTTTTATCTCGATGTGAAGTTTTTGAATTTAAAGCTTTAAAATCCGAAGATGTTCAAGAAGGATTAAAAAGAGCTGCTAAAAAATTAAATACTAAAATTGATAAAGAAGCTTTGCTTAAATTAGCGTTATCCAGTAATGGAGATATGCGAAAAGCTCTTAATAATTTGGATTTTCTTTATCACGCCTGTGATGATGATAAACATATCAATGAAGAAATGGTTGATCAGCTCATTATCAAAGCAAACATTTCTTATGATAGAGGCGAAGATCATCATTACGATAATTTGTCGGCATTAATGAAGTCTCTACGTGGTAGTGATCCTGACGCCGCTATCTTTTATTTAGCCAAGATGCTTGAAGCTGGCGATTTAGTTGCTGCAGCTAGACGACTACTTTGCAGTGCAAATGAAGATGTAGGTCTTGCTTATCCTCAAATTATTCCAATTGTTAAAGCAGCAGTGGATACAGCTTTGCAACTTGGAATGCCTGAGGCTTATCTACCTTTATCTAATGCAGCAATATTAATTGCTACTTCTCCAAAATCTAATTCAAGTTGCTTGGCTTATTTAGCCGCTAAAGCTGATATTGAAAAAGGATTAGGAATAAATGTTCCTCGTCAACTTCAAAACACTCACTATGATGGCAAAGATGCAAAAGTGAAAGGACAAAATTATAAATATCCTCACGATTATGCTCACCATTGGGTGAAACAACAATATTTGCCTGATGATGTTAAAGATCATTTGTATTATCATTATGGAGAAAATAAATTAGAACAAGCTACCAAAGAATATTGGTTAAAAATTAAAGGAGAAAAATAAATGAAATTTTCTAAAAAACATTTTACGGTAGGCTTAATTGGAAACATCCTTGTTGCGATCACTGGTATTGTAGGTATCGTTTGGTTACTTATTGAATCAAGTGATAAAGCTGATGTTTTTAAATTCTTTACTGTATTATCAAACATCTTCGTAAGTTTGCTCGGCGTAATTGGCGCTTGTGTTTATGGCGCATCAATTGCTAAAGAAAAGAACTGCGTAAAAGAAGTATTACAAGTTCTAAAATTAATTGCTGTTGTTGCAGTCGCAATAACCTTTTTAATGGTCATTATTTTCTTAGCTCCAAATGATAAGAGCGGATACAATTATTACGGCGGATCTCAATTATTTTTACATTTAATCACACCATTAGTTGCAATGTTTTCATTCATCTTTTTGGAATATCAAACCAAGTTGCGTTTTAGATTTTTCTTCTTCCCAATCTTCTTTGCACTAGCATATGGAATCTTCTACGTTACATTTGCTTTTACTGCACCTGCAGGTGCTCAAATTGACTGGTATGGTTTCTTATTCCCGGTCGGCTCTAGAGTCGCACCTGCTGATATTTCTAAATTCACAACAGTCACATCGTTGATCTTCCTTGCTGAATCATTAGGTGGTAGCGTTGTCTTTGGTTTCTTATTCTGGTTACTTAACAAAATCATGAATTTAATCTTCATCGGTTATACAGTCGAATCTGAAGAAGAATATTATGATGAAATAGAAGAACCTAAGGATACCAAGGATGAACAACCTGAAGAATTTGAAGAAAGTTCTAAAGAAGAAGTCAAAGAAAATGTTATAGAAAAGGCCGCTTCAAAAACTTCTTCTAAAAAGGCTACTTCTACTAAAGCTAAAAAACCAGCTTCTACATCAACTAAAAAATATAAAGATGGTGCAAGAGTTTATCATATCGCCCGTTCTAAATTTGTTTCTCGTCATTGGCAAGTCAAACTTGCTGGTGGAGAAAAAGCAATTAAGATTTTCCCAACTCAAGCTGAAGCAATTGCCTTTGCTAAAGATTTAGTTAGAAAACAAGGTGGATCAATTCGCATTCACTCAATGAAAGGTCAATTAAGAAAATAAAAATAGCACTTAGTGCTATTCATTAGGTGTCTCGTTCGAGATACCTTTTTCTTTCGTTTCTTTATTCATGCGATGCGATGATATGCCTTCAAAGATTGCATTAGCCCCAAAACTAATAAATAGAATTAAATAATAAGTTAACATTCTCCAAATTAAGACTGCGGCGTTAACATCACTTTGAATAGCGGTTGTTACTGCAGCAATAACGATGATGAATGCATATTCGATTCCTCCAACTCCTCCAGGAGTAGGAACCCACACAACTGCATTAATTGCAAATGAGGTTGAGAATAATACTAATATCAATTTCTCATAGCCGACATCTAAACCAACCGCCTTTAAAATAAAGAATGGAATCATATAATATGCGGCCATCGCAATTATCTTAATTAATATTGCAAAGAAGGTCGCCCATTTATGAGTCCATGTTTCTTTGAAAGCTGTTTGAGCATTATTACAATATTCTTTAAATGAAGGAATACTCTTCTTTAATGCTTCACCGATTTTTCTTCTTAATCCTTTTTCTTTTTTGAAGAAGAATTTCCAATTAGCAATTTTATTAAATAATTTTGTTAATCCATTTCTTAAATGTTTAGACACACCAACAGCAATCATAAATAGTAAAACAAGGAAATTAATTATTAGTCCAACAAGGGCAACATATTTGATAAATCCGATGTTCATTTTTTCAAATCCAGCGGATATTTGCGGGTAAAACGCTAAAGAAGCAATCATGAAAGCATTCGTAACGAGCATGAATGTCACAAAGCTTGCAAGGATGACTCCGGTGGCTTTAGCAGTGGTCACATTTCGTTTTGTATATGAATAGATTTGGAATGGTTGTCCACCTGCTGCAAACGGAGTAATTCCATTATAAAAATGTTCAGAGCAACCAATTAAATATGATTCACCAACTGTAGCCTCAATCTTTAATGCTTTACCATAAATACATTGCGAAGCGGGCCACAAAAAGAAATAGACAAGCATCAAACCAATCGCGATTAATAAATATTTCCAGTTATCTCCATTAGCGATTTGTTGAAATTGCTGTGAGATTTTATTTATTTCGCCTAAGGACAATATTAAAGTAACAACCAAAATTGTAATTAGTATCAAAAAAATAATATTCGATATTAATCTCTTATGGGATTTCTTATGAGGATTAATTGTTTGTTCTTCCATTATCCGTGTAATTGAGCAATTAATGATTTTGTTCCATTTGAAGAAACTAGAATGATGAATTCATAAGTTTCTGTAGTGGTAATAGTTTTAATTAAGTTATGGCCTTCAACTCCACCAGAGATAATTGTGCCACCAGCTTTTGAAACTAATTGATTGTAGCCAATTGTCTCATATAGACCATTTTCAATATCTTCATGGCAAGCAAATGAATATAATTTGTTTTGTTCTAAATTAACTGCACTAAAACTATACGCATATCCAGAAAATTCAGGATGGACTTTCTTATATTCTTTTGAAACGTCAATATTGTGGATGCTTAATTCACTAAAAGATCCACCTTCATAAACAAACATACTTGGACGATATTGTTCTATCTTTTCATCTTCTTGTTGGAAGACATATGCTTCACCTGTATATGGCTGCATTGTAGCAGCATAAGTGAATTCAATCGTTGTTTCTTCTTTTAAGATTAGACGTGGTTCATCTAATAATTTAAGTTCGTAATCTGAAATCAAACAATAAGTAGTCGTTTCTCTAAAAGAAGTTCCAACCCAACCAATTTTTTCAATATTCTTGAAATTAGTTTGCCCAGTGGTTTGTTTCATAACAGTGAGCTTATATTCATCACTTGGGTGAATTGGGTTTTGGATGTGTTCGGCTTCGATTGTTTCATTATATGTTTCAACTATTTCGGTTTCGGTTTTTAAATATGCTGAAACTTGTCTAGTTGTAGAGGAAGTAGGTTGAACTAAAGGTCTTTCAAAATAAGAGGAATAGTCAGTATTAATATTATTTGAAAAATAATGTGAAATATTATCTTGTTCAACTTCTATTTCAGTATGACTATCTTTTGTCACTTTATCCAAATCATTGTCTTTAACTTCTTGACGATGAATTAGTTCCATCTTTCCTTCGTGTCCTGAATCAAATGGTCTAAACCAGAAAGATTCATCTTCTTCAAATTCAGAAATGGAACCAACATTTTCTTTGTTACCAAGATATGTTGAGACTTTATTATTACAAATAAAGTACCCAGAATAGACCCCAACATTATTTGATGACTTGGCTTCAAAATATAAATTTTTAGCAGTGTCAACTGGTGCTAATGTTCCAAATACATCGTAAGTAGGATCATATTCTAATGTATTCTCAAGCTCGTAAAGATTTAAATACGATTGGTTAGAAGCGTGTTGACGATAATAATCCATGATTGTTTGTTGATCATTAATTGCTGGATATTTTTTACTTTCTTCAGTATTTGAACAACCAGCAAGAAGAAGAGGAATTAATGTAATAAGTAAATAATGTTTCTTCATTTTAAATTCCTCCTATCTTCCAACGATAGCGACACTGAATTCGCTAGCGTTCTCCATTTCAGCATCAAAGACAACGCGGAAAGCAAATGTTGCTTCAGCCGCTACAAAGAATAGATTTGGATGTAGTGATACAATTTGTTGAGCTTCTTCTAAGGTTGAAGGATCAACGACATAGTTAACGCATTTATTTGCAATGATGGATTTATAACCCCATTTTTCATAATCTTTTGGATCGGTTGGTTCACCATCAAAGAATGAATAGAAACCAACTTCTAATTTTTGTTCTTTATAATAGGCGTGACCGCTAAATGATTCTTCAAAATGTCGATAGTAATCATCATTATTTTCCATCTGATATTTTGTAACATATGAAATGTCACTATAATCGGGATTTACCGCAAATTTTGCGATTGAGAATGGGATAAACGAACTTAATTCATAAGTCGGGATATCCTCACTTGTTTGATGTGATGATTCATATTGAAGAGTGGTAACTTCTTCTTGTCTAGAGACCTCGATTGGATCGGTTTCGTTACCATCGATGGTCGTTAAATAAGAAGTGATTGTTCTAGATGAGACGCTTTTAATTGTCCAACCAATTTCAAGAACTTCATCATTGTAATAATCGATAACGGATAATTCTTCGACTTTTTTAACGTAAGCGATTTCTTCTTTTTCAGGTGCAATCTTAGATGCTTCTTTTGTAACTTGACTTGATAAATAATAGCCAAGGATATGTTGATTATCTCTAACATATGTAAAATCGCTTGAATAAAGGATGCTTGTTAATAAATAATTCTCATTAATTGAATTAACTAAATATCTATTCCAAACAGCTTCAATATCATTTTTGGCGGAAAAATCATCTACTGCTGAAAAACGAGTAGAAGATACTCCGTTATATATATCTATTGTTCTTCTTAATAAAGAATAGTTGTCGCTTGGAGTCTCACCTTCTTCGACTGGTTTAATTCCAAACCATTCTGTTGTCGATGTATTTGATGTTTCCTCGGTTGAGTAATTTCCAATATAGGTAATAGATTCTACATCACGGTTAGTATCTATTTTGTTTGAATAATATGAAACTTGCGAATTAGTGGCGGTCTTCTTATTTGTGGCATATAAAGAGAATGCGCCAGTATAGAATTTAGTGTTATCTTCACTTACAGTCGATTGCTTAATCAAGGATGAAGCGAGATTTAAATTATCATAAGCTTCATTAGCAATTAAACGCGCTTCAACAGAAGAGATTTCTTCTAAATTATCTCCAATCATGAATGGATCATAATTGGTTGTATTCCCATTTTGTGAACATCCACATATAAGTAGTGGGAATAGGGTCAGTAATAATGTTTTCTTTTTCATCATTCTTCTCCTTTATTTAAATTGGACATGTTTCATAGTAGATATAGCGAGGTCACTGATTAATAAAACATTTTCATCAATGCTACCGATATCGTAGATAATCCAGTTTCTAAATATACCGAATATACCAGATACTACGTACTCAACTATTATCTCATTTTTAAGACTTTGTTTTAAAGCATCTAATATAAAAGCTTTTATACGTCTTTGTTTTGTTGAAAGATAGCCTGCTAAATTTTGATCAGTTAAAACTATTCTGTATAATTCAATATTTTCATTAATTAAATTAAAGATAGAGCGGAACATCTCAATGATTTTTTTCTTATTTGTTCTTTGCTTTAAATAACTAGGTATATCAAAACCTTCCAAAGACTTAGTAAACGTTCTATCGATTAAATCTTCGATAATCATTTCTTTTGAATCATAATGAAGATAGATTGTATTGCGATTAACATTTGCTCTTTTAGCAATATCAATTATCTTAACATTCTCAAAACCTTTTTCTTCGACCAAAGAAATGAACGCAAATTCAATTGCTTGTCTAGTTTTAATTACCCTCAAATCTTCTTTCATAAGATAATAGGCATTTTATCATAAATGCACATTAATAGGCAAATGCATAAAACTGCCTATTGCTTATCTTAATTATTATTTTATTATTGTCTATGCGAAAAAGGAGAAATTAAAAAATGAACAAAATCGCTTTATTTGGTGATTCAACCTGTGACTTAACTACAGAATTAAGAAAAACACGCGACATTGATTACGTTCGTATGTTAGTTAACTGGACAGACAAAGACAAAAAGAATCACGAAATCTATGCTTCTTTAGATTGGGATATTCTCAGTCCAAAAGAATATTATCAATTAATGAGAGATGGTTATGTTATTTATACCTCTCAAGTTACAGAACAAGAATTTGATGAAAAATTCATTCCTCACTTAAAGAAAGGTGAAGATATCTTATATATTTCATGCTCATCCGCTTTATCACAATCCGGAAACCTTGCTGTTCGTCTTGCAAAAGAAAAATATTCTAAAGATTATCCAAATAGCAGAATCATCGTTGTTGATTCCTTATGTTCTTGTATGGGACAAGGTTCAATGCTTTTACACGCTGCTGATATGAGAGACGCTGGCAAGAGCATCGATGAAATTGCTGCTGAAATTGAAAAAACAAGACTTTGCTATAACCAAGCCGCTACTGTTGAAGATTTATCTACATTAGCTAAACATGGTCGTGTTAAAGCTGCTAAAGCTTTCTTTGGAAATCTCTTTGGTGTTAAACCAATCATTATTTCCGATGGCAAAGGAAATAACTTTGCAGTTGAAAAGGCTAAAGGCCGTCGTAACGCTTTAGTCCGTGTTGCTGAAATCGTTAAAGAAAGAGTTATCGAACCATCCAAACAAATTTGTTATGTTTCACATGCTGATGCAAAACAAGAAGATGTTGATTTAGTTGTTAGCAAAATTAAAGAAATTGGCTTTAAGGAAGTTATCGTTGGCGATTTAGGTCCAATCATTTCCGCTTCTTGTGGTCCAGCTACATTTGGTATTTATTATTTTGGTAAAGAAGAAACCAGAGTTGGTGAATAGTTTATGATTTTAAATAAATTAAACGGCGAACAATTTAAAGAACTCGTCATCAATGGTGCGAAAAACCTTCGCTTAAATATTGAAGAAGTCGACTCTTTAAACGTGTTTCCTGTACCTGATGGTGATACGGGCACAAACATGTCACGTACTATTGAAGGTGGCATTAACGCCGTTTCTAATAAAGAAGAGAAGAATTTAGGCCTTCTAGGAAAAGATCTTTCTAAAGGTATGCTCATGGGCGCTAGAGGAAACTCTGGAGTCATTCTTTCTCAGATTTTCCGCGGGATTTGCCGTGGTTTTGATGGAAAAGAAGAAGTTAACGCCGTTGAACTTGCTGAGGCTTATAAGGTTGGTGTTAAACAAGCTTATGGAGCCGTTGTCACTCCTGTTGAAGGTACAATTCTTACTGTCTTTAGGGAGGCAACAGAAGCTGCTGCTAAAAAGGTGACTGCCAAATCAACCATCAATGAATTTTATGAAGCTCATTTAAAACAAGCCGCCATCTCTTTAAAGAAAACAATCGATTTATTACCAGTCTTAAAAGAAGCCGGAGTTATTGACTCTGGTGGAGCTGGCTATGTCTACATTGTTAAAGGTATGGTCAAATTCTTAGATGGTGAAAAGATTGAACAAGAACTTTCGTCTACTACTGAAAGTAGTGAATCATCCCAAACTCCAATCGATTTCTCAGCCTTTGGAAGCGACGATATTCTTCAATTTGGTTATTGCACCGAATTTATTATGCGTCTACAAAGTTCAAAAGTTGATGTTGAAAAATTCGATGTACAAACCGTCATTGATGATTTAAATGAAGAAGATATATCTGGTGATTCAATTGTTGCTTTAAAAGACGGAGACATTGTTAAAGTTCACGTCCATACTAAAGAACCAGGTCTCG
This sequence comes from uncultured Erysipelotrichaceae bacterium, assembly GCA_946612405.1. The sequence goes on along the minus strand of CAMOEQ010000007.1, from coordinate 11,465 downwards.
TCTTACATAAGATGAGAAAATATGGCGAATTCTTAACCACCAAGATTGAGAATATGGCTCTTCAACATAATGAAAATCTTACCGAAGAAGAACATGCTCAAAAGAAGATGGAACATAAGAAATATGCCGTCGTTGCCGTCGCTCAAGGTGATGGAATTAAAGAACAATTTGAAGCTTTAGGAGTTGATGTTATTGTCTCTGGCAATCAAACAATGAATCCTTCAACCGAAGATTTTATTAGAGCATTTAAGCAAGTTGATGCCGATAACATTATCGTTTTCCCAAACAACAAGAATATTGTTATGGCCGCTAAACAAGCTGCTCAATTATATAAAGGCGCAAAAGTTAATATTGCTCAAAGCATTTCTATTCCACAATGCTATAGTGCATTAACTATGTTAGATTTCTCCAGTGATGATTTAACTCTCATCATGGGTAACTTCAATGAAGCAATTCGAAATGTTACTACTGTAGAAATCACAACTGCCATTAGATCAACTAAAGTTCATGGAGTTATTATCCATAAAGGTGATCACATGGGTATCGTAGATAATAAAATAGTTTTCTCAGGAAAGATGAAAAATAGAATCGTCTATGATACGCTTCGCAAGATTAAAAATATCAAAGATAAACAAGTCGTCACTATTATCTATGGTAAAGACACAACCGAAGATGAAAAAGTGAAGAATATGGATTTCTTAAAAGCCAAATTCCCTTATCTTGAATTCGGTGCCATCGATGGTGGTCAAGCAGTTTATAAATATTTAATCGCTGTTGAATAAAAAATATAAAACTCCACGATAATTGCTTCGTGGAGTTTTTGTTATCATTAGATAAATATTCAATTTCTTGAATACATTCCTTCTACATTAAAGAAGTCATTTTTAATCTCATTTTCTTTTAAATATTCTAAAGCGACATCTAAACAATTAAATTCCACTTTGATTGGTTCGTGCTTGGCGCCTAATTTAAAAGCGGATGGGAAATAATTGTAATATTTTTCATAAATATCACTAACTCCAATGTGGAAGCCATTGTAATCAAATACTAATACATCGAAATACAAATCTAAGGTATCGCTAAATTGAGTGTCTGGATCAATATAACCATAAGAATATTTCTTTTCTCTAAATATATCGCTTTGAGCAACTGAGAAAATATAAATACCATTTAAGAATGGATGAGTTTCATATAATTCAGCGTATGTAAATTCACCTGCTTTTAATGAACGGCGGGATTCATTGAACATGCAACCAACAATATTAAAACCATCTTGATATTCTTCAATTGCTCTATCATATGTTAGCTTTGCATAAAATTGTGACATTTGACCGACGCTTAATGGTTGTTCTTTTGCATTATTACCGACAATTTCCGTATATTCTTTTTCGTATTTAGCCTTTTTATCGTTAATTCTTGAAACCATAATTGGGTCTGGAGAAAGAGATTTTGAAGATAAATATTCATATTTGCTTTCGGCTAAAGTTGATGTCTTTTTAACCTTATTAAAGGTAAATCTAACTGTTGATACAGCTCGAGAATATGCACTTGCTTGAATAAATGGTACTCCATTGACTACTTTATAATCATATTTATGGGTATGAGCCATAAAACAAGCATCGACATATTTATATTTTTCGCCTTTAACTGTGTCGGCGATACTCGTGTCTGGTTCACCATCATGATATGAAGCAATGACGTAATCGCAATTTTCTTGCTCTCTTAGTCTAATTGCTAAATTTTTAACAATTTCAGTTGGCTCAAGAAAGATAATGTTTTCAGCTTGAAGCGAATTGATTGATGAAATTTGATCTTTTCCTATCGCTCCTATTATTCCGACTTTAACTTCAAATTGAGTTCCCTCATATAAATTGATTATTTTATAATCTTGGCCAACTACTGCTCTAGTTTCACTACTTGGTATATATGGATATTCAAATGAATTCGCGCATAAGAAGTTTTGTCCTAATGCCGCTTGATTATCTAATATTTTTTCAATGCCCCAATCGAATTCATGGTTTCCTAAAACATAAGCATCAAAACCCATATTTTTAAAGGCATAAGAAACAAATTGTCCATGATCTACTCCAACAAGATATGAACCTTGATACATATCTCCATTAGAAATTAAGATATCGCCTTGTTGTTTTCTATCTTTTAGATAAGTCGACATCTTTGCTAAACCAACACGGTAATCATCGGCTTCTTCATCGATTTGCCCATGGAAATCATTAACAACCGAAAAATTAACTGGAATAGCTTCTTTAGAAAAATCATGCGTATCTATTTCAGGAGGAATATATTCAGGGAATGGATCTTCATCTGTTACTGGAGTATACGATGTACCAGTATTTGTCGGAGGATAAAATGGTTGAGATGAAGTAGGTGAACATGAACACGACGATAAAAGAAATATCGTTACTAATGGAACAAATCTAAAATGTTTCATATCATTATGATATCACTTCTAAAAATTACAATAACTAAGTTTTGTAACTTAAGATAAAATAGATAGCGATGAAAACTAAGTTTCAAAATGTTAAAGGAAAATGTGTAGATTTATCTTTCGAAGGTAAAGGCGTTGTTAAACTTTCCTATGGAACTGTTTTTGTAGATGGCTTATTTCCAGGTGAAGAAGCTGAAATTGAAATTCAATATAAAAGAGCAGGTTCATATTTTGGTAAAGTCCATCGTCTAATAAGTAAATCGCCAGATAGAATCCAACCACTTTGTGGAGTTTGTACAGCCTGTGGTGGATGTCAATTTCAACAATATGCTTATGAAGCTCAACTAAAATATAAAACAAATAAAGTTAAAGACGCTTTTAGAAGGCATCTCAAGAAAGATGTTAAGGTGGAAGAAACATTAGGAATGTCTAATCCATACGAATATCGAAACAAGATTCAAGTCCCTATTGGTAGAGACCCACATGGCCACATCGTTTCTGGTTTTTATAGAAGTGGCACTCATAAAATTATTCCAATTGAAAAATGTTATATTGAATCTCCTAAAGCTTCTGAAATTATCCAAGTCTTTAAAACATTAATAAAAGAATTTCATTATGAACCATATAACGAAGATACTGGTTATGGTTTATTTAGGCATATTTTAATTAGGACTTCCTATCATTATGATGATGTGATGGTTACTTTAGTAACAACTCAAGATGAATTTAGAGGTCGAAATAATTTTGTTAAAGAATTTATTAAAAGATGTCCTAACATTAAATGTCTTGTCCAAAACATTAATAAAAGAGATACAAATGTAATCTTAGGTGAAAAAGAAAGAGTCCTATATGGAAGTGGTCATATTAAAGACTCAATTTTAGGAGTAGATTTTCTAATCTCTTCTAAATCGTTCTTTCAAGTAAATCCAGTCCAAGTAGAAACTCTTTATAGCAAAGCTATTGAATTCGCTTTTTTAGATAAAGATGAAACTATATTTGATGCCTATTGTGGAATCGGAACTATTTCTTTGATCGCCTCTAAACAAGTGAAAAAAGTAGTAGGGGTTGAGATAGTTAAAGAAGCCATTATTGACGCGAAAAAGAATGCAAAAATAAATAATATTGATAATGCAGAATTTATATGTGGTGATGCAGGAGAAGTATTTAAAGATTTAGTGAATAATAATGTAAAATTCTCAACCATATTTGTCGATCCTCCGCGTAAAGGTTTAGATGCTAAATTTATAGATACCATCCTCGAATTAAAACCAAATAAAATCGTTTATGTTTCTTGCGAGCCTGAAACATTAGCAAGAGATATTGCAAAATTATCAGAACTATATTCTTTAACAAAAGTTCAGCCTGTTGACATGTTCCCAATGACATTTCATGTTGAGACTGTAGCATGTCTACAACTAAAAGAGTGATAACATCTATCACTGTAATTGCTTAGACCAACTTATCTTAAATTACACAAATCAATTTATAAAAAATAGAACGCTGCCCTATGAGGTAGCTTTTATTATTTGCAACTAGCAGTTGCGTGATTATGTTATAAAAGCAACTACAATGGTATAGAATGAAACCAATTGTAAGTGTTTAAATATAGGAGAGGTTCAACATGCTAGGTGAAAGAATTGCAAATTTAAGAAAAGAAAGAAAAGTATCTCAAGAAGAGCTTGCAGATGTCTTGTGCACATCTCGACAAGCAATATCTAAATGGGAAAGAGGGGAATCTGATCCAGACATTGGTCGACTAAAAGATTTAGCGATCTATTTTGGTGTTTCAATTGATTATTTGCTTGGATTTGACCTTGAATCATCATCTGTAAATAGTTTTATTGGAAGAATTAAAAGTTGTATCGAATCTAAAAATCTCGATATTGGTGTGGATGAGATTAGATTAATGGTTTCTAAAAATGGCAATAATTTCGTTTTACTAGGTTACGTCTTAATGTATTTACAAGATTATTACGGAATTAAACATCAACTTGAAATTAATGATTTGAGCATTGAGATAGGTAAAAAGGCTATCGCTGCCTATCAAGTAGATAATTCATTTACTGTTTCTTTAAATGACATTCATAAACTAATTGTTTCTTGTTATATCAAAGCTCACAAATATGATTTGGCAAAAGAATATTTAATAGAAAACAAAGTATATGACGCTGCCGAACAACTATCTAGATGCGAACTTGAATTAGGAAATAATGAGGAAGCTGAAAAAATTATTAATGGAAACTTCCTTGATTCAATAAGCTCAATTATGAATAGTAGTTCCATGCAAATTATCATTCATTTGAGAAATCACAAATATGTGGATGCTTTAGATCTCACCAAATGGTTGATTGATTTCATCCTATCAATTGGTAAAAGCGAAGAAGCGTTAATTGATATCATTTTTACATACACATTTATAAAAGCAATGTGCGAAAAGATATTAGGACTTGAATATCGAGAAGAATACAATTTTTTAAAAGAAAACTGCCAAAGAGTTCTTGGCTATCGACATCTAAAAGGTGGATTAAAGTTTTTTGCTGAACAAGATATCACCTTTGATACCACTACAGGAGAAATTAACAAAGAGCTCCTACAAGAAATTGAACATATGAAAAATGATAAGTTGGCGTATTCAAAAGCCATGGAATTTTATAAGGATATATTTGAGGAGTGATGAAATATGGAAGAATTAAATAACGAGCAACAAACTAAAAGAAAAAACGTTTTTACAAATAAGAATTTTACTTTGACGTTTTTGGGTGCATTAGTGTCTAATGTCGCGTCGCTATTTTATTCTTTTGCAGTTAGTTTTTATATTTTAAAAATCACTGATAACAACGCTTTACTTCAAGGCTTATATTTAGCCGCTGGTGGATTGACATTCTGTATTGTGACTTTGTTTGGTGGAGTGATTGGTGATCGCTTTAACAAAGCTAAGATCATGTATATATGCGATTACTTAAAAGGCGCGATTATTATTGGATTCACGTTCTTATTAATGTTTGTTATTAAATCCACAACCGGACAAGTAGTCGCCTTATTCATTGTTTCAGTATTACTTAACGCAATCGCTGGTATATTTACTCCAGCATCAAGTGCTTTGTTACCGCAAATTGTTGATGAAGATTCATTCCAACAAGCTGAGTCATATTTCTCGATATTAAATAGTTTTCAATCCATTTTTGGTATCCTTTTAGCGGGCATATTGTATTCTTTAGTTCCAATTAATGTTTTGTTCTTTGTTGTTGGTGGTTGCTATATCTTAAGTGCGATTTCAGAAATGTTTATCAAATATAATTCTGAATTTGAAAAACGAGATGAAAAACTAACAGTAAAAGCTGTCTTTGGTGATATTAAAACAGGATTTAAATATATCGCTTCTATCAAATCGATATTAGCGTTAATGATTTGTATCTTATTTATCAACTTTTTCTTCTCTCCATTTTCAGAAAACTTTATTCCATATTTCATTTCCACTGATGTTGCAAGTAATAACTACATGTTTAAAGGCAATTTAGAACCAGAAATGTGGAGTTCATTCTTCTCAGTCTTATTAGGCGTTGGCTCATTAATAATGGGTATCATCTTATCAAGTATCAAACAATTTGAAAAATCAAATCGCATTATTAGATGGTCTTTGTTAGCGGTTTCGTTTGTGTTTGTCTTGCTAGTGGTCTTCTATCTATTATTTAACCAAAATATCATAGATATTAATGCATTTTTGATTATCATGTTAATCGGTTCATTCTTTATTGGTGTATTATTAGTCACAATCAATGTTCCATCAACCACAGCGATGATGAGAATTATTGATAAAGATAAACTTGGTAAAGTCAGCAGTGTGCTTAATATTGGTAGCCAAGGCTTAATTCCTTTATCTGTTTTATTAGGTGGCGTCGCTATTACATATATAGGTTCACTAGGTTTAATAAGTGTCTGTGCAGGTGGATTTTTATTAATATCGCTAATATTATTCTTTAATAAACCAGTTAGGGAACTATAAGAAAAAGATCGTTTCGCCGGCTCGCGACACAAGCTTTTCACGATATGATCATTTATGGACGGACTTGTGCAAAACAAGATAAAACGATTTGTGTTGCGTTATCACTTGTAATTATCTAAACTAACTTATCCAATCTTATCCAATAATCCTTCTATAACTTACTAACAAAACAAACTAAAAAATCTATCTCACAAATAGATCTTTTTTATTACTTACTCACTTACTCTTTCTCCCCTGCCCTTATAAAAAAATATTAGTAATTTATATCTACTTATTCCTTCATTCCTTATATAGACAAACTAACTAACATACTCACCCTCATATATAGACAAATAATACTTACTTACAACAAACCTTATATATAAATATATAAACTAACACACCCCGCCCCAGCCAACACACTTGCTTAAAACACTCGCGCCGGACTCATTTTAACAAGCCAAACAAGCCCACAGACAAACCTTCGCGCTAAGCCTAAGCAAATACCAGGCTGACGCTCAAAACAAGCCCCATTTTAAGCTTCGTCAGAAAAGCAAAAAAGCCCGCTTGCAAATGCTTCAAAACACGACATAATATGAATGAACGAACTTGTGCAAAACAGGCTGGATTGGCTTGGATAACGTCAAAAATCATTAGATTTTAAAGCATTTATAAAGATACCGTAATACAAAAGTAGCCGCTTTCTTGAAGTAGTGAAAGTGGCTTTTTGTTATGTTTGGCATCACTACGCTGCCAACTTGGCTATTGGAAACATAACGAGTAGTGTTTAATGCGCCAACTATGTCATTGAGAACGTAGATTAGTCCAACAGAGATTTGGGCGGAGTGCTTCAATAAAGATAAGGCCGACTTCAACAACAAATAATCTAACGCAATATCTACGATAATGGCGCAGATACCAGACTGGTTTAAATCTGGTAAAACTAAGGTCATGGGCCTTATTCTAAACAGCGATACTTTATTCGTAAAAATAGGAACAGGAACAAGAAATATATAACTGTTCGAAAATCGTAAATTAATTTATTAAAGATAATTAAAAACGTGTTTTAGTAGTTTATAGAAATTCTTGTTCTTTTTGTTCCTTGTTCTCTAGCAAAATGACTCCCACCCGGTCTGCAAATACATAGTATTTGAGAGTACCGGTGGGCCTACCTCAAAAATACGCGAGGCCAATTTTTTCAAAAACCAAAATCGATTTTATAACTTTTTATTAGGGCATTTTTTTATTATAGATATGAGTACATTCTTACTAAAAAGTAAGGATATTTGGACATCATAATATTATAATTGTTGAGAGGTTTGATTATGGCACATTCAGAATCACTTATTAGAAAAGCAGTAAAAGTTTTATTAGAAGAATATATCCAATTGGATACTTCATCTGTTAAAAAGCATCTCGACGAAGTGCTTGTTTTTGACAAAGATGATAAAAAGCCATCCAAAACAAGAAAAGGAGAAATAAAAATTTTACAAAGAATCGGTAATGTTGTCAGCCATCAAATAGAAACAGTACATTATTATGAAGAAGGATATGCTATCGACAAAAGCTTTGAGCCAGCAGTATGGTTTGTAACATCTCCTCAAGATAATTCCGAGAACCGCAATGTTAAAAATTATTCCAGAAAAGAAGAAAATAATACAAAAAAACAAAAAACAAAAAAGTATAGAAAAATTGATTGGAAGAGAATCAATGAGAGAAATACAGCTTTGGGGAAAGCTGGTGAACTTTTTGTGTTTCAAAATGAAATTGATGAAGTAATGGCAATCAACCCATCTCTAGTAAAAAGAATAGTGCATTTAAGCGAGCAACAAGGGGATGGTTTTGGTTATGATATTTTATCTATAGATAAGAAAATGAAGTCAGTTTATATTGAAGTCAAAACAACGACTGAAGGCCAAGACTCGCCATTTTATATGAGCATAAATGAGTTGGATTTTTTTAAGAGTCACAAAAATAAGAACGCTTTTATTTATCGAGTTTATGATTTCAACTTGAAAGATGGAACCGGTAAAATATTAAAAATAAGCGCAGAGAATCTTTTGACAAATTATAAATTTGATCCAATATCATATTTGGTAACAAAAAAATGAAGACATTCATTAAATATCCAGGTGGAAAATCGAAAGAACTACCTTTGGTTGAAAAGTATTTGCCAAAGAATGTAGATAGGTATTTTGAGCCATTCGTTGGTGGTGGCGCTGTTTATTTTGGATTGGAAATTAAAAACAGTTATATAAATGATTTTTCAAAAGACCTAATTAATTTATATCTCAAGCTACAAAAATCCGATAAGAAACTCTTAAAAGTCTTAAATGATTTCAATAAACTATGGGAAAAGACAGGTGCATCTAAGCTTGGTGAGACTGATTTACCTGAATACATGGATTATGGAAAATATTTAAAGTTTTTTAAATCTGCAAACGATAAGAAAACAAGAACATTAAATAAATTTGCGAAAAATGGAGTAGATATCTCTAGCGAAGATAAAGAAAAGATAAAAATAACCGCAAACAAAACTAGCATTTATATGCTAATTAGAGATTTATATAACAACACAACCGATGAAACACTTCGCCTTGCAGCTTATTATTTTATGAGAGAGTATTGTTATTCCTCTATGTTTAGGTTTTCAAAAACAGGAGCGTTTAATGTTCCGTACGGCGGAATGTCTTACAACGATAAAACTCTTTCTAAAAAAGTTAAGTATATGTTTTCTCCAAAATTTAACGAGTTGTTGCTAACAACTGTAATTCATAATTCAGATTTTGAACAATTTTTGAAACAATATTCATTTAAAGAAACAGATTTTATCTTTTTAGACCCACCATACGATAGTGATTTTTCTACGTATGATCAAAACTCATTTGACAAAAAGGAACAAATTAGATTGAAAAATGCTGTCGCCTCGCTGAAGGCAAAATGGATGTTGATAATTAAGAAGACTGACTTTATTTCCGAACTTTATAAAGACTTTTTTATTTATGAATATGATAAAAACTATACAGTTAGTTTTAAGAATAGAAATGAAAAAGGGGTTAAACATCTGCTTATTACCAATTATGATATTAATGAGGTTAATGGATAATGAGTTGGTGGTGGAGAACAAAACCTAGAAGCATTTTGAGAGCCATTCAATGGTTTTCTGATTTTGCTAAATTAGAAGGAGAGAATTGGGAAGAAAAAAGCTCATCTGTTAGCGCATGGCAATCAAAACCAATTCACCCAGCAAGAAGAAAGTATATTTATAATGCTCATAGTGTTGATGAAGAAAAAATTGGTCAACTATCTTTTAACGACTATTTAAGTGGAAAATTTGATGACAATGACACGGAAAGCACAGGTAGGCAAGATAAACACGCGTTTGAATTGTTTGGTTTTGGCTTTGTTGATAATAACGGTTGCATAAATGTTACGGAAGTCGGAAAACGAATTGTTGAGAAAAAATTTGATGACGAAGATTGTCTAAAGCAATTGCTCAAAATATATTTTCCAAACAACGTTCAATCATTAAAACATTGCGAACAAGATGATTACGTTTTTCCAATGCAAGTTTTTTGCTTAGCGTTGGAGAGATTTGGATACCTAAATTTAAGTGAAATTTCTTTATTGTTTGGCTGTAACAACATTAACAAAATTGAAAATGTTTATGCTGGTATTGAGAATTTTAGAACTAAATATAATTTGTTGGAAAACAAAAAAGATGATGTGAAGGTTTTAGAACTTTTTAAAGAGAGCTTTATTCTTGCTTATGGTCAATTAAACATAAAGCCAGATTCATTTTATGAATATACCGACGCTTTTTGTCGTTCTTTAATTTATACAGGCTTATTTAAATCAAGTGGAGTTGGCAAAGCAAAGAAAATTCGAGTATACGACTTTGCAAAAACAAAACTAAATCTGATCAATAATAATTATTCTTTTGAGAAGAAACAATTCGACAGCATCGAATCTTATATGTGTTGGTTTGGAAACCCTGACTCCACAGTTTTACCTTGGGATACCGAGGAATTAAGAAAATTAATTATTAGTCAAAAGATAGAGTTAATTGAAGATTTAAAAAACAACAATGAATTTACTCAAAAATATACAGGAAATATTGATGATTTAATAAACGAAGTTGTCCATAAGGCAAAAGCAAAATTGGCTGACGCTTCCAAGATGAGTGATTTAAAGGATATTGAACACGAGCTTGTTTCATTCATTACTTCTGTTAACGAAAAACAATACGTCGACATTTATTCAAAAACAAAAGAAGCGAGAAAAGAAATCTTGGAAAAATATGATGAAATAATATTAGATGCTATTGAAATGGGTGCATTATGGCTAGAAGTTAATACATGGAAGTCGCTGCTCGCAATTAAAGGCGATAAAACCGTTAAAAGAAATTTTAAGGTTGAAGAAGATTTAACGCCAAAGAGTTTTGCTCCGGGAATAGGAAATACACCAGATATGGAGATGTATGCTGACGATTATATTATTTTGCCTGAAGTGTCATTGATGACTGGAGTTCAACAATGGGAACACGAAGCATCAAGCGTAATTGATCATGTGTTTTCTTTCATAAATAACAATTCTGATAAGAAAGTTATAGGCTTGTTTATTTCAAGTTCGTTGAATATTAGAACAAAATGGCAATTCTTTATTTTGAATAGAGAAAGCTGGATTGGAAAACCAGTTCCGGTTGTGCCTTTAACAATCAAGCAATATAGAGAAATCATTGAAGTGTTTTATAACCACGATCTTGGTATCAATGAATTTATTGGTTTGGTTGAAAAAATTAAAGATTGTGCTCTTCACTCAGATACCTTTAACGATTGGTTTATTGCCACTAATAATTTTATTAGTAGTTGGAAAATTAATACAGTTTTCGCACAATAACATTGTTCTTATATAAGTACATAATTAAACACACACGTGTTATACTTTTTCTATACGTTATCATTTAAGCGCGGAGGAAATAATATGGCACTTTCGGATACCAGAATTCACCAAATAGAATTATTGCTTACTTTAGAC
>CAMOEQ010000006.1 GCA_946612405.1 uncultured Erysipelotrichaceae bacterium | reverse complement strand
GTTGTCAAAGCTAAACCATCAACTTCGTTTGAAGATACATTAACTCATACATTCTTTGGTGCAACAGGCACAACTTATGCCTCATATGGTCCATTCACAAGCGATAACGGTATCTCATATTCCGCTCAATGTGCCGCTGGCAATGATTCAATTCAATTAAGATCAAACAATTCAAATAGTGGTGTTATTGGTGGTAATGCTGCTTATAAAATTGTCAGTGTAGTTGTTACATTTGAATCTCATACTGCAAATGGAAGAAAAGTTGATGTTTATGGCTCAGCTACTGCCTATGAAAGCCCAGCATCTTTATATGGCGATAGCAAAGGAACCAAACTCGGCTCAGCAGAATATGATGGTGAAACCTCTTCAGTTACAATTAACGTAACAGATTCGTATTCATTCATTGGTATTCGTTCTAATTCCGGTGCTTTATATTGTAGTAGCATCGTAATTACTTGGGCTCCAATTAATTAAATTAATTAATAGAGTTAAAAAAACAGCCTGTTAGTTTATCTAGCAGGCTTTTCTTTATTTATGAATAATTGATCTTGTTAGTTTTTCTTTTGTGATAATTAAACCAACGATATAAATAATTAATGAACCAAAGAAGATAATTACAATGTCTACTAAATAAGCAAATTCAATTGACATATTATTTGCTAAAACATTAACAAGAATTGGTGAAACAAAATAAGAAGCAACACCGATTATTATTCCAATAATTAGAATCTTTAAATTATTAAAATTAAGAATAATATGTTTGCTATGTTTCCAAGATAAAGATGCAAGAATTATAACCAACAAAACATCCGTAATGGCAGTGCCTAATGCTACGCCGAAGGCTGGATTATCTTTAAAGATAACTAATCCAAATAATAACGATAAACCAATATTAGTAATTGCAGCACTTAAAACAGCAAATAAATAATATTTTTCTTTCTTCAAAGGAATAAGAATTTGAGTATAAATAATATTTGATATAGAGAAGGTTAACATCAAACTTGCTAATGCGATCAAGATTGTATCGGCGTAATAGTAACCTTCTATACCAGCGATAATTTTGGTTATCGGTTCTGCTAAAGCCACCATTAATGCAATAGCAGGAATGACAATCAATAAACAAATATTAGCTGAATATTTATTTAGATTCTTAAATTGTCTTTCATCACCTTTTTGATAATAATACATTGCTCTAGGCATAAAGATTGTGGATAAAGCGGTGATGATTCCGATTACGATTTCAACACCCTTCATAGCGACCGAATAAGAACCAACACTTGCTTTACTTGGATCAATAAAACCTAAAATAAATGTGTCGGTCTTATCATATATAGCGGCCACTACTGAAATAGCAAAAAGTACTCCAAGAAGAGGGAAATATTGTTTGAAATTATATTTTTCAGTTTTTCTAAATTTAACTAATTTTGGTAGATAGATGATGTTTGATAAAACAGTTAAAACTGTTGTTAAGATTGATAGGAAAGCATAAAGAAGAATGTGCTCTGGATCTTTAATAAAAGCAAAAACTAAAATATCGACAATTGTCGCTACAACGATAGAACGAATTGCCATATAAGTATGTTTTTCTAATGCAGTAAAAACCCATTCGAAAGAGAGCACTCCAAATAAGAAATTGAGCGATAAAACAAAAATGAGAGATCGGTTTAATGGATCGGCAAAGTTAGGCACTCCAACTGAGAAAACAATGATGCACATTAAACCAAACGATAATAATGTTGTTACAGCTTGAATAATGAAAAATTCTTGGGTTTTGTGGGCTAATTTCTCAGGATCGTCTCTAACTTTGATACATTCTCTAACAGCTATGTTAGGAATTGATATTCTTGCTAAGATTAAAAAATAATAAACAAAAGCAGTGGCCCATGAATATAGACCAACCATTGTATCGCCTAAATATCTACATACAAGAGGAAAGGTAACGAATGAGAGAATCATCATCGTTACGGTTCTTATTAAATTGATAACTACATTAGAACGAACTTCGTTTTTCATTTGCATATAATTATATTGATTTATTTCGACTTTTTAAAAGACGAAATCGTTAAAATATAATCGATTAATTATTTAATCAATGACAACTTTTTTGAATACTATATAATAGTAAATATGCGAATACTCATCGTTTCACAATATTATTATCCAGAACGTTTTTCAGTTCAGGATATTGCTGAACATCTTGTTAAATTGGGTCATCAAGTTGAAGTCTTAACTGGCAAACCTAACTATGGTTTCCATGAAATTCTTCCCGAATATAAAAAGGTGGATTATCAAGAATTAAATGGGGTTGCTATTCATCGCGTTAAACTTTATCCACGTAAAACATCACGTTTATCCGTTATAAGAAATTATTTATCATTCCATAGGAATGCAAAAAGAAAAGTCCGCAAATTCAAAAGAGGTTTTGATTTGGTTTTAACCATATCTTTATCACCAGTAATTTCAATTGCTCCAGGAATTAAATACGCTAGAAAATATAAAGTTCCATGTGTTTTATATTGCCAAGATCTTTGGCCGGAATCTACGGTTGTTACTCACGCAGTAAGAAAAGGATCTTTTGTTTATAAATTACTCTATAAATGGTCAGTATCTTTATATAAAAGATGTGACAAGATAATTATTTCTTCTCCTTCTTTTAAAGATTATTTTGTTAACGAACTTCACATTACCGACAAAGGATTCCCAACCGTTTATCAACCAATACTTATTTCAAATAAATCTTCCGCTCCTATCGAATATAAGAACAAGCATAATCTTGTTTATGCAGGCAATATTGGAACTATCCAATTAACTAATGAACTAGTAGAAGCAATGAAATATGTTAAAAGCCCAGATATCAAATTGCATTTAATGGGAATGGGTAGCGAGTTGGAAAATATTAAAAACAAAATTAAGAACGAACATTTGGAAGATAAAGTTGAATATGTTGGAGCACTTCCAATTGAAAAAGCCGAAGCTTATTACTATAACGCCGACGCCTTAATTGTTTCTTTAAAACATCAAGGTAGTGTTGGTAATACAATTCCAAACAAAGCTATTCAATATATGAAATACGGTAGGCCATTACTTGGTGTAATTAAAGGTGATGCAAAAGAATTGCTTAGCAAAGCTAATGGCACATTATTTTCTGAAGAAGACCCTCTTTCTATAGCCGCAAAAATTGATGAACTTATTACATTAAGTGATGAAAAAAAGACCCAGATGGGCCTAAATAATAAACATTATTTTGAAGAGAATTTGACAAGTAGAAAACTTGTTGAATTATTAAATCAAGAATTGATGGTTGTTAAGAAATAAGTGATACGTTCGCTTTGATTTTTTAAACCATAGATTTCATAAACTTTGACTCGAGCGGCAATTGCTCTTTTTAACATCTCGTCATAATCTTTTTTAGCAAAATCATTTAAAGCATTTTTAATACCGATTGTTGTATCGTCTTCAATCCAATATATATCGTTTTTAAAGATTTCATATAGTTTGGAGTGAATTGTAGAAATAGTAGGGATTCCACTAGATAAATATTCCAATAATTTTGAAGGAACAGATTCATCATCAAGTTTCTTAGAAAATGGCCTAGGATTAATATTTGCAATAGCGTGTTGTTCTAATCCATAGATTTGATTTACAGGTAATTGAGAAAGATATAGAAGTTTGAGACTTTTATCAGTAACTTGATAAATATAATCTTTAAGTGGCCCATTTCCAGCAATAACCATTTTTTCTTGAATATTGGATTCGAGGAAAGCATTTATTAAACGTTTAACGCCATATCTTTCATAAAGTGATCCACCAAAGAAATAATAATTACCAATTGGTTGTTTTTTAATTGTAGGAATCTCATCTACCAAACCTTCAAAAATATAGTTTGGTTTTTCAGTAACTTTAAATGCTCTAAGAAGCCCATTTGAAAGAGTTAAAAACGCATCTAATCTTTGAGTGTTTCGATAAACATTTTTGACATATGAACGGCGAACATGACTGAGATTTGCGGGGTTATCCGTTAACATTCCCACAATTTTCGCGTTATATTTTCGAGCAAATTTGACTGCTCCTTTAACCAGATTTATTCTAAGAGTATCAACAATACAAATGAATGGTTCGTTTGAGAAATCAAGTACTGCTTTTTCAGCCGCTAAAACAATTTCTTCAACTTCGTCAAATAATTTGTATGAACGAGTTGCTTCTAATTTTGTGTAATAATATTTCACCTTTCCATCGCTGGTTTGTTTTGCTTGTAAAAAATCATCATCAAACATTCCTTTAACAAATGGGCGATGTGAAACAACTGAAACATTGTTTTTAAAAGATAATGCTTTTATTAATTTATTATAGAAATTTTGGTTGGATGGGTTTGGTTTAATATGTGCTTCTTTTTGATAGACGGCAAATTCTTTTTCGACCATCGCAGATGTGAAAACTATTACATTCATTTTTCCATTATCCTTTTGATTATTTTCAAATGTTCTTCAACCATTTTTTCAATGGTATTTTCGTGTGCGGTTTTTATTGCATTATCATTCATCTTTATTCGAAGTGATTTTTCAATAGATTCATCTAATTCATTTTCTTCTAAAGAAGAAATAATATAGCCGTTGTAATCGTTTTTTATTAATTTGCGCGATGCGTTAACATTAGGGGTTGATATAACTGGTAAACCTTGAGACATCGCTTCATTAATAACGTGACCATAGATATCTTCATCTGATGGGAAAATGAAAGTATCTGACAAATGATAAAAATCAAAAATTTCTTTTCTTTTCATATAACCCAACAAATGGACATTATTTATGTTGTTGTCTTTGATATATCTATCTAAAAATTTCTTTTGTTTTCCGTCGCCAATAATATATAAACCATAATTTGGGTTAATATTTTTCCATTTTTGTATCAGCTCAAAATAATTTTTGCGTTTAATTAATTGCCCGCATGAAACAAAAACTTTTTCTTCTTTGATATTAGCCTTTTCTTTCAAAAGATTTTTTTCTTTCTCATCTAATACTTTAGATATTATTTCGTGTTCATAAATCGTTGAATATGGATAATTATAAATCTTAGATTTATCAGCACCATAGAAAACTAGATAATTATTTGAATTTTCATCAGGAGAAAAATAACTAGAAGCGTGAGAAATATATTTATTCTTAAGTTTTCTTCTAAGAGCGGATTCTTTTTGTTTGATTATTCCACCATTGATATAAAGAGTGTATGGAATTTTATGTTTTATTAAATAATTTATGGCTTTCATTTCGGCGAATTGAGAATAGCCATTCATAATTATCAAATCATATTTGTTATGTTTGATATGCTTCATAACACCATTGGAAATAATATTTTCTCTACCGATGTTAATACCTTTAATTTTGACGTTGTTAAAATTGTATTGTTTTTCTTCGTAGAACGATTTGTTTCTATCACTAGCTTTATCGCGTTCAAAAATAACAGTTAAATCAATATATTTAGCTAATTCGTTAAACAATTTAACTTTATATGGCGCTGGATGATTGAATACGATAAGAACTTTGCTCATAAAGTTTACAACAATTATACATTGTTATTCCTTTTAGTGAATAGTTATAATTGAATGTATGAATTCCTGGAAAAGTTTTTTTGATGAGGTATCAAAACAAGATTATTCGAAAACTCTTCGTGCCTTTTTAGACGAGGAATATAAGACTAGGACAATTTATCCACCTCGTAACTTAATGTTTAATGCATTTAATTTAACAAGTGTTGAAAATTTAAAAGTAGTAATCATTGGTCAAGATCCATATCATGAGCCAAATCAAGCGATGGGTTTATCATTTTCGGTTCCATCAGGTGTTAAATTACCACCAAGTCTAGTCAACATTTATAAAGAAATAGAAAGTGATCTTGGAATAAAAATGCGTAACGATGGCGACTTAACATATCTAGCAAAACAAGGTGTATTACTTATTAACGCTTATCTTTCTGTTAGAGAAGGACAACCATTATCTCATCATCGAAATGAGTATGATTTATTCATGATTGATTTAATGAAATTCATTGATAAATTAAACCAGCCAATCGTCTTTATGTTGTGGGGTGGTTTTGCGAAAAAATTTGAAAAATTCGTGGCAAATCCCGAACGTTTAGTGTTAAAAAGTGTCCATCCGTCTCCTCTTGGAGCCAATCATGGAGGATGGTTTGGATTAAAACAATTCTCTCGTTGTAATAAGTATTTGGTTGCTCACAATGTTAAGCCTATTGATTGGCAAAATTAGAATAGTATAATTTTTGTAGAGGGAGCTAGGTGAACCTGGCTGAGAGTGCTCCTGATTCGGAGCTGACCTAACCTGATCTAGGTAATGCTAGCGGAGGTACGTTTTAAAGTATTTTCCGCAAACGAAAGGCGGATTTTTTTATGAAAATTAGAAGAATAGTTGAGTTGGTGATGGTTTCATTCGCGATTTTGTTTGCGCTTGTAATTATTTGCCCTATTCAAGGTGGTTTGAAAGGATATGAAATTATATTTCAAGATTATCATTTAATAATTGGTTATTTATCTCCAATAATTGCTTGTCTTTTATTACTATTAAAGAAATATTTAAAAAATATCGAAATGATCTCCATAATCCTTTTTGGCGTTGGAGCAGTTTTCTATTTATTTCATTTAATTTCTAATGAATACGCGAACGTATTTCTGATTTTATCAATTGTTGTTGATTTGCTATTTGGTCTACAACTCATTTATGTTATGAATGTTGAAAATGAGTTTAAAGTCAGAGATATTGTCGAGATTGCAATGCTTATTGCATTAGCAATTGGATTAGATTTACCTGGTTTAAAAATAAGAATCGGAGTTAATGGTGGATCGATTTCTTTTACGATGGTTCCTTTATTAATTTTGGCGTTAAGACTTGGTATGTTTAAAGGATTTATTGGAGCTGGAATAATTTATGGAGCAATTACCTCTATGCTTGATGGTTGGGGAATTCAATATTATTTATTCGACTATTTGTTTGCATATGGCTCATTAGCAGTGCTTGGATTATTTTCGCCAATTATATTTAAAAAGGAAGCAAAAATCTGGATTAGATTAAGTTTCTTAACAATTGGAGTTATTATTGCTGTTTCATTTAGATTAGCTTTCGCAACTCTTTCGGGAATTATTTTCTATGAAACCCCATTTGTTGAATCACTTGCTTATAATGCTTCATATATTCTTCCAAGCGGTGGTGGCGCACTTGTAATGTTGCTTCTTTTATATAAGCCACTCCAAGTCCTTAATGATAGATTTCCAGTTAAAAGCACTACATTATAGTTTTATTTTCATATACAATTTATTTACATATAAATAGGTGAGCATATGGAAAACGAAAATAAAACAAACGAATTAGAACAAGTTGAAGAAAAAGAAGAAGTCGTCGAAGAAAAGGCTGATGAAGCTGTAGAAGAAACTCCTATAGAGGAGGTTGAACCGATTTCTTATTCTTCAACTTATTTAGAAAATATCGAAACAGAGAGAGCAAAGTTTTTAAAGATTTACAAAGTTCAAAATACCTTAAAATGGGTCGTCTCAGCTCTTTGTATTGCTTTAGTCATTTTTGCCTGCATCTTTGTTCCGAATTTGAATTTAGGATCCCCAACAGGAACAGTTCTTATGGTTTCGATTTTAGTTGGTGCATTGGCAGGAACAATTTTATATTCGGTTTTTTCTCGTAAATCAATTCAAAAGAAAATGCATACATATTTCGATAGTTATTATGACAATGTGAATCATTTTGTATTTGATAAAAAAGAAATAACAAATCTTAAAGCTCAATTTCCTGGAAAGATTGAACCGGTCGCATTTACTGATAACAATCTTTATAAAGATGTTATTGATGTTGGAAGTAGAGGATTAACTGAATTTGAATATGAATCAGTTCCAGTAGCCGTTGTTGATTGTGCTGCTTCAGTTAGAAAAGAAAAACGTGTTGTGCCAGTATATGTTGGCAAATATTTATTCGCAGCATCAAATTATCAATATGATGAACCAACCTATGTTTATTTTAAAGGCGATAAACGCGCTCTCCCACCAACAAATTTGGATGGAGTAAAAAGTGTTTTAGACGATAAGAAAATGATTATTTATTCAAATAACAAAGATTGGAAGAAAGTTATTTCTCCAGAAGTTAAAAAGATTCTTCAAAAGATTGAAATGAATAAAGAATTAGTCGATTTATCAATCTCATTGCAAAAAGGAAGAATATTTGTTTGCATGGGTTATGACGATCCATTAATGGTCCTTCCACTTCAAAATCAATTTGACCCAAAACCAACCGAAATATTTAAGAAAGACGTTTATAACGTTTTAGATTTAATTAAGGAGTTCAACAAATAATGTTTTCTTTAAAAAGAAAATGGTTAATAATTCAAGCCTATAAGCATAACGAAGAACTTCATCGTGAGTGGTCTCATTCTTATATTCTTGAAGATAACGATGATTATTTTGTTGCAGCTTCAATTAGAGCTTCGGTCGTTGAATCCGACGGCCGTAAATGGCATACAAAAGAACCCGCTATTTTCATTCTTCCAAAGAAGGAATGGTTCAATGTAATTGCTATGCTTAAAGAAGACGGAGTTTCTTATTATGTCAACATCGCCTCGCCATCTTTATATGACAAAGGTTTTATTAAATATATTGATTATGATTTAGATGTTAAATTATATGGAGATGGAACCGTCCGTTTGCTTGATGTAAGCGAATATAGAAAGCACGCCGAAGAACAAGGCTATCCAGATGATATTAAAGAAATTTTAGAAAAATCAGTCGAAAAAGTTTATAAATTGATCCAAGATAAAAAATTCCCATTTATGGATGAGCAAATTAAAAAATATTACGATCAATTTGTAAAAGAAACTTCTTCTATTTAATTAACGTATAGACGCGGTCAGCTTCATCAATACTTGGCTGTATGCGTCTTTTTTTATTTTCATATGATGCGACATCACCAATTACAAATATATTTTTGGCAACTGAATAGTTATTAGAATCGACCTTTAAAAACGCCCCATCTTTTTCAAAAGGAAAACTAGATTGTTCGGCGATATTTCCATAGTTAACAAGTATCAAATCTACGGGAATTACAACGAATTTCGGTGTTTTTCCTTCTTCGACAACTTCTCTAATGGTGACAGAAATAGCTTTATTATTTTTTATATCAATATGATCAGGAACGAAAGGTAAATAAACCTTTAAATTTTTACAGTCTTCAATTGTTTTGGCGTTACCTCTAAATTCGAGTCTACGATGAATTAAAGAAATATTATTTGATATTTGTGAAAGATGTTTGGCCCAATCAAGTGCAGAGTCTCCGCCTCCAAACACCGCTACTCTTTTATCTTTTAAAACTGTAAAGTCATCTAATTTATATGCAATATTTGTGACATTGTTTTCATTATCTACACCAAGAGGTCTAGGTGTTGAACTTCCTAGTCCGGTAGCAATGATTAAATAATCGCATTTATATTCTTCGCGATTAGTTTTTATAGTTATTTGATCCCCAGGAATTATTTCTATAGCTTTCGTATTCAAACAAACCTTATTCTGATCAATACCTTCTAATAGAAGAGATATATAATCTTTAGATTTGATTGAGTCGATTCCTTTAATATCGACTATTTCTTTTTCAGGATATAGTCTAGTTAATTGGCCTCCAAGAGTATCGCTTGCTTCGATAAGCAAATAATCTAGCCTATCCTTTTCACATTTATTAGCGAAATAAAGACCAGCAGGACCTGCTCCAATTATTAAGATGGCTACATGTTTCATGAAATAATTATAAAATAATTTTTTGGTTTTGGTATAATGTATCGGGGTTAATTATGTTGAAATATAAAATTATTTCAAAAAATGCTGAAGAAACACGCTCACTAGCAGCCAAGATAATGGCAAAGCTTAAAGTAGGTGACGTTGTTTTATTAACTGGAGATTTAGGTGCTGGTAAAACAACCTTTGTTTCCGGTGCATTGAATTCACTAGGTTACAAGGAACATGTAATATCCCCAACATTCAATATTTTGAAATGCTATTTTGAAGTTAATCCTATCATTTATCATATCGATGCTTATAGATTAGAAAACCAAAATATTGATATTGGTTTAGAAGAATATATTGAAGGAAATGGTGTCTGTTTTATTGAATGGCCAGCCTTCATTAAACCACTTATTCCAAATAGACATTTAGAAATTAGCATAAAGAGAATTAGTGATAACGAACGTGAAATAGAAATTATTGATAAAAATGATTTCTATAAAGAAGTATTAGCTTCTATGGATAAATAAGATGTATCAATTGTTGTTAGATAGTTCAAATATGTATTTATCAGTTGGCTTAGCCAAAGATGGTAAAGTAATCGACTCTATTTTTTATAATGCTTGGCAAAGACAAAGTGAGTTAATGGTAACTGAAGTCGATAATATTTTAAAAAGAAATAAAGTTAACAAAAAAGAACTCGACTCTATAGTTGTTGGAATTGGCCCAGGTTCTTATACTGGGGTTCGTATAGGTGTAACAATTGCAAAAACAATTGCATATGCACTTAAGATTAAAGTTTATGCGAAAAGTTCTTTGTCTTTATTAGCTATAGATGACAAACCAACCATTTGTTTATTTAATGCTAGATCAGGCCGTTCTTATTTTGCTGTTTATCAAGGAAAAAAATGCATTGTAAAAGATTGTGTTATTCCAAATGAAGAAGTTCTTGAGTATATAGATAAACATCCTGACTATTTGCTTAGTGGTGATACTTCTCAAATTGGTAAAGAATCGGCAGCATTTGATATTATCAAAAAACTTGCAGATTATGATGAAAATGAATTGGTTAAAAATATTTTTGAACTCAACCCAATTTATTTAAAGGATTTATTAAAATGATTATTCGCAAAGTTAAAAAAGAGGATTTTGAACAAGTCTACCAAATCGAACAGACTTGTTTTAAAGATCCTTATCCAAGAAAACATTTAGAATATGAATTTTTTGAAAATCCAATCAATATAATTTTGGTTGCTGAAGCAGATGAAAAAATAGTTGGTTTTATTGATTTTATGGTGACCTTTAATTCTGCAACAATCGTCCAAATCGCAGTTCTCCCAGAATACAGAAAGCAAAAAATAGCGACCAATTTATTAATCGAAATGGAAAATTGTTTTCCAAAAGATTTAGATGATGTTGTTGAAAACGTGACTTTAGAAGTTAGGAAATCAAATGAAGCTGCTATTAATTTATATAAAAAAGACGGTTATGAAATAATTGTTGAAAAGAAACATTATTATCCTGATGGAGAAGATGCAATTTATATGGTGAAAAGGATATTATTATGTCGATAATCTTAGGTATTGAATCAAGCTGTGATGAGACATCAATCGCTATTATCAAAGATGGTGAACTTTTAAGCAATGTTGTAGCTACCCAAATAGAAATGCATCAAAAATTTGGGGGAGTAATGCCTGAACTTGCAAGTAGACTTCATTGTGAAAACGCCTTATTTGTTTTAGATGAAGCACTCAAAAAAGCAAATATAACATTAGATCAAGTTGATGCTTTTGCTTTTACTAGAGGTCCAGGATTAATCGGTGCTCTTCATATCGGAATGCAAGTCGCTAAAACTTTGGCAATGCTATACGATAAACCACTTATTCCAGTTCATCATTTAGCGGGCCACATTTATGCGAACGAATTTGTAAAACCCCTGCAATTCCCGCTTCTTTCTATTGTTGTTTCTGGTGGAAATACCGAATTTGTTTATATGAAAGAAGATATGAATTTTGAAATCATCGGGGAGACTAAAGATGATGCAATTGGAGAATGTTTTGATAAAGTTGCAAGAACACTTGGCCTTCCATATCCTGGTGGAATTCCAATCGACAAATTATCAAAAGAAGGAAAACATACATATGAACTGCCTTTCCCTCTTCATGACGATAGTTTGAATTTTTCTTATTCAGGATTAAAGACTGCTGTTATTAATTTAGTGAATAACGAAAAAGCTCGTGGAAACGAAATTCGTGTTGCGGATTTATGCAAATCTTTCCAAGATGTTGCTATTTCGATGATTATGGATAGGCTTGATAAAGCACTATCAAGATATGAGATTAAACAAGTTGTTTTAGCGGGCGGAGTTTCTGCTAATTCGTATTTAAGAGAACAAATGCATTCAAGATTAGATAATACGGATATCGATTTGATTGTACCCCCAATTTGGTGCACGACAGATAATGCGGCTATGATTGTTCGCTTAGCCGAACATTTATGGAAGATGGGCGTTCTCGCTCCTAATACAATTTCTTGTGACCCTAACTGGAGAATTGATAAATATAAAACATTTTAAGTAACAGTTTTAAACTGTTTTGCTATAATGTTAAATACTATAGAGAGGTTTCTTATGGAATATCAAAGTGTAACAATTGCGGATTTATATATGCTCGTTCATTCTAATGATGGGGAATATAAAAAGATTCTTGCTTCATTAGACCATGTTTTTGTTGAAGGATGGGTTAGAACAAACCGCGATAACGGATCAATTGGCTTCATCGCTTTAAACGATGGAACTTGTTTTAAAAACTGCCAATTAGTTTATGATGAAAAAAATGTGTCCGATTATAAAGGATTAAGTCATATTAATACTGGAGCAGCAATAGCTGTTAAAGGAAAATTAGTTCTTACTCCAGAAGGCAAACAACCTTTTGAAATCAATGTTGATGATTTCCAATTAGTAGGTGAAGTTGCCGAAGATTATCCGCTTCAAAAGAAAGCCCACTCATTAGAATTCCTTCGCGAAATCGCTCATCTTAGACCTAGAGCAAATACATTCAATGCAGTTTTTAGAATGAGAAACGCGATGTCGATGGCTATTCATGAATTTTTCCAACAAGAAGGATTTTTATATATTCACACTCCAATCATAACCGGAAATGATGCTGAAGGTGCTGGTAATACCTTTGGTATTTATACTAATGATAAAAATCCAAAAACCGATTTCTTTGGTAAGGAAGTCGCTTTAACTGTTTCTGGGCAACTCCATGTTGAACCATTCGCATTAGCCTTTAGAGATGTTTATACTTTTGGCCCAACATTTAGAGCGGAGCATTCAAACACAACTAGACACGCATCTGAATTTTGGATGATTGAACCAGAATTAGCATTTGCTGATTTAAATGATGATATGGATTGCATTGAAGCGTGTATTAAACATTGCATCGATGTCGCCTTACACGAATGTCCAGATGAAATGGATTTCTTTAACAATTTTATTGATAAAACTTTAAAAGATCGTTTACATCATGTTCTTCATTCCGAATTCAAACGCTTAACATATACAGAGGCTATTGAAGAACTTAAAAAAGCCAAAGCTAATGGTCATAAATTTGAAAATGACAATATCTTTTGGGGTATGGATTTACAATCCGAACACGAACGTTATATTACTGAACAAGTGATTAAAGGCCCTGTATTTGTTATCGATTATCCAAAAGAAATGAAAGCGTTCTATATGAGACAAAACGCAGATGGTAAAACCGTTGCTGCTTGTGACCTATTAGTTCCTTATGTCGGCGAATTAGTTGGTGGTTCTCAAAGAGAAGAACGTTATGACGTTTTAAAGAAACGTATGGAAGAAGTCGGTTGTTTAAACGGCTTAGAATGGTATTTAGATACAAGAAAATATGGCGGTTGCCCACATTCTGGATTCGGTATCGGATTTGATAGATTGCTTATGTATGTTACCGGTATTCAAAATATACGTGACGTTCAACCATTCCCAAGAACAAGTGATAAAATCAAATATTAATTATGGATGAGAAGCAAACATTAGACGATGTAACTCCTGAGGCACTTGAAGCTCAGAGGCAACAAAAAAGCCGAAACAGAATTTTCGGTCTCTTTGTCATTATTGATATTGCGTTGTTTGCTATTTTAGTTTACGAAATCATTATGCTTGCTATGCGAGCAAAATAATTATTCAGGATTTATTTGAGATGGCGGTGGAGTAACATTCTCCATCGTTTTTCTAAAAGCTTTTTTTGAGATTTTATAAATACGAATTGTTCTAGCGATATAACCTTGAACTTGGAATGTGAACCAACTTCCTCCAACGATCATTGATGGAACAAATACATATGATGCCCACGCCTCAATAGAGAAATGAGGAGTAGAAATTAATTTTGGCCAAGTGATGGCAAAACCTTCTTCACTCGAGGTGAAAAATACACTCCAATCGTGAACATAGAACAAAGTATTAAAACCTTGTTTTTCATAGTCCCAGATGTTGTATGACCAATTTTTACTAAAAGCACAATTAAGAAGCAAAACAGTTGAGCCGACTAGCATAATTAAGAATGGTATCCAAGCTCTTCTGAAGAATTCTCGATAGTTCTTTCTGATTCCAAAAAGGAATAATTTTCTTTCGTTAGTAATGACTCCTGCTTCTACTACATCATGAAGCATATCATCAGCTTTTGAGGCTTGAGCATTCATTATTTTTCTAACTAATAAGCCAATATAACCAGCAATGACAAATAACAAAATGAATAGTAGTAAAACTACTATGATTAGTCTTTTATCGTTTTCAGTTAACTTAATTAGACTGATCATCGCTATACTCCTCAATTTTGTTTTCTTCTTCATTAGAAGTTTCGAATACTGGTTTATCCAACTCGGTTTGCTCAGCAGTTTCCGATGTTTGATTTTGTTGGTTAAGCAAAGCTTGTGTAATTTGAAGTTGGCTTTGAACTAAAGCGTCTGCTAAAGATTGAGTAGTGTTTTCGCTTTTAGCTTGCTCTCTTTCCATTAAAATACGTTTGGCTTCAACATCTTCTGGTAAATCTCCAAGAGGAGTTCCACCACTAAAGAAGACAATAACCGATCTAATTGCCATATAGATGAAAACAATGATGCAGTAGACGCAATACAAAGCAAGTAACAATAAAATAAATGGTAGTAAAACCACATATAAAATGCCTTGTAAGAATATTTTAATGAACCCTAACATATCTTTGTCTATTTCTATTGTATCTTTTCTTTTTTCTTCTTCAAGAAAGAAAACAACAACGATATTAGACAAATGCACGTGGATAAAATACCAAATAATAAGAATTGAGACGCTTCTTTAAGATAGGATTGGACTAATGCAAATAACAAAACGGTAATAAGAAGAGCAACACCAGAAGGAATTAGCCAATAAAATTTTTTATTAACAATAATTGTCGTCAACGAGTAACAAGCAAAATAAATTGAAATAGCTAAGCATAAATATGCGGCTTCTAATGAGAAGAAATAAAAGGGAATGATTAATATAGCAATTAAAGATCCAAATCCAAAAGCAATAATATCAAAAACATCTTTCGTTTCTGAGTTCAAACCGAATCTCTGTAGTTCTTGAGAAACAATGATTTGAGACAAAGAACATTGAATCAAAGAGATTAGGAATACAAACGTTGGAATCATGATGTCAACATAGATCATATTCTCAACCATAAATGCGACTTTAAATGTTTGAACCATATCGACTTGAAAGACGAAATTAATAAACGGAATAAGAGCGAATGTAATGCTCATTTGTGCGAGAATTGCCGTGAAAATTGACCAAACGGCAGGAATTTTGTGTTTTGCCATAAAACCAAAAATATAGCCGGTTACGATGGATGGAAAAACATAAAAGATAGTTGTCTCAATATTCCAAAAAGTAAGAGCTAAAGATAGACCAAAAGTCGAAAGTGCATAAATAGGAAAATATCTGTCTTTACAGCATAGTTCAACAATTGCAGATGTAAGAGGCAAAACTAAAATTAGGAAAATCGAAACAATAGGCGATAAACCAGCTAATTCGGCAACAATAATGTTAATTGCCGCCATCAAAGCCATGAGTGGAATTGACTTACCTAGATTCTTTCTTTCGTAAATTAATTTCATAAATTTTTCTTATTTTCGCACTTTTTTCGAAAAAACACAGTATATATAAGTATGAGACATATTTTAAAAACTTCATTAATAATAGTTGCTTTGTCCTTTTGTGGCTGCACAAACTCTCAATCTTCATTAACTAAGATAACAACTTATTCTTCGAGTTCATCCATATCATCTTTAAATTATAATGACATTAAAGATAAGATGATTTTTTGGTCAAACATCTTTGGAATTAATTCTGATGCGTATTATGTCTATATTTTTTCTAAAAATTGCAATCATTGTGCAAATTTGAAGCCATTCATTTTAGAAAAGGCTGTTAAAAGAGACGATATCTATTTTGTTGAAGCAAATGAAGAAATCGTTTTTGCCAAAGATGTGTCGACAACAATTGGCTTAACCTCTATTGAAGGACTAGGAATTATCGGTTATCCAACATTATTAAAAATTGAGAGTAAAGTACTCACCAAAAATTTAGCGGGAGAATCATTAATAAGAAGCGAATTATCAATTGAGTAAATATAATTAATGTGATAAGATATTACATAGTAATAAAAATCATATTATTATGGATTACAGTTCGCTATTAAATGAAAATCAGCTAAAGGCGGTTTCAACCAAGTCAAAGTACACTAGAATCGTTGCTGGTGCTGGTAGTGGTAAGACGAGAGTTTTAACTTATCGTATTTCTTATTTAATTAGTGAAATGAAAGTCGACCCATCAAGTATTGTTGCCATTGCTTTTACCAATAAAGTTGCTGCTGAAATGAAAGAAAGAGCGATAGCTTTATTAAAAGGAATGGGTAGTGGATTATCTGTATCCACCTTTCATAGCTATTGTGCAAAATTTTTAAGAAAAGAAATTGATGTTCTTGGTTTCCCAAACAATTTCACAATCATTGACGAAGACGATCAAGTTAAAATGATCAAGGATTTAGCAGTTGATGCTGGCTATAAAAGAAATGATGATGTTGTAAAACACACATTAGGTTTCATTGGCTATTACAAAACAAAAGGACTTTATCCACACGATATTGTTTTAGATAGATTTGCTTCTGAGAATGATAAGAAAGCTTTGAAATTTTTCCTTCAATATGAAGATAGAAAAGACCAAATGCTCTCGCTTGATTTTGACGATTTGCTTTTAAGGACAATTCAAATTCTTAAAGAATTCCCAAATATTAGGGAAAAATGGCAAAAAAGAATAAGTAATATTTTGATAGATGAGTTCCAGGATACTAATGATGTTCAATTTGAATTAGTTAAATTATTGATGAATGAAAATACATCCTTATACGTTGTCGGCGATCCAGATCAAACCATTTATACATGGCGAGGCGCCAATCAAAAGATCATTTTGGAATTCAATCGTAATTTTCCATTAGCCGAAACGATAGTTCTTGATCGAAATTATCGTTCTACTAAAACAATTTTAAATGCCGCTAATAAATTAATTGCCCATAACAAAAAACGTGTCCCGAAAGATTTATATACTTTAAGTGATAGTGGCGAACCTGTCGCTGTTGAGATGTCATATTCTCGTGATGCAGAAGCCAAATACGTCGCCGATCAAATTGAGAATCTAAAATTATCAAATCCAAACATTAAATATCGGGACATTGCTGTTTTATATAGGGCGGCCTATTTAACTCTTCCTTTTGAAAACGAATTTATGAGAAGAAGAATTCCATATCAAATCTATGGTGGAATTAAATTCTTCCAAAGAAAAGAAGTTAAAGATGTTCTTGCTTATTTTAGATTGATTTATAACCACAAAGACGACATTTCTTTTGAAAGAATTGTTAATGTTCCACGCCGTGGTATTGGTGATTCAACAATGGATCAATTAAAAGTAGAAAAAGAAGAAGCGAAAACATCATATTTTGAATACATTGAAAATATCGAAAAATATAACACTCTTGTTAAAACAAAACATATCGCTGCTTTAACAATCCTTGTTCAAAAAGTATTAGAAACCAAAAAGAGATTGGACGAGAATCTTGAAGCCTATCCAAAAATACTTGAAGACTTCATTCGTGACCTTGGCTATTTTGAATATCTTTCTAGCGATGATGAAACCGCCGAAGAAAAACTCGGTAATGTTAAAACATTATTAGAAAATATTACTGATTATTTGAAAAATAATCCCGAATCCAGTTTTGAAGAATATTTACAAAATGCAACATTGCAAACTTCTCAAGATGAAATCAAAGATGGCGACTATGTCTCTATGATGACAATTCATGTTGCTAAAGGACTTGAATTTGATTATGTATTTGTCGTTTCTATGATTGAAGGAGTCTTTCCAAGTGAAAGAACAATTTTAGAAAGTGGTCATGATGGTGAAGAGGAAGAAAGACGCTTATGTTATGTTGCATTCACAAGGGCACGAAAGAAGTTATTTGTTTCGTGCAATACGTCTTATTCATTTGTCTTAGGTGCAAAATCGATTCAATCAAGATTTTTTGATGAAGCCGGATTAGAAATTAAAAAGAAAGATTATTACACTCCTCCAAGAAGACAATCATTCTTTGATGATTATCCAACTCGTTCAGATGGTTATTTCGCAGATGAAACTAAAGACGAAGAACCAGAACCAGTAGTTAGACAAGAAATTAATTGGAACGTTGGAGATATTGCAATACATGATACTTTTGGTAGAGGGGTTGTTGTTGGAGTAATCGATGACACAATTATTGAAATAGATTTTGAACAACACGGACGTAAATCAATCCTTGGTTCACATCCAAAAATTCATAAAGAAGAAAGAGGTGGTCAAGCATGAATCCTAAAGAGAGATCACAAGAAATAACAAAGTTATTAGAAAAATATAATTACGAATATTATGTTTTAGATAATCCAAGCGTTCCAGATAGTGAATACGATCGTTTAATGAACGAATTAATCGCTATTGAAAAAGAACATCCTGAATTAATCACTCCTTTATCACCAACTCAAAGAGTAGGTGGAAAAGTTCTTTCTGAATTCCAAAAAATCAAACACAAAAGAATGATGCTATCTTTAGCAAATGCTTTTGATGAAGCTGATTTAAGAGATTTCGATAAAAAGATTCGAGATGTTGTTCATGTCGATAAAGTTGAATATATGTGTGAAATGAAAATTGACGGTTTAGCAATGTCACTTGATTTCGTCGATGGAAAATTGAATTATGCCGCCACTAGAGGAGATGGAAACGAAGGTGAAGATGTCACTAATAACGTCTTAACAATTCATTCTATCCCAACCCAAGTTAACGAAAATAGACCATTTGAAGTTCGTGGCGAAGTTTATATGTCTAAAAAGGTTCTTGAAAAATTGAACGCAGAAAGAGAAGAAAAAGGTGAACCATTATTAGCTAATGCGCGTAACGCTGCAGCAGGTAGTATTAGACAGCTTGATAGTTCAATCGCGGCTTCAAGAAAATTAGAAGCGTTTTGGTATTATCTAGTAAATGCTGACGAATTAGGGTTTAAAAAACATTCTGATGCTCTCGATTACATTCATAGCCTTGGTTTTAGAACAAATAAGGAAAGAAGAATATGTAATGGTATCGATGAAGTTCTTTCTTATATTGCAGAATATACCGAAAAAAGACCAAATCTCGATTATGATATCGACGGCATCGTTATCAAGGTTAACGATATTAGTAAATATAATGTCTTAGGTTATACAGCAAAAACTCCAAAATGGGCAATCGCTTATAAATTCCCACCAGAGGAAGTTGTAACAAAATTAGAAGACATCATTTTTACAGTAGGTCGTACTGGTAAAATTACACCAAACGCTGTTATAAAACCTACAAAAGTTGCGGGATCAACTGTCCAAAGAGCTACGCTTCATAATGAAGATTTCATTAAAGAAAAAGATTTAAGAATTGGCGATTACATCGTTTTAAGAAAAGCCGGCGATGTAATTCCTGAAGTTGTTAGACCACTCCCAGAAAAAAGAGATGGAAGCGAAAAGAAATTTGTAATGATTGATAAATGCCCAGTTTGTGGATCACCTCTTATTAGAAAAGATGCGATGCATTTCTGTGTTTCACCTACTTGCCCAGCTCGTAAGATTGAAAATATGATTCATTTCTCATCACGTGATGCAATGGACATCGAAACGATGGGCGATAAAGCAGTTGAATTGTTCTTCAACGAAGGTTTCTTAGATTCAATCCCATCAATTTATGAATTAAAAAATCATCGAGAAGAAATTATTCAAATGGATGGTTGGTCAACAAAATCCATTGATAATTTAATTGATGCAATTGAAAAATCAAAAGAAAATTCGCTCGAAAAATTATTGTTTGGCTTAGGTATAAAAGAAGTCGGAGAAAAGATGGCTAAGATATTAGCTAAACGTTATATTGAACTTGATAAATTCTTTGATTTAAGTGAAGAAGAATTACTTGAAATCCCAGATGTCGGCCCCATCTCTGCTCATTCCGTTTATAATTACTTCCATGACGAAAATAACCGAGAAATGCTGGAGAAATTGCGTGGATATGGGCTTAATTTTAAATATTTAGGTGTAACTGAAGTTGCTCAAGATTCACCATTTTCAGGTAAGACTGTTGTTTTAACTGGAACGTTATCTAAATATGGTCGAAAAGAAGCGACCGAGATGTTAGAAAATTTGGGAGCTAAGGTATCAGGCAGTGTTTCAGCAAAAACCGATATGGTTATTTTTGGTGAAGAGGCTGGTTCAAAATTAGATAAAGCGCATGCGCTAGGTATTCGCACAATTAGTGAAGAGGAGTTTGAAGAATTACTTCAAAAAGAGTAATATCTTTAATTGATATGAAAGAATATAATATTGACGTTCTTAAAGATGCAGCCA
Organism: uncultured Erysipelotrichaceae bacterium; assembly: GCA_946612405.1. The sequence goes on along the minus strand of CAMOEQ010000006.1, from coordinate 6,465 downwards.
ATAGGCTACTTATCGACATGTCTGAATCTGAATATGAAACTTTGCTTTCTGAATTCGATATTGTCACCAAACAAATGAAACCATTAGATGATGACAAAGATCTCGATAAGATTGAGCCGATGGTTTTTCCTTTTGAGATTTATACAACTGAATTAAGAGAAGATGTTGCTAAAGAACCTTTGACTAGAGAAGAAGCTTTGAAAAATTCTCAAAGAAAAGTTGGGGGCCAAATCAAACTTCCAAAGGTGGTTCAATAATGAAATATCGTGGTTTATCAATTGAACAGCTTCATGAATTGCTTGTTAATAAAAATGCAACACCTTTAGATTTGGTTAAAGAAGCTATCGAACTTGCAAAGAAAGATACTAACAACGCCTTTGAATATATTATTGAAGACGAAGCTATTGAAATGGCTAAAGCATTAAAAGAACCAGAAGTTAATAATCCTTTATGGGGAATTCCTTTTGTTATCAAAGATAATATGTCTACAAAAGATATTCCAACTACTGCAAGTTCTAATATTCTTAGAGGCTATGTACCGGTTTTTGACGCCACTGTTGTTACTAAACTAAAAGAAGCTCACGCTATTCCTATTGGTAAGGCAACTTTAGATGAACTTGCTATGGGCGGTACTGGTACAACCGGACATCTTGGCATTACTTTTAATCCATATGATCGATCTCATAAACGTTTAATTGGTGGTTCGAGTTGTGGCTCTGCCGCTGTAACTGCTGATGGCATTGTTCCATTTGCCTTAGGTAGTGATACTGGTGACTCAACAAGAAAACCTGCTAGCTATAGTGGTTTAGTTGGTTTTAAACCTTCTTGGGGAAGAATTTCTCGTTATGGTTTGTTTCCATTTACACCTTCTTTAGATACAGTTGGTATTTTTACTAGATCAGTTAAAGATTGTGCGATGGTATTAAATGCTGTCGCTGGTAAAGACGATAAAGATATGACTTCTTCAACAAAGCCTGTTAGTGATTATGTTAAAGATATCGAAAAATGCGACAAAAAATATAAAATTGCGATCATAAAAGAAATCTATGATGTTATAAAAGACGAAGATATTAAAAAGACATTTATGGATAGTGTTGAAAAACTAAAAAAATCGGGATTTACCGTTGATTTTGTTCATATGCCAATGGAAATGCTCTCCACATTATTTGCAACATATTTTGTAATTTCATGTGCTGAAGCAACATCTAACAACGCTAATTTGGATGGCATTAAATTTGGTCCGCTTTCTAAAGGTGACACATATGAAGCGGTTATGAAGGACGCTCGTACAAAAGGGTTTGGCGAATTAATTAAACGTCGTTTCATCATCGGTAGTTTTGCTTTAATGAAAGAAAACAAAGATGAATTATTTATAAGAGCTCAACGTAATAGAAGAGCAATTGTTAATAAGCTTAATGAAATTTATGATTCTTATGATTTCATTTATTCAATTGCCGCTCCTAGTGTTGCGCCATTTATCAATGAAGTTAGTGATCGTCTATCTGATGAATATTTAATTGCTGACAATCATTTAGTGTTAGGCAACTTTGCTGGATTACCATCTCTTACACTTCCTATAGGATTGAAAAATGGCTTACCATTTGGCGCAAATGTTATGGGTAGAGCGTTCGATGAAGTTGGTGTATTCAAACTTTCTTATGAAATCGAAAAGAATACCGGACTTAAAAATTTATGTGCGAAAGGGGAACAAGAATAATGGAATTTGAGCCAGTCATTGGTCTTGAGATTCATGTTGAACTTAAAACCAATTCTAAAATGTTCTCTGATGCACCTGTTGTTTATGGCAAAGAACCTAATACACAAGTCGCTCCTTTAGATATGGCTTTTCCAGGTACATTGCCTGTCGTAAATAAGCAAGCCGTTATTGATGCGATTAGAGTCTGTCATGCATTGCATATGAGCATCGATCAAGAACTACATTTTGATCGTAAAAATTATTTCTATAGTGATCTTCCTAAAGGATTCCAAATCACTCAAGACAAACGTCCTATTGGTAGCGAAGGTTATCTAGAGATCCAAATTGATGGAAAAACGAAACGTATCGGTATCGAAAGACTCCATATGGAAGAAGACACTTGTAAGCAATTACATTTTTCTACTTTCACTTTGCTTAACTATAACCGTGCTGGGACACCTTTAATTGAAATTGTTTCTAAACCAGAAATGAGAAGTGGTGAAGAGGCAATGAAATACGTTGAAGTTATTCGTTCCATTGTTGTTTTCTCTGGCGTCAGCGATGGCAAAATGGAAGAAGGTTCACTTAGATGTGACGTTAACGTTTCAATTAGACCTAAAGGAAGCGATAAATTTGGTACTAAAGTTGAGATTAAAAATATCAACTCAATTTCTTATATTCAAAAAGCTATCGATTTCGAAGTTGAAAGACAAAAGAAATTAATCGAATCAGGCGAAGAAGTTGTTCAAGAGACACGTCGATATGACGATGCTAAAAAAGAAACTATTCGTATGAGATTAAAAACCGATAGTGTCGATTATAAATATTTTCCAGAAGCAAATATCATCCCGATTCGTTTATCTGATCAATTTGTCAAAGATGCGATTGATTCATGTCCTGAACTTGCTGAATCTCGTAGAGCACGTTACATTGGTGAATACGGATTAAACGATTATGACGCATCTCTTCTAGTTTCTGAAAAGGCAATTTCTGATTATTACAATGAATTAACAAAATATTCTAAAGCATATAAATTACTCGCTAACTGGGTAAATGTTGATGTGGCGGGCTATTTGAATAAAAATAATTTAACCATTGAACAATTCCCTCTTAGCGCTGAAAAGCTTGCCGGACTTGTTAATTTGGTTGAGAAAAATGAAGTCTCTTCCAATCAAGCTAGAGAGATTTTTGCTAAGATGTTATCAGATAATATTGATGCATCAAAAGCAAAGGAATTACTTGGAATTTCCTCGCAAATCTCGGACGAATCATTCATTATTAATGTCGTAAGCGAGGTCTTAAAAGAGAATCCTCAAGCAATTATTGACTACAAAGAAGGTAAAGGTAGAGCGATGGGATTTTTGGTTGGACAAGTTATGAAAAAGACTCAAGGCAAAATTAATCCAAAATTAACTAGTGATATTTTATTAAAGGAGTTGAACAAAAGATAATATGAAAAAGATTTTAGTTACCGGTGGACTCGGCTTTATTGGTTCACACACAGTTATTCAATTATTGGAGAATGGTTATGAACCAGTTATTGTTGATAATTTAGTCAATTCAAAACTCGAAGTTCTTAATCGTTTAGAAAAGATTACAGGTGTTAGACCAAAATTTTATCAATTTGATGTTCGAGATGAAGAAAACTTAGATAAGATTTTTGCCGAAAACGATATTTTTGCTGTTATTCATTTTGCCGGTTTAAAGGCGGTCGGTGAATCTGTTGAAAAACCTCAACTATATTATGATAACAATATTGGTTCATCCGAAGTTTTACTTCGAGTGATGGAAAAACACAATGTCAAGAAATTAGTTTTCTCTTCATCTGCAACTGTCTATGGCAATCCAAAAACAGTCCCAATATATGAATCTGATCCAATTGGAGAAACAACTAATCCATATGCTGAAACAAAGGTTCGTATTGAATACATGCTTAAGGATTTATATGCCAAGGATAAGAGTTGGGATTTAGCTATTCTTCGTTATTTTAATCCTATTGGCGCTCATAAATCTGGACTAATTGGTGAAGATCCACAAGGCATTCCAAATAACTTAATGCCATACGTCACTCAAGTTGCAGTTGGTAAACTCGCTCAACTTAGTATCTTTGGTGATGATTATGATACACGCGATGGAACATGCATTCGTGATTATATCCACGTTGTCGATTTAGCTAGAGGACACGTTCTTACATTAAAGAAATTAGAAGAAAACCCAGGCTTAGTAATCTACAATCTTGGAACTGGTGTTGGAACCTCGGTTCTTGAACTAGTTCATGCTTTCGAAAAAGCAAATAACTTAAAGATTAATTATCGTATTGCTCCTCGAAGAGCTGGAGACATTCCGGTTTGCTATGCTAATGTAGATAAAGCATTTAAAGAAATCGGATTCAAAACCGAATTTGATATTGTTGATTGTTGCCGTGATGCATGGAACTGGCAATCACATAATCCAAAAGGTTTCGATAAATAAGGAGAAAAGTTATGGCTAGGGAAAAACTTACTTTAAAAACAATTAATGATGAAACTCTCCATGGTTATTCATGGAAAATTGAAAAACCTAAAGCAAATGTCGTAATTGTTACTGGTATGGAAGAATATCTTTTAAGATATGATGATTTTGCCAATTATTTAAATTCAAAAGGCTTTAATGTCTTTGGATTTGATCATTATGGTCAAGGCGAAACAGCGGGTGAAGAATCTAAATTAGGTTTCGTGCCAAGATCGTTTTTCTCTAAATCGGTTCGCAATATCGATGATTTAGTTAAAAAAGTCAAAAAAGAAAGCGGACTCCCAACATTTATCTTTGCTCATTCAATGGGTTCTTTTATGGCTCAAGATTATGTTCAAAGATTTACAAATAATGCGGATAAAGTAGTTATTTGTGGAACAAATGGTCCAAACGGAGCTGGAGCATATAAGTTAGGTTATCCACTTGCTAGAATGATTGCATCAGGCAAGAAAGAAACCAAAAAAGCTAAGCTTCTCATGAATTTAGCTATTGGAGCATATGTTAAATCTGTCAAACATCGTAAGACAGATGCAGATTGGCTTTCTTATAACGAAAAGAATAATGCCGATTATATGGCTAACCCATATTGTGGTTATGGTTCTTCAAATGGTTTTTACCGTGAACTTTTAAAAGGCAACCGTCGTCTATATAAGAGCAAATTTATGACCAAGATTAGAAAAGATCTTCCAATCTTTGTTATTGCTGGTAAAGAAGATGCTGTTGGCGCAAAAGGTAAAGGCCCAACCAAATTAGTTGCGCTTTATAAAAAATATGGTCTTACAAATGTAGAATTAAAATTATATGACCATATGAGACACGAAATTCTCAACGAACCAGAACATCAAATAGTTTATGATGATGTCGTTAATTTCTACGAAAAATAAAGGTTATTATTAAGTGAAACCGGAAACAATTAATCGAATAAGAAGATTCACAAGCGATAGAGATTGGGATCAATATCACACGCCAAGCAATCTTGCGAAAACGATTGTGATTGAATCAACAGAATTGCTTGAATGTTTTCAATGGAATAATGATAAATTTGACCTTGAACACGTTAAGGAAGAATTGGCAGATGTCATCGTTAATTGTCAAAATCTCATTGATAAGCTTCGCTTAGATGTCGACGAAATCGTTAATAAAAAGTTAGAACAAAACGAAAAAAAGTACCCTGTTGAGAAATTTAAATCCCTCGACAAAAAGTATGATGAATGACAAAAATAAATGTCTTTAAAGACATTTACTTAAATTTAATTTTGCATTTTATAAAATCAAAAATAAAAATACGATAAAATCACAAAAATATTAAGAAAAGTTGTACAGTGTATGACTTTTTTTATTTTATTATTTTTTAATCTTTTTTATTTATATATAATGTAATCAACCCCTCGGAAAAGATATTCCGTAAAAATACTCTGCGAGCAGAGTATATTTTAAAAACGCAAAATAAGGAGAAATACTATGATTACTGTTGTAAAAAGGGACGAATCTAAACAAGAATTCAACATTGGAAAAATCTCTACAGCTATCGAAAAAGCTTTTATGGCAGAACACAAGTTCTACACAAAAGATATTATTGATATGCTCGCGTTACGTGTAACCGCAGATTTTAATCGCAAGATTCACAATGATGAAATCTCAGTCGAAGACATCCAAGACTCAGTTGAAGTTGTTTTAATTCAAGCTGGTTATATTGATGTTGCTAAAAGCTACATGGTTTATCGTAAACAACACGAAAACCTTCGCCAACTCAAAGAAACAAATATCGACTATAAAAATGTTATCGACAATTATTTAAAGATAAACGACTGGAGAGTTAAAGAAAACTCTACTGTTACTTATTCTGTTGGTGGCTTAATTCTTTCAAACTCAGGTGCAGTTACTGCTAACTATTGGTTAAGTGAAGTTTATGATAAAGAAATCGCTGATGCTCACCGCAACGCTGATATTCATATCCATGACTTATCAATGTTAACTGGTTATTGCGCAGGTTGGTCACTCAAACAACTCATCACCGAAGGTTTAGGTGGTGTTACTGGTAAGATTACATCTGCTCCAGCTGCTCACTTATCAACACTTTGTAACCAAATGGTCAACTTCTTAGGCATCATGCAAAATGAATGGGCTGGTGCACAAGCCTTCTCATCCTTTGATACCTATTTAGCACCATTTGTTAAAGCTGATGGACTTAACTATAAACAAGTTAAACAATGCATTCAATCCTTCATCTATGGTGTTAATACACCATCAAGATGGGG
>CAMOEQ010000005.1 GCA_946612405.1 uncultured Erysipelotrichaceae bacterium | reverse complement strand
GAAAGAAATCGCAACTAAAAAATCATATTCATATATAAAGAAATAACCACTCGTTGAGTGGTTTTCTTTTATTTAATTTCAACTATCTCAGGTTTGTGATGAGGTTCTTTTTTGCGATATGAATTTTTATGTCGCTTTTCGTAATGTAATATTTCGCCTTCGCCCTTTTCGGTGATACGAAGATACATTGCATCACTATTCTTATCGTAGATATAGCCAAGATAACCTCTTCTAGTCATATTTAATATATAAGAGCATAATTTACGACCAGGAAATGAAATAAGAGTTCCATAGGTCTTTAAATCAGCATATTGACGAGTTTCTCTATCAGGTTTCCCCATCAAAATGTTATTTACACCTTTAGCAGTTGGGTAAAGATTTTTCTTATTTAATTCATCAACTGTTTGAAGGATTTTGAAATGAGAAATTGTTAGTTTAAATTCATCTCTTTTTTTAGTCATAAAATAATCTTAACACATTTATTGATTTAGTGAATTAGCATGTTTATAATATCTACTGCTTATGGAAGAAACCATTGCTTTAATTCAAAAAACGTTAGATAAAATTCGTCCATTCATCCAAAGGGATGGAGGTGATGTTGAATTCGTCGATTTCATTGACGGAATCGTCTACATCAATATGGCAGGCGCTTGCCAAGATTGCATGTTAATTGATTCAACATTATCGGATGGAATTGAGATAATTTTAATGGAAGAAGTTCCAGGAGTTCTCGGAGTTAGATTAGCATCTCAAATGCCTAAAAAAGAAGAAACTCCAAGTGAAGAGAATAAACAAAACGAAAAGGAAGCTCAATAGAACTTCCTTTTATTTTTAATCATAGATTAACGTCTTGATAAGATTTGGAATTGAGGATTATCACTGTTACGAGCGAAATCCGAAGCTTTTATCTTGCCTTGAGATTTAATGCGAGCAGCGATTGCGTCTCGAACAATATAGCCAGTTCTAATTAATTCATCTTCTTTTAAATTAAATTTAAATTGTTTAGAAGTTGCCATAAAGTCTGTAGTTGTATAATAAACATCCTCATCATCATTTAAATCTTCCCATTTAGAAAGAACACTTAAATCTCTCCAGGTTCCATAAGCTGAACCCTTTTCAAGTAATCCTTTTAAAGTTTTAGCTTTAGTTTTAGCAAGGATAATTTCATTATCAAATGGGAATGATTTATAAATGGAACCAAATTTAATCTCTCCAGCAGGAAGATTAGCTCTAACACCACCATTAGCGTTATGGAATGCTGCTAAGACTTTGATCTCGCCATTTTCTTTGCCCCATTTATTCGCGGCGAGTCTCATTGTATCAACACATAAATCGGTTAAAGAGAAGGTATTAGAAATATCCATTTCTTGGTCAACACTGCCAATAACTTCGTTTCTAATAGGTTCAATATATTGATTATAAACACCCATAATTTTACTAACTTCAGGATGATCGACTAAACCTGCTAATTGATATGGAGCGTTATCACATCCAGCATCAACAACACTAACTTCTTTTGTAGCCTTATCAATTGCTAATTTAGCAAAAGCAACTCCTCGACCATAATTTTCTGTTTCAGTAAATGGAATTAAACCATCGCCACTATATTTTGTTTCGCCACCCTCACTAGGATTGTTCCTATGTGTATGACCACCAAAAACAGCATCGATACCAGAAGCCTTATTGAGTCCTAAGCCTGCCAATTCATCAACATCTCTATGAGATGACCAAATGACGATATCACAGTTTTCTTCACTTCTTAATCTATTAGCTTCTGCTTTAGCAATATCCAATTCGCCTTTAAATTCTAAATTTGATACAAGTGAAGGCATAATTGATTTATCTGAGCCATCACCTAAAGTACCAATAATACCGATTTTATAATCTCCACGAGTTATGACTGTGGAAGGTTTTAAGAAATCTAAAATTTGACCAGTAGCTTTGTCATAAACATTTGCGCCTAAAAATGGAATAGAATAATTATCAACTTGGCGCGCTTGTATTTTCTTTAACCAATCGACTGACCAATCGAATTCGTGATTGCCAACTGTCATAGCTTCAAAGCCCATAACGTTCATTGAATAATTAACGATGTAACCATGAGTCAAATTTGATTCGGCGCTTCCTTGGAACATATCACCACTAGACAAGACAATTGTACCGCCAGGGTTTTCAGCTCTTTTCTTTGAGAAATAATCGCCTAATTTAGCTAAACCGATATAGCGACTACTTGCGTCATAATTAACTGCTCCATGGAAATCGCTGATTTCATAGAAATCGAAAAATACTTTTCCGTCTTCCTCATTGATGGTTCCTGTTAAAGTATCGCGATGAATATCACCAATACTAATTGAATCAACATCAACAGAAGGTGGGTTGAAATCGAAATTGATTTCATTAGAGCACGCAACAAGAAGTGGCGTTATCGCTAATGCCAATATGTATTTGTTAAACTTCATATTTAATCTCCTTAATATTAGATTAAGAAATTTTCTTTACAGTTGCAAATTAAATATCCACCGCGGTTATAAACATCCTCGCGGTTATAGCGAATTGGTTCGCCATCAAATTTAAGTATAAAACCACCGGCAGCTTCAACGATAGCTTGCATCGCGCATGTATCCCATTCTTTAGTGTTTGATGAGAAGCGATAAGAGAGTTCGGCTTCACCTTTGGCAATGATACAACCTTTTGTAGAAGCGCCAATAACTTTTTGATATTTAATACGATCAGAATGCTTTTTAATAGTTGCTTGTTCTATCTCGTTAGAATGGAATCTTGAGACGAGTGTAGTAAGGTCATTTGTTCGAGAATTGACGTGGATTTTTGTAATTTTGCCATCTTTTTTATAGAAGGCTCCAACGCCTTTAATCCCATAATAAATATCGCCCGTTGCAGGTAAAACAATAACCCCCATTACAGCTTCATGTTTATAGGATAATCCGATATTGATTGTGAATTCTCCACTATGAGCAACAAATTCTTTTGTGCCATCAATTGGATCAACAATAAAAACATAATCATTGTTTAATCTAGTTTTATCATCAACCGATTCTTCGGTGAGTAAAGCGTAATTAGGAAAATTTTTAGATAAATGTTCTCTAATTAATTTATCTGCAATTTTATCAGCTTTGGTAACTGGTGAATTATCGTCTTTAATTTCAACACCTAAATTACCTGAATTATAAATTTCTAAAATATATGGAACAGCTTCAAGGGCTGCTTCAAGAGATACTTCGAGTTCTTTTTCAAACATTAAAATGTTCCTTTTTCAGCAAGAATATCTAAATCATTAACAACTTCCATCGCTAAAGAGAAATCTTTCTGATTTTCAAGTCTAGCACCAGCGGCTTGACGATGGCCACCACCGCCATACTTTAAAGCAACCTTTTGAACATCAAGTCCATTCGATCTAAATTCAACACGAATTTGTCCTTCTGGACTTCTTGTAAATAAAACCCAAATTGGGCAACCAACAATATTTCCTAAAACATTAACATTTTTGCTTATTTGATCAAAAGTTAGGCCATATTGTTCATAATCTTTAACATCCATAAAACAATAAATGACATTATGGTCGGTCTTTTTAAATTTTGTAACAATCAATGCTTGATATTTAACGAATGCTTCTTCACTTTGATAAAGGATTGAGAATATTGATTTAGGTTCGATACCTAAGTCATATAATTTTGAGACGATTAGATGCGTTTTTGCATTTGTTGGAGAATATCTAAACCTTCCAGAATCGGTGCAGATACCTAAATACAAAAGTTCAGCAGCTAATTTGGAAACTTTAAGTTTATAAGTAAAAGCAAATTCAGCAATCATTTGAGCGCAGGCGATTGAATCAGTATCGACCCATTTCACTCCAATGAATGGTTTACCTTCGATATGATGATCAATTTTAATGATTTGTTTAGCTAGTCTAATCCTTTGTTCACTGATTCTTTCGATTTCAGAACAATCGCAAATAATCGCTAAAGATTGTTTGATTGTATCATCATTAACTTCATCATATGTTGTTAATCGATCATAGAGTTTTTCTGAACCATACCCTAAAGCAAATACTTGCTTGTTTTTAAAATTATCTTTGATAATTTCTCTTAATGCTAAAGAAGAACCATAGCAATCTGGATCTGGATTGATGTGGCCATAGATGGTAATCACATCATATTTTTTAATTAGTTTATATATTTCTTTGATCGACTTATTAATCATATTAATTAGAAATTCTCATCCTCATCAGGATCGACTTGTGGTTTATCAAAATCGATATCATCTGATTCATTTTCATTGTCTTCTTCACTAACAACACCAAGTTCTTGATCAAGAAGTTCTTTTTCTTCTTCATCATCCTCATCTTCTTCGTCATCGAAATCTTCAACATTTTGATGAGCTTGAGAGAATGTATAACGGGATGATAAATCCCATTTACCATCGATGTTAGTAAATCTTTCATCGACAGTTAAAGATGTGTAAAGCTTTGACATCTTTGTTGTAAGGTCGTTTTGACTAAGTTTTAAACCACTTCTTTCAAGTGTCTTGTCGAATAAGTCTTTAAATGAAAGTGGGTTTTTGTTTGCAGACATAACTTCGAAAGCAAATTCAATAAATGATTTCTCTGGCATAATTCTACCTTCCTACATCTTTTCTGGAGCAGAAACTCCTAAAACATTTAACGCATTTTTCATAACGACTTGACTGGCTCTCACAAGAGCTAATCTGGATGCGGTGACATCTAAATTGTCACGATCTATAACACGACATTCACTATAGAAGCCATGAATCGCAGCTGCTAAAGATTGAATGTACGTTGCTATCATATGGGGTGCTCTTTTTTCAGCACTATTTTCAATAAGTTTCGGGAATTCAATGAGCATCTTTAATAAATCCATCTCTTTCTTTTCTTTTAAAAGAGGTGAATCGATGTTCATCTTTATATCTTTTGCATCCTCTAAAACTTTTGAGATTCTAGCATGAGCATATTGAGCATAGTAAACTGGATTATTTGAAGATTGTTCACTAGCTAAATTTAAATCGAAATCTAAATGAGACGAAGCGGCTCTAGAGACAAAGAAATATCTTGTCGCATCAACTCCAACTTCTTCACATAATTCACGTAATGAAACACCAGTTCCTGTACGTTTGGACATTTTCACTTCAACACCGTCTTTAATTAAACGAACTACTTGAACAAGTTCAACTTCTAAAACGTCTTTTGAATAACCTTGCATCATTAAAGCGGATTTCATTCTATTAATGTATCCATGGTGATCAGCCCCTAAAACATCGATGAGTTGATCATATCCTCTACTTAATTTAATTAAGTGATAAGCAATATCAGGCATTAAATATGTAAAGGATCCATCCGATTTAATAACAGCGCGGTCTTTATCATCTAAAAAGTCAGTTGTTCTTAAGAAGGTTGCCCCATCTTGAACATAAGAATATTTTGCATATTTATTTTTTAATACATCTTCAACATGATGATCCTTACGAACATCGGTTTCAAATGAATAAATATCAAATTTAGTTCTAAACAAGTCTAAATCTCTTTCAATTTTCTTTAATTCGGCTTTCATTCCATAAAGAGTTAGATGTTCTAAACATTTTGGATCATTAACAACATAATCCTTACCAAATTCTTTATCATATTGCTCTGCAATATCAATGATATCATTAGCGTGATATGAATCTTCTGGTAATTCTATTTTTTCTCCATGTAGTTGTCTTAAGCGAATATCTAAGGACAAACCTAATGTTTTAATTTGATTACCAGCATTATTAACATAGAATTCACGAGTTACATCATAGCCAGCAAATTCATAGAGTCGGCAAATTGAATCACCGACTGCCGCACATCTAGCATGGCCTAAATGAAGATCACCGGTTGGGTTAGCCGAAACGAATTCAACATTAATCTTTTTATTCTTCTTTTCACCTCGGCCATAATTATCGCCTTCAGTGATAATCTTTTTAACGATGGAATTAATCGCATCGTTTTTCATGAAGAAATTAATAAATCCCGGACCAGCAATTTCAATATGGTCAATATTATCTTTGTCGATGTTTTCAATTAAAAATGCCGACAAATCACGAGGATTTTTGCCTAAACGTGATGCATATTTAAGTGCAACATTTGTCGCATAATCGCCATGTTCAGGTGAACGAGATTTTTCAATAACAATGTCGTTAAAAGATAAATCGACATTTATTTTTTTAAATGCTTCGATTAATTTAGCTTTTAAACTTTCTTCAATGTTCATAGGTGATTAATTATATTAATATGTACGTGCACGTGCAAGTATTATTTTTTGATAAGCATTACGATAGCTTGTGAACGAATGGCTTCGCCTTTTCCAATCGCACCAACTTTATTAAAAGACATCGCTTTAATTGAGATGTTATCAATAGATGTTTTTAAAACCTTAGAAAGATTGTTTCTCATTGAATCGATATAAGGAGCAAGTTTTGGTTTAGCACAGGCAACTTGAATATCGACGTTATTAATTTGATATCCTTTTTCAAACATCATTTTAACAACCTCTTCTAAAAGAAGAAGGCTAGAAATACCTTTATATTTAGGATCGTTATCTGGGAAATGTTTTCCTAAATCTCCTAAAGCTAAGGCACCCAAAATTGCTTCAGTTAATGAATGAGTTAAAACATCAGCGTCGCTATGACCATCAAGTCCAAATGAGCTATCAATTTTAACGCCACCTAAAATAAGATCGCGACCATTTGCTATTGGATGAATATCTTCACTAAAACCGATTCGATACATAATTTACTCCTAAACATTGAATCTAAAGAAGACAATGTCGCCATCTTTCATCACATAAGTTTTACCTTCCATACGAAGTTTTCCTGCTTCACGTAAAGCGGCTTCAGACTTATATTGATGAATATCTTCATAAGAATATATTTCAGCTTTAATAAAACCTTTTTCAAAATCGGAATGAATTATACCAGCGCATTCTGGTGCAAGCATTCCGTTTTTAAAAGTCCAGGCTCTACATTCATCTTCACCAACCGTAAAGAATGTTGATAAATTTAATAATTTATAAACAGCTTTAATAACTTTATCTAATCCAGATTCAGAAGCACCTAAAGAAGCTAAAAATTCATTTCTTTCTTCTCTAGGAAGAGATGATAATTCGTATTCAATCTCACAAGATATTGGTATTACCTGTGATTTCTCTTTTTCAGCAATTTCTTTAACAACATTTAAATATGCACAATTATCTAAATCCATATAATCATCGCCTGATACATTAGCGACATAAATAATAGGTTTAAGAGTTAAAAGATGATAATTCTTAAATGCGTAATTAAAATCTTCTTCTTTTAAAGACAATTTTCGAGCAGGTTCACCTTGAGAAAGAATCTTTTGAAGAGGTTCTAAAATCGACATTTCATATATTGATTCTTTATCTTTTTGTACGCGCGCTTTATTTGAAACGGCTGCAATTCTTTTTTCAACTGTTGCTAAATCAGCCATCGCAAGTTCAAGATTAATTGTTTCAATATCGCGTTTAGGATCAACACTTTCTTCAACGTGGACGATTTCATTAGAATCAAAGCAACGAACTACTTCAACAATCGCATCACATTCACGAATATGACCAAGGAATTGATTGCCAAGCCCTTCGCCTTTAGAAGCTCCACGAACTAATCCAGCAATATCATAGAATTCAAAAGTCGCATTTATCTTACGTTTTGGATTAAATAAGCCAGTTAAAAAATCTAATCTTTCATCAGGAACAGCAACAACTCCAGTGTTTGGATTAATTGTGGCAAAAGGATAATTTGCAGCTTCAACATGAGAATTGGTAATAGCATTGAAAAGAGTAGACTTTCCAACATTAGGTAATCCAACTATTCCTGCTTTTAATGACATATCTTACTCCAATTAAGTTTTACTATTTTATAGTAGTGAATTAATAAAGTAAAGAAAAAGCCTAAAACTAGGCTTATTTGTTCGAGACCGACTAATTAATTAAAGTTTTTTAACGTTTGAGGCACGTAGTCCCTTTTCGGTTTCTACAACATCGAACTCAACGTCCGAACCAACTGCAATGTCTTTGAAACCTTCCATGACTAGTTCAGAATAATGGAAAAACACGTCTTTATCATCACTCGTTTTGATGAAACCGAAACCCTTATTCTTATTGAACCTGATGACTTTCCCTTTCATAAAAGGCCTTTCTTGTGATTAATATCACGAAACTATTCAAACACTAAAAGTGAGAATACCTAGATTTTAGAAATGGTTATCGAGCCAAATTCGTTTTCGCAATTATTGATATTAATCCTGTAACCGACCTCGGTTCCATCATTAAATTTGGAACCTTTTGGGAAAAATTCAGAGGATGCAGTAAACGACGAACCTTTCTTAAATAAAGTGTCATTCGTGGCGATTCCGCCATTCTTGAATGTATTAGTGCCATTAGATTCTAACAAATGAACATACTTAAAATCAATCGCATCTTTATCAGGTAGGTAACTTCTTGATGGAGAATTCGATGCTCCAACAACGTAATAGCCTTTACCAATTGAATCAACATAACCTTTCATTGTGCCTCTTGCTTCAAGCTCAACGATACGTGAATCAATGTGATAAATTCTAAAGCCATTAACTGTATACATGCGATTAGCACTATCACCGTTTGGTTTATAAATTGATTTAGCGTCTTGTTCGTTCATTCCTTGAGGAGTGTAATATTCAATAATGATATATTCATCCATTGAATTTCCGTTCCATGTATCATTAATAATGATAGCATCGCCATAATAAGCGGATGAACGAAGCTCTAAAGTAACGGAAGAGTCTGTTGAAACATAATATGGATTAACCCATCCTAAAGCAAATTTAGAATAGATATTTTCATCGCCAATATTGTATGAATGCATCTCGATTGCGCCAGAAGGATCAAATTTATCATCGCTGTCATATTGATAATAGTCATCTAAGCCAAGTAAATGTCCTACTTCATGAGTAGCAGTATGAGCATCGATACCATTTTCATAACCGGAATATTTTGATCCGGTAAAAAATGAATATGACATCCAAAGATAAGAATTTACACCTGGACGAGATGAACTTGGATTATCTTTAGCCCAATAAACCCAAGCCCAATATCCTTTTTTAGAATTGATTTCATTAGAATATACAAAAACAATTGAATCGATGTAACCATCCTTATTCGTATCATATTGTTTTCTAAACGAATCATATGATGAATCGGCATTAAAATAGTTTAAAGCAAACTCATCTGGAGCAGGATTACCATCTACAATATTTTGGGCAGCTTCAGATGTTGATACTGGGATAGATAATACATGGGCAACTTCACCTTTAATATTTAAATTGCCATAACTTGCAGAACGATAAAAAGAAGAAACTGATTGCCATGAAACTTCTTCTGGAGTTCCAAAAAATCCTTTACGAACAACATCAAGTCGAGAAGATGACCAAGTAGGACCATCACTAAATTTAACAGGAACTACCAAAAGAGCAGCTTCTCCTCTAGATGATAATGGATGGATTCCTAAAGTCTTTTTAACATCTTGAAGATTAAAACTAAAATTAGAATATTTTTTATAACCGTCACCCTCGTCGGCTTGGCGAGGTGGAATATCAGGAACGCTATTATTGTAATCGATTATAGTTGTGCCCCATAAACCACAGCTTGAAACAAATAATGTTAATAGGGGCAGTATAAATAAACTTCTATTTTTCATCGTGTATTAAGATTAACAATTAAAAGTATCTTTCGCAATATGTTTCAATTTCTTTTTGGAAAGAAACTTAGTCAATATTAAAGATGTAAAAAATGGTAACAAAATAGCAAAGATAAAGACGACTGCTATTGGGATAACATTAAATGTATAGCCAATATTCGCATTAATTCTTTCTCCAAGAGCTTTAGAAATAAGATAATCAATAATGACTAATTCAATGCTTGAAAAAATGAATGAGATTACACCTTGAAGAACACTTTGAAAAACAAATAATGAATTGATGTCTTTTTGCTTGATGCCAACTACATTAAACAAATAGATTTCTTCTTTGCTTTCCAAGATGTTTAGTAAAACTACAGTCCCTAACAATAAAACAGATATAAGTGAGGCTAAAACTGAAAAGCCAATTAAGATTGCATTCGCGTATTTTAAAGTTGAATCAACACTATCAGAAAGTTCGTTTATTGGAGAGGCAAAATTATATTGATGAAACATTTTTGAAAATTTAGCAATTAAAGGCTCGACATCGACATTAATATCTAGTTCAAATACCGCTGATCTAGGTATCAAATAGAAGTTCGAAACCCCTAATCGATCTCTAAAAAACGATATGGTCCACATCTGATTATGATATAGATAATTTTGTTCTTCATCGACGATACCAACCACAACAACTTTATCGATTCTATATTCCTTTTCAATTTGCTCATTTTCATCGACAAATTCATTAAATTCCCCTGCAATATGTAGATATTTTCCTATTCCCACACGTTCCGGGTCTATGGATTTTATCAAGCCGTTTGAAACAACAATTTCGCCATTATTCAAGGGAAGACGACCATCAATTAATCGATCAAATTTTGTCGAGAAACGTAAACCCCCAGATATGCCATTTAAGAAATTACCTTGAACGACTCCATCTGGTAAAGAAATTTCGATATTTGAATCCTCACTAATTTGTTCATCAGCATCCACTGCTTCTAAAACTTTATCTTCATCAAATGAAACAAATAAATTCTTTGAAAAACCACTCAACAAATTTGAAGCATAACTGGCGTAGCCAAAATCAGAAATAAAATAATAATCCTTTAATAATGGTTCATTTTCTAATAAAAGATTTAGGTGACCAGGATTAATTGAATTTTTATCCGCTAAATAAATCAAAATTCTTTTCTCTAAACAAACATCGTCTAATGGACAAAGATTTGGATGATAAGAATAATTGGTTCTTTCAAAGACATAATCTTGATATTCTTCATCAAAAAATAAAAGGTCCAATAAAACGTCAGGCTCATCGAATGTTTTAAAATAATAAACTTTAAACATCTCCCAAGGGAATGCGTGTTCATAATCATCATCACTTGGAAGAAGCATCATCTTTTCAAACACCGATTCGTTCCATAACTGATTAGTGTGATAAAAGATTGTTTTATTTGATTCGGTTACCGCTTTTACTTCAAATAATTGTTCATCATCATAACTCCAATCATAATTAGCGACTTCCAAAGTCAAAAATAACTTATGTTCACTAATATAGTGACCAAGCGAAGAGAATGTTCTTACTATCTGAAGTTTAAAACATAAATTAACCATATCTTGATAAGATAGGCCTAAAACAACTTGATCATCTTCTAGAGAACGGACTGAATAAGGATATAAAACCAAATCAGAATCATCCAGCCATCGAAAATCATTAATTGTTCTAGTAGATAAAGATGAAATATCGATTCGATATGCAGAAGAGGAGACATAAATATCGTTTGAGCCATTAAAGAAATCTTCAAAATTAACTAAATAAGTAGAGCCTATTCCTTCAATATAGTACGAATACTTTTTTTGGACTTCTTTAACTTTATCTAAAGGTGCGCTATAAGCGTTATTAAAAGTATTTTGATAATCTTGCTTCAACGACATTACTATTTGATTGCCGTTTATTAAACTTGAAAAAGCCTGTTCAATCTTAGTTGAGACATTCGAAGAAATTATTAACGATAAACCGATACCAGTTAATGATAAAGAGAGCATCCCATTTGTAATTAAACTTCGATATTTTTTAGCTTTGATTTTATGTAAAGAATGTTTGATTTTGAAAGCGGTTGTTAGTGAACCTTTTTTGATATATTTGTTATTTAAAAGCAAATTATTATCTTGCTCCTCTATATCATTTTTTAAATCATTTATTTCTACTTTGCCATCACTAATTTTAATGATTTTATTTGCAATTTTCGATACTCCTTCAAAATCGTGAGAAGCAATAATTATCAAGGATTTGCTCGAGATTTTTTTCAAAATTTCAAAGATTTGCACACTATTCACTTCATCGAGCGCTCCAGTTGGTTCGTCACACAAAATAACCTTTGGAGAATTGATCATTGCTCGAGCAATTGCTACTCTTTGCTTTTCTCCTCCTGAGAGTTTATTAACATTTTCTTTTTTAAGTTTTTTAATATCGAGAATTTTTGTTAATTCATCTATCTTTCTCTCTTTGATTTTTTTAGATGAATTAGATGTTGATTCAAATGGTAAAAGAATATTTGTTTCGACATCATCTAAATTTAGTAAATTAAAATTCTGAAAAACATAGCCGATATTATGAATTCGATAGTCACATAAACCATCTTCTTCCAATCGTTTTAAATTAACTCCATCGATTTCAATTTCACCTTCATAATTAAAATCTAATCCTGCAATAGCATTTAATAATGTTGTCTTGCCACTACCTGATTCTCCAACAATTGCAATTACACCTTTTTCTGGAAATGAAAATGAAGCATTATCGTAGATAATTCTTTGCCCATATCGTTTTGTGAAATTTTTAATCTCAATCATTATTCGTCTCTTAATTCATCAGATAAAGATAAGTGTCTATAAATTAGCATTGGGGATAAGGTAAAAATCGTTGAAAAGATGATCGCGATTGCAAACAAAAGAAAAATTAGTCCAAAAGGCGTTCCTAAAAACATTTTGAATGGAATAGTAATTAAATTATCTAAAGCAAAATTGTTGCTAATGATATTGTTTAAAATAAATTGAAGTAAGATCGCTACAAAGATGGAAATGATAATCGAAATACCAACTACGATATAATTCTCACTTAAATAAATTGTTTGGATTGATGAATTCTTTGCGCCTAAACACGTTAAGATTGCACTATTCTTACGATTTTCAATAAAAGTCGAAAATGAAATCATGCCTAATATGAAATTCACTCCAATAAAAGCAATAATTACAAAAACGAAAAGGGCGGTTGAAAAAGATTCGATAAATGTTTTATATGATTGTTGAATATCATATGCATTTGAATCAATTTGAAATGTGTCTTCTGTTTCAATTAATTTAGAAATAAATTCAAAAAATGTTTTTGACTCATCAATTGATGTCAAAAAGATTTCACTAGAATAAGATGAAATTGGATCGTCTTCATTAACCATTAAAATATAATCAAAATAACTAATTTCATATCCTAAATAACTTGATATATTTTCAGCATATATTTGACTAAGCTCATCTTGAAGAGCTTGATATGAATAATAAATTTTCGGAGTGTTTAAAAAGGAGAATTCTTTCACAACCCCCACTATCCTTAATTGATAATCAAACGAATAATCATCCTTTAAAAAAGGATTTTCATAATCACCAGTGTTATAACTTAAAGATGTAAAATAAGAAATATTAAATAATTCATCAATTAAATCTTCGTTTCTTACATTTAACAGTTTAGCGAATTCTTCATTAACTAAAACGTCTAATAAATTACCTTTAGGAAATATGCCTTCAACAAGTAGATCGCTTCCATAATAATTTAAAGAAACATCATATAACGGAACTAGTTGAAAACCTTCAATTGATTCCCCTTGATATTTTCCATATGGATATGATGGAAATAAATAAGATAAATTTGGTTCATAAACAACATTTTTAAAATCCTTTAAATAATTATTTAATTCCGAATCTTCTGGTCTAACTGATTTTTCATAAGAAAGAGGTGAATTTTCAATCTCATAAAATGATTTAATAGAAGCAGTTGCATGGAGAACTGAAAGATTATTTAAAAGAGCATTTTCTTGTGAAGATTGACTGCCAGTATAAAATCCAAATGATAAAAAGATAGCGGCAAAACCAATGATGCATGATAAAGCTGAAAATATATTTTTCTTTTTATCCTTTTTTAAATTAAGTTTGGTGAATAAATTAGTCCACTTGCTAGAATAATTGCTTTTCCTTTTAAAATTATTTCTATCAAAGCATTCGTTAATTGATTCATCATTTATAATCACGCCATCTTTTAATGTAATGATTCTGTCTGAATAATCATCGACTAGTTTTTTATTATGAGAAACAAGAATCACTAAAGTGGTTTTAGATAATTTCTTTAATATATCCATTATCGCGATTGAATTTAAAGAATCCAAAGCTCCTGTTGGTTCATCGCACAAAATAACTTTCGGATTAGTGATAATTGCTCTTAATATTGCAATTCTTTGTTTTTCACCGCCAGAAAGTAAGAAAGCCTTTTGGTTTTCTAAATATTCAAGCGAGAATTCTTTTAATAGTTTCTGAGCCTCATTTTCGGCTTCGTTTTTACTAGAGCCCTTCATCAATAATGGAAGAGTAATATTTTCCTTAGCAGATAAATCTAAAAAGATGTTGTAATGCTGAAAAACCATCGAAACATCGTTAAGGTGATATTTAGAAAATTGCTTGTCACTCATTTTAGAAATATCTTTTCCTTCAAAAAACAATTTTCCTTTTGAAGGTTTTTCGATTCCTAAAAGAATATTTAACAATGTTGATTTTCCACTGCCTGACTTACCTACAATTGAAACTAATCCAGTAGATGGAAAAGATATGTTTATATTTTTAAGTGCATAAAAATCACCAGTATGAGTTTTAAATGATTTGGAAATATTTTCTAAATAAAAGTTCGACATATCTCTAATAATAAATACCGAGATTTTTTAAAAATTTGTCGAACTAATTAATTTTATCTTTGATAACTTTTTTAAAACGTTTATTAAAATTGTCTCTAGAAATAATGATTATATTGCCGCATCCAAGACATTTGATTTTTAAATCTGCACCCACTCTAACGATTTCAAAAAGCTTAGAATGCGATGTACAAGGATGAGGCTTTTTTAACTCGACGATATCGCCAAGTTGATAATCAAATGTTTTCATTATTCATCTTCCATTTTGACAGCGGCTGGAACATTAGGAAGTCCAGGCATTGTCATAACTTTACCAGTAAGAGCAACGATGAAGTTTGCACCACTTGATAATTTAACTTCACGAATATGAATAGTTGAGCCAATTGGGGCACCAAAAATTTTTGGATCGTCAGTGATGGATAATGGGGTCTTAGCCATACAAACTGCGGTTTGAGAATAACCTAATTTTTCAAAGCGGGCAATTTGTTCAAGAGCAGTCTCACTAAATTCAACATTTCCAGCGCGATAAATCTCTTTACAAACAGTCTCAATTTTCTCTTTAATTGGGAGTTTATAATCATAGAGCTTATGGTAATTTGATGGGGATTCTGCAAGCATTTTTGAAACTTTTGCAGCTAAATCAGTTGAGCCATCTCCACCTTTTAAGAAACCATCAACAAAGCTTACAACATAGCCATTATCTTCGCACCATTTTGTTAAAACTTCGATTTCTTCTTTTGAATCATCGGCAAAGTGGTTAATTGCCACTACAACAGGTAAACCATATTTCTTAATATTCTCAAGATGTAATTTTAAGTTTGCAATACCAACTTTAAGAGCTTCAACATTTGGAATCTTCAAGTCATCAAAAGCAACACCACCATGTTCTTTTAATGCTCTAATAGTAGCAACGACCACTACTCCATCAGGTTTAAAGCCACCAGTTGGGCAACAAATATCTAAGAATTTTTCAGCGCCTAAATCAGCACCGAAGCCAGCCTCAGTAACAACAACATCTCCTAATTTAAGAGCAAGTTTAAGAGCGATGATTGAATTACAACCATGGGCAATATTAGCAAATGGTCCACCATGAACTAATACAGGATTGTTTTCGACTGTTTGAACTAAGTTAGGTTTTAACGCTTCTTTCATTAGTTTCATAATCGCGTTAGAAATACGAAGCTCTTTTAAATAGACTGGTTTATCGTCATATGTGTAAGCAACAATAATATTGTTAACTCTATTTCTAAAATCATCAGGATCTTTTGCTAAACACATAATTGCCATCATTTCAGATGCAACTGTAATAACAAATGAATCATGACGAGGAGCACCTTTCTTTTCGTCTTGCATAACTGTGACGCTTCTAAGTGCACGGTCATTCATATCCATTGCTCTAGTCCAAACAATTTTACTAGGATCAATGTTGAGTTCATTACCTTGGAAAATATGATTATCGATAACAGCGGAAATTAAATTAATGGAACTAGTTAAGGCATGCATGTCACCAGTAAAATGAAGATTGATATCATCTTTTGGTTCGATAGAGGCTAGACCACCACCAGTAGCGCCACCTTTTAAACCAAAGACCGGACCCATTGAAGGCTCACGTAATGCGAGCATACAATTCACACCATTTTTAGCAAAACCTTCTGTTAAGGCAATTGACATTGTAGTTTTGCCTTCTCCAGTTTTAGTTGGAGTAATTGCAGTTACTAAAACTAATTTGCCATCTTTTTTATCTTTTAATTCATCAAAAATTGATAAATCAATCTTGGCTTTGTATTTACCATATAAATCAACGTACTTATCATCAATCTTTGCTTTCTTAGCAATCTTATCAATTGTTTCCATCATAATAAATTTCCTCTCGATAATTATAAATCTATTTAATGTTTTCTATTACATATTTCGCCATTAATAAGCCGGCAGCAGATGGCACCGTAATAATCGAGCCGGGTGTAGGTGATTTGATTAATGGTTCCTCTTTTGAATAAACAACATTGATTTTGCTTAAATCTAAACCCATTTGTTTAGCATCATAACGAATCTTTCTGGCTAATGGATCACCAGAGGTTTGATTTAATTTGGTAATTGATACTTTGCTTGGATCGATTCTATTACCCATTCCAAGCGATGATATAAATGGGATATCGTTTTTAATCGCAAAATTATATATTTCTAATTTGCCTTTAACAAAATCAATAGCGTCTATTATAAAATCAATTTTCTTACTGAAGTTAAATAAACTTCCAACGTCTATTTTAGTAGAGATTGTTTCGATCTTAATATCAGGATTAATAGACAACAATTTATTCTTAGCAGCAATTGTTTTATCTAAGCCAACATCATTTTTGGTATAAAGAATTTGTCTATTTAAATTTGATTCATCAACCTTATCAAAATCTACGATGATGAAGGTCATAAAACCTGAACGAGCTAAAGCTTCTAACGCAGTGCCACCAACACCACCTAATCCAAACACTAAAATAACCTTATTTTTAAAGGATTCTACTTTATCATTACCAAGCACTTTTATCGTGCGATCATTAAGATTAGACATTTTTAATTTTCTCCAGCAATTCTTCATTATTTTTGCAAAATTGCACCGGAAATTGGTGACGGATATAAGTTAATTGTCTTTTAGCGTAATTTCTGGTATTTTGCTTTATTTTTTCAATTGCTATTTCAAGCGAATATTCGCCTTTAAAATATGAAATCAATTCTTTATAGCCAATAGCTTGAAACGCTCGAGGTGAAGAACCATATCTTTTATATAAATCTTCGACTTCTTTAACAAGGCCGTCACTAATCATTTTATCGACGCGTTTATTAATGCGATTATATAATTCATCGCGGTCAATATCCTTAACAAAGAAACTTACTTCATAGATAGGTTTATGATCTTGCTTAGAAATAAGGGCCGATTTAGATTCTCCATTTGTTAAATATATTTCAATCGCTCTAAGAACTCTTTTACGATTATTCATATGGATCTTTTCAGCTTCAATAGGATCAATTTTTCTTAATTCATCATGTAAAGAACGATTGTCCATATTTTCATAAAACGACATATCAACTTCTTTATTCTCTTTAAAATCATAATCATATAAAGCGGAACGAATATATAATCCTGAACCACCAACAATGACAATATTCTTTCTTAAAGAAAGAAGCTCATCTATTTTGTTTCTTAGATTGATTTGATATTCAGCGATTGAATAATCATGATTAACATCAACAAATGAATATAAATGATGTGGTATCTCTTCTAAATATTCTTTTGGAGGTTTAGCAACTCCAATATTCATTTCTTTGTAACATTGAAAAGCATCACCATTGATTATTTCGGCATCAATAGCTTTCGCGACTTCTAAAGCCGTTTCGCTTTTACCCATACAAGTTGGACCAGTAATAACAATTATCATAATTAATCTAATATTTTTTTAATTTCGATTAGTAGTTCGTTAACTTCTTTTTTAACTAAATTGAAGTTTTGATAAATTGGATTATTTTCTAATTCAGAAAGATATTTTTCATATAATTCTTTTTCTTGAAAATAAATTTCATCATTATCTTGGTTTTGACACATCTTAGTTTGATGTTCTCTAACAAGTTTATCTAACTCCATCAATTTTTCGTCTTTGTTAATTATTTGTTTAAGACGAAAATATTCTTTAACACATGGTTCATTAGATAAATTTTCATCGACCGTTTTTAAAACCTCATCGATATTATTCATTAACTAATTCTCCGTTAAGATAATATAGACGTGATTCTTTGATTTTTATATTTACAATCTCTCCAATTAAAGATTTATCACCTTTAAAATGAACTAATTTATTATGTTCAGTGTATCCAGATAATAATTCAGGATTCTTCTCTGATGGACCTTCAACAAGAACTGGGAATATCTTACCAACTAATGAATCATTAATTGGTTGAATTACCTCTTCTAAAGCTTTAATCAATTCTTGGAATCTGCGATTCTTTTCTTTAGGAGTTACGTTGTCCTTAATTTTGGCAGCTGGAGTATTGTTCCTTGGTGAATAAATAAAAGTAAATGCTGACCAATATTTAACTTCCTTAACAATCTTCACTGTATCTAAAAATTGTTCATAACTTTCATTAGGGAATCCAACGATGATATCGGTTGATAAAGCAACGTCAGGAATCTTGCTTTTAATTTCTTTAACGAGATCTAAATATTGTTTAGAAGAATATCTACGACCCATCAAACGAAGTATTTCATCATTGCCAGATTGAACAGGGAGATGAATATATTTCATGATGTTTTTATGTTTAGCAATTACATCAATCATATCAGTTGAAAAATCCCAAGGATGAGATGTTAAAAATCTAACTCTAGGAATTCCTAATTTAGCGACTTCATCAAGAAGCTTTGAAAATGATGAACCATCATCTAAATCTTTGCCATAAGCATTAACATTTTGACCGAGTAATGTAACTTCTTTATAACCTAAATCTTTAAGCTCTTTGCATTCTTTAAGAATATCTTCCATCTTACGTGAACGTTCTTTTCCACGTGTATAAGGAACAATGCAATATGTGCAAAACTTATCGCAACCATAAGAAATATTAACAAAGGCCTTAAAATTCGATTGTCTTACACTTGGTAAATTTTCTGTTATATCTCCAGGAAGAGATTTAACATCAACAACGCGAAGTTTCTTGGTAATTATTTCATCAAGTAGTTTAGGCAAATCGATAATATTGTGAGTGCCAAAAATCAAATCGACATGTGGATAAGATTTATTAATATGTTCGATGACATGCTTTTGTTGAACCATACATCCACATACAGCGATAATACGATCTTTGTTAGCAAGTTTTAAGGCTTTTAAATCGCCAATTTTGCCATACACTTTTTGTTCAGCATTTTCTCTAACTGCACAGGTATTTAAGATAATTACATCAGAATCTTTTTCATCATTTCCACTGCAAAACCCAGCTTTTTCAAGCAAACCTGCCATTATTTCTTGATCGCGATAATTTGCTTGACAACCAAAGGTATGAATGTAATATTTTTTACCTTTTGCAAACTTTTTTAATTCATCTGAAATTGAAATATCATCATACGAAAAATTAAAGGAGACATTTCTTCTTCTTTCTAAATTTGCATCTGGCAAAGAATTATAAATGACTTTCGCCATTGCTATTCTCCTAATAATTTAATAGAGAAAATCTCTAAACATTTTTTGCTCTCATCATCGATATTCATAATGACAGCGTTAATCATTTCAGTATCTTTGGTGTCTAATTCAAATCTAGCCGTATCACCAAAAAGAGTTTTATTCATTACTGAACCTTTTTCAAAACCAAGCACTCCATTAGCGGCCCCGCACATTCCAACATCAGTAATAAATCCCGTTCCTTTAGGAAGAATCTTAGCATCATTAGTTTGAACGTGAGTATGGGTTCCTAAAACAGCACTTACAAGGCCATCAAAAGCATAACCGAAGCAAGCTTTTTCGCCAGTTGCTTCAGCGTGAAAATCAACGATGTGAATTGAATTTTCATTTTGATTATTATCGATTAAGCCTTTCAAAGTTAAATATGGAGAAGCAACTTCTTCTTTCATAAAGGCTGTTCCAAGAATATTGGTTACTCTAATGAGTTGTCCTTTAACTTCAAATGTGACACTTCCTTCACCACCAAAATCACGTAATAGATTAAGTGGTCTAACTAAAGCATCAGCATCTTCGATATAATCTAAAATTCGGTCCTTAGAAAGATAGTGATTACCTAAAGTAATACAATCAACACCTGCATCTAAAAGTTCATAATAATGTTTTTCAATCAATCCTTTTCCATGCGTGGCATTTTCGCCATTAGCAATAACAAAATCAACTTGATATTTTTTAACAAGCTTTTCAGTATAATGTTTAATGGCATTACGGCCTACTTGGCCCACTATATCTCCAAAGAACAATATTTTCATAAATTATTTAGCAGTTTCGGTCGCACGATATTCACGAATAACAGAGACTTTAATTTGACCTGGATAAGTCATTTCAGTTTCAATCTTTTCACGAATGTCTCTAGCCAACTTAAAGGCGGCTAAATCATCGATCTTTTCAGGGACAACCATAACGCGAACTTCACGTCCTGATTGCATAGCGTAGCATTGATAAACACCTTCATAAGATTTACAAATGGTTTCGAGTTGTTCGATACGTTTAATATAACTTTCAAGTGTTTCACTACGTGCACCTGGTCTAGCAGCTGATAATGTATCAGCAGCTTGAACTAAGTTAGAAATAACTGATGTAGCAGGAACATCGCCATGGTGAGATTCAATTGCATTAATTACAACTGCTGGTTCGCCATATTTTTTAGCAAGTCTTGAACCAAGTTCAACGTGACTACCATCTTGCTCAAAGTCAACTGCTTTACCAATGTCATGAAGTAAACCAGCACGTTTAGCGAGGTTTTGATCTAAACCAAGTTCGGCAGCCATAATACCTGCTAAATAAGCAGTTTCAATTGAATGATCATAAGCATTTTGACCATAGGATGTACGATATTTAAGTCTTCCAACATACATTAAAAGTTCACGGTTAATCTTTGGTAGACCAAGTTTAAAGGCTGCTTCTTCACCAGCTTTTTGAATATCGGCATCAACTTCTTCTTGAACTTTAGCAACGATTTCTTCAATTCGACCTGGTTGAATACGACCATCTCTAATTAATAAATCTAGAGATTTAGTTGCGACATGTCTTCTAATAGGGTTAAAGCAACTAACGGTGATTACTTCTGGAGTATCATCGATAATCAAATCAACACCAAGAAGTTGTTCTAAGGTACGAATATTACGACCTTCACGACCGATGATTCTACCTTTCATTTCATCGCTTGGAAGAGCGACAGTTGAAACTGTTCTTTCTTGAACTTCATCTTGAGCATATTTACTAATTGCAAGTCCAAGTAATTCTCTAGCTTTTTCTTCGGCAGTAGCTTTAGCCTCATCTTCTTGAGTTTTAATGTAAGCAGCAATTTCTTTGCTCATCTTAGATTCAACACGAGCAAAGATTTCGTCTCTAGCTTCATTAACAGAGAGTTGGGCAACTTTTTGAAGTTCTTCAATAATAGAATCAATCTTTTCTTGAAGTTGAGCTTCTTTCTTGTCACATTCTCTTAAACGACGAGTAAGCATTTCGCTTTTTTCTTCAATAGCGTTTTCTTTGTTTAACAAGTTAGCATCACGACGATCGATATTTTGCTCACGTTGATTAAGTTTGTTTTCAAGTTGAGCATATTCTTGTTTACGTTCACGAATATCTTTTTCAGCTTCTTGTTTCATTTCTGCAACGGCTTGTTTTCCGTCAAGTTGAGCGTTTTTACGAATTTGTTCGCCTTTTATTTCAGCGTCACGAATAATTTTGTCAGCCTTCTTTTCAGCGTTCTTCGCTTTGATAGAAGGAATAAATCTTAATAAGAAAAATCCGATTGCGACACCGACAATAACAGCAAAAACAATTGCCAAAACACCAAACAAAATTCCATTTTCTGGCATAATTATTGCCTCCTATATGTAAAGATTGCATTTATATTTCTATAGAAATATTTTAACAATCTATAATCAAGATTATTACCCAAAATCCCCATCAAAAGGATTTGTTTTTGTATTTAAGCGGGAAACCCCGAATAGTTACGATATGGTAATAAGTATCCGAAGATACGTCCATATTATAACAACATTTAACTTCTATATCATAGAAAAAAATAAAAAAGCGAAGCAATCACGCTCCGCTAATTTGAATTGCCTATTTAACTTCACCAGTTTTGATTTTGTTGAGAAGTTCTTCGGCAAGTTCTGGGTTTTGTTCTAAATAGGCTTTACCAGCTTCTCGACCATTTGCAAATCGATTGCCTTCATATTCGTACCAAGAACCACTTCTTGTTAAGATACCTAATTTGACACCCATATCAAGGATTTCGGCTGATTTAGCAATACCTTTTCCATAGATGATATCGATTTGACAATTTTTAAATGGAGGTGCAACCTTGTTTTTAACAACTTTAACATTGACAGTATTACCAACGATAGTAGAGCCATCTTTAATTGCTTCAGCACGTCTAATATCAATACGAACAGAGGCATAGAATTTTAATGCGCGTCCACCAGTAGTTGTTTCTGGGTTACCATAAATAACTCCGACTTTTTCACGAAGTTGATTGATGAAGATAACTGTACAACCATTAGTGTTAAGAATACCAGCAAGTTTTCTCATTGCTTTAGATAATAATCTAGCTTGTAAACCAACAGAATTATCCGACATTGCCCCATCAAGTTCAGCTTGAGGAACGAGCGCTGCAACGGAGTCGACAACAATGATATCGATTGAGCCACTATTCGCGAGTAATTCAACGATTTCTAAAGCTTGTTCACCACTATCAGGTTGAGACAAGATGAGTTCATCAATATCAACACCTAAATTGCGAGCATAAACTGGGTCGATAGAATGCTCAGCATCAACAAAGGCAGCAACGCCGCCCTTCTTTTGAGCTTCGGCAATCGCATGTAAGGCAAGTGTTGTCTTACCACTACTTTCAGGACCAAAGATTTCAATAATACGTCCTTTTGGGTAACCACCAACACCAAGTGCATTATCAATTAAAAGTGAACCAGATGGTATTACATCGACATCGACATGTGGGCGTTCGCCAAGTTTCATGACAGCGCCTTTGCCAAAATTCTTTTCAATAAGTTTCAATGCTTCTTCAAGTTTTGGATCTTTTTTTGTTTCTTTTGCCATTTTATATTTTTCCTTTCACTAATAAATACTGATATTTTTCAAAAATTTGTTGAAAATAATTTATTTTGTAATGAGAATAAGAACTTCTTCTTGCATAGCAAGAAGTGCTTGTTCACGAATTTTTTCTCTATCACCAGAAAATTGTTTCTTAATAACTTTGGTTCCATCGTTTGTTGATAAGCCAATATATAGTTCTCCAACTCCTGCTTCGCCAGGTTCACTTGTTGGCCCGGCATTTCCAGTGATTGAAACGCATATATCAACATCTAGAACTTTGCGACCTTTTTCAGCCATCTCATAAGCAACTTGCTTTGAAACGACTCCATATTTTGCAATTGTTTCTTCATTAACACCAACAACATTTTCTTTTATTAAAGGCGAATATGAAACAATGCTTCCTTTAAATACTTTGCTTGCACCAGGAACAGATGTGATGTTAGCAGCAAACAAACCACCAGTCATTGATTCGACAGAACCTATTGTTAAGTTTTTATCTTTAAGATAAGAAACAAGTTTTTGCATTATTTGCTTCCTTTGAAGACTTGCTTATTTTGATATACGTAAATGACACCACTAACGATAGACATTAATGTAGCGGCATAGAAGAACAAATTAGAAACATGAAGTGGTTGAGCCCAATTCTTATCAAAATAAGAGAATGGCCAATCGTTAAGTAAAAGCATTGGAATAGCAATCATTTGTAAAACAGTTTTTGCTTTTCCAAATTTATTAGCAGCGATTACGACATTATTTTTAACTGCAATCATTCTTAAAGCATCAACAACAAGATCACGCCCAATCATAACGATAACGCAAATTGTTAAGATAGTGATTGAAACTGGATCAAATGTAACTGAGTTAGGATTAGAGAATTGAGTTGGAGCATAAAGTTGAGGAATCAATAGAAAGATCATTGTCGCATCGTTAAGTAATTTATCAGCGATTGGATCAAGGAATTTTCCAAAATCTGTAACCAAATTCATCTTTCTTGCAAGATGACCATCTAAATAGTCAGTTGCCGCTGCAATTATGAAGATAATGCAAATGATTAAATAGATTAAATTTATCGGCGAATCCCCAATATTTGGTGCAATAAAAGGCTTTTTTAAAGCGCCTTCAATTATTGCTAAAACAAATATTCCCACTATCATCAAAACGATGAGAATAATGCGGGATAAAGTGATTTTGTTTGGAAGATTCATTTTACGTCTCCTTTTAGTGAGTATCCGACCCTATAAGCCATGTTTTGTCTAGGATAATAATTTATCTACGCAATGCGTGCTACTTGAGCTTCGGTTTGCTCTTGTAACCTCCCCTACCAAAATTTGGGTTTCTCGCTTGTGGGGTTTACCAACGTTTCACCTTAATATTTCTACTAAGCTCGTCTCTGTGGCACCTTAAGGAACATTTTCATGACTTACGTTTTAGAATAGTTCCGCCGTTATGCACTCCTACATACCTAACGTTATTTTTTCCGTTAGCGCAATCACTACCATCATCACAGATGGTGCGAGCATGGACTTTCCTCTAGCTAATGCCAGCAATTATCCAGGTCGGATTATAATTTTTTCGGATCGACTCCTTTTTTATAAAGAGCCTTTTCTAAGATAGAAATTCTTTTAAGCAATTGGATGTTTCCTCGATTGACATCAGGATCATCTGGAATGGAATCGACTTCGTTTTGAAGTCTTTTGCATTCAACTTCAGCTTTACGAAGATCTTCTTTAAGCCTATTAACCTCTTTTTCTAGTTCCTCGATGGATTTTTTATATAATACATTTTGTTTCTCATAATGTTGATAATCTTCGATAACTAGATCGAGAGTTTCATCAACTTCAAGAGCATCATAACCCTTGACGTTTTTTGAGAATTTAACATCTAATAATGTTTTTGAATTATAATTCATAGATATTATTCCACCGTATCATAAATTATATTATTTTGTAAAAATAAAAACAATTCATTTTATGAATTATTTATTGTGATATAATACATAGCGAAAATGAAAGCCTTAGACAAACATTTAAACTACGTTAAAACATTATGTTTTCTAGATTTAGAAGGAACACAGTTTTCTCATGAAATGATTGCCTTAGGTGCAGTTAAAGCTTCTATTAGAAAAGATGGCACGATTAGAAAGATACATCGTGGTATCTATACTTTAGTAAAAGCTAAAAACAAAGTCGGAAGTGTCGTAACTGATTTAACCGGCATTACCGATGCTCAACTTAAAAAAGATGGCATATCATTTAGACAAACTATCGATATGCTTAAAAAATATATGGGAAGAGATTATTCTAAATGCAAATATGTCACCTTTGGTTCTCATGACATTAGAATCATTTCTCAATCTCAAGCATATAACTTAGATGTCAAAAAAGAAGATGTTCAAATCTTAATTAAACACAATTTTGATTTATCAGAATTCTTATCTACATATGTTAAAGATGAAAATAATAACAATTATTCACTCGCTAATTTTTTAAAAGTTTTCCATCTTGAATTTAAAGGAACACAACATAACGCTTTAATGGATGCAGTCAATCTTGCATATTTATATGATGCATTCTTAAAAAACAAAGACATTGTTAAAGAAGAATATATCAAAGTCTTAGCAAAGATGAGGCATTTGCCTGATCCAGTTCACGATGTCCTTCAACAATTAGTAGAAAAGAAAAATGTTTCCTACGACGACTTTGAAAATTATGTTGATCAATCATTAGAATGATTAAATACAATAACGGTAAAACCTATTCTCCAAAAAAGATTAAGGAGAAAGAAGATAAAAAAACAGTCTCGCTAAAGAGACATATTTCATCTGCTAATCGAGGAATGGATCTCGAAGGTGATATCAATGCTTCTAATGAATACTATAAAGAACATGGCTTGTGTCTAATTACTAAAAGGCCAACTCCAATTAATATTGTTAAAGTTGATTATTCAAAAGGCGCAATAATTACAAATGCCTATTTTGAGAAGCAATCGACTACCGACTATAACGGTGTTTATAATGGACGATACATTGATTTCGAAGCAAAACAAACCAAATCTAAAACAAGTTTCCCATTAGCAAATATTCCACCCCAACAAATTGAGCATCTGAAGGGTGTTTTAAAACAAAATGGAATTGCTTTTTTTATTATTGAATTTGTCACAAAAAACGAGACCTTTTTACTCGATGCAAAATATGTCATTGAATTCTATGAACATGGCGAAAGAAAATCTATCCCATATGAGAAGTTTTTAGAAGTTGGTCACAAAATAAAAAGAGGTTTTGCACCTCGATTAGATTATTTATCAATAGTTAACGAAATCTACTGCAAAAGTTGATTATTTCTTGCAAAATCCTTGCAATTTACAATTTTCACAATCTGGACTAATTGCTTTACATTTATATCGACCGAACCAGATGATTTGATGGTTCGTTTTTATTAATCTTTCCTGAGGAATAAACCTTAGATATTTCTTCTCGATATTTTCAACTGAATCATTTGCTTTTGCTATACCTAATCTACGTGAAAATCTTTGCATATGAGTGTCCACCGCTAAATATGGTTCATTATATAGTTCAGCAAGCACACAATTAGCCGTTTTATTACCCACTCCAGGAAGAGAAATTAGTTCATCTTTATTATGGGGGACTTTACCACCGCATTTATCAATCAATCCATTAGCTATTCCCAAAACATTTCTGGCTTTCACTTTATACATTCCAATAGATGAAATGATTGATTCGACATCTTCTAATCTAGCATTTGCGAGATCATTTAGATTTCTATATTTAGAAAATAAAAGAGCAGTTACTTTGTTGACTGCCTTATCAGTTGTTTGGGCAGAAAGCATAACTGCAATCAATAATTCATAGTCACTGGAATAATTTAATTCACAATGAGCATTTGGATATAATTCATCTAAATATGAGAAGATAGCAATTTGTTTATTAGTCATCTAACCATTTAGTTTTGATAATTTCCATCGTCTTTTCGATGTCTTTATCCCAATCTTTGCTTATAGCGGTATTACCACTTTTTGCAATGTCATCTCTCGCTTGCCATTGAAGCAAAATCTTATCGACACTTTTAAGTGATTTCTTTCCTTTAGAAAGAGCTGAGCGTAATGCTTCGATAATTCTTTCATCACTATAACCATTATCAACCCATTCACCAATAAGAGATATTTCTAATGGTGAAAGAGGTCTAGATAATTCTTTTTCAAAAACTTGATAGATGTTTTGAAGAACTTTGGTCTTCTCTTCACTTATCTTTGTTTCGTGCTCTTTTGCTAAAGATTCTTCAAATACTTCATATAATTTTTTCTTCAAAGGTTTAAGAGAAACTTTAATGTTTTTACCAGTATCAAAAAGAAGATATCCTCTTTCAATTAAACTGACAAAGATTTTATCTAATTCTTTACTAGATAACGACATCTTTAAAGAAAGTAAGTCTGGAGTAACTAAAGTATTCTTTTGTTCTAAAAGATGATCAATCATTAAAATAACGACAAGCTCATTTTCAGTAAGACGAAGCTTTCGGTAATATTCTAAAAGTAGATAGCGGAAGTCTAGTGCCTCCATTTGAGTGACTGACATAGTGATAATATTTTATTAAATTAATTTATAAATTAAAAGAAGATTATTTATTATTTGATTTGCGTATTTCTTCTTTAATCTTTTCAGGGTTAATTTTATCGAGCAAATAACGATTTTTTTCTATTGCAAGCATCGATTTATCTTCGATTTTAAATCCTAATTTTTTTGCAAATCTTTCCCCTCGAAGAATACGTAATGGATCTTCTTTGATTCTTTTTTCAGGCTCACCAATGAAGCGGATTAACTTATTTTTTAAATCATCTACTCCATTTGATGGATCAATGATATTGAATTTCTCATCCATATAAATTGCATTGATTGTAAAATCTCGTCGAACATAATCTTCTTCAATAGTTTTAACATAATGAATTTCACTAGGATGACGGAAATCAAGATATTCTCCTTCTTTACGTAAGGTTGTTATATCAACATGAACACCATCAACTTTAATCTTAACCGAACCAAATTTAGCAAAATGATAATCAGCATTTTTTAAAAATGATTTCATATCATCTGGAGTAGCATCGCTAACAAAGTCAAAATCAAAAACTTCTTTGTTTAAAAGATAATCTCTAGTGGTACCACCAATCATATAAAGACGATAACCATGACTGTTAAACAATTTTGCTAATTTATTAAATATTTCTTTATTCATAATAAAAAGAGTCATAAGACTCTTAATTTAATTTTTCTTTTAAGATTTTCGAAGGCCTAAACCCTGCTGTATTGTTTGCAGGTATAACGATAGAAGAACCATCGCTTGGGTTTGTGCCTTTGCGAGCTAAACGTTCCTTTTTGTAGAAAACTCCAAAATTGGATATTTTAACTTCTTCACCTTCAATAATTTTGTCTTCGATGATTTGTAAGAATTCATCAACGACTGATTCAACTTCAACTTTTGATAAATCTGTTTTTTCAGTTATCGCAACAACTAAATCAGCTTTATTCATAAAATTTCTCCTAGACTTTTATTTTAATAAAAAGAAAACTAATTAACAATATTAAACTCGCTCTCTTAAAACGAGTTCGATAGGTGTTCCATCTAAATTAAATGAATCACGTAATCTATTCTCAATATATCTTAAATATGAAAAATGAGCATATTTAGGTTTATTAACAAAAAGAACAAAGGTTGGTGGACAAGAATTTGCTTGATTAACAAAATATATTTTTAATCTACCACCATTGAAGTCTGGAGCCTCATTCATCGTTTGAGCATCTTGAATAACATCGTTTAGTAAAGATGTCGAAATATGAGTGTCATATGCTTCATGAACTAATTTGATTTTTGCAAAGATATTGTCGACTTTTGCACTGGTTTTTGCACTGACAAAGACTATTGGAGCATATTCTAAAAATTGAAATTCTTTACGAACTTTTTTCTCAAATTCGGATTGAGTATTTTGTCCTTTTTCAATAAGATCCCACTTGTTAACAACAATAATAATTGCCTTTTTATTTTCAACAGCATATTGGACTACATGCTTATCTTGTTCAATGATTCCTTCATTAGCGTCAATCACTAATAATACAACTTCACTTCGATCAACAGCTGCCAAGGCTCTAAGCATAGAATATTTATCAACCGCTTCGTAAATTTTGCCTCTTTTTCGAAGTCCGGCTGTATCTATTACTACGTAATCTTGATTGTCTCTAGTAAAAAATGTATCGATTGAATCGCGAGTTGTTCCAACGATATTTGATACAATTACTCTCTCTTTTTTAAGAATGGCGTTCACTAATGAAGACTTACCGACATTAGGTCTACCAATGATAGAAAAAGTAATTGCTTCACCATATTTTTCATCTTCACTTTTAGGTAATAATTTAACAATTTTATCTAAGATATCGCCGATGCCAATACCATGCTCACCACTAGTTGGAATTGGCTCTCCTAAGCCTAAAGCATAAAACTCAGAAGCATTAGCAATCATCGTATTATTATCAATTTTATTTACGGCTAAAATAACAGGTTTTTTGCATTTATATAGGAGTTTTGCAACCATTCTATCATCGTCAGATAATCCTTTTTTACCATCGACGACGAATAAAATTACATCAGCTTCATCAATCGCAATTTGAGCTTGAATTCTAATTTGATCTTGGAAAGGACGATTTGTTATTTCAATTCCGCCAGTATCGATTAATCGGAACTGACGGTCTAGCCATTCGGCATTTTCGTATAATCTATCTCTAGTAATACCTGGTTCGTCATCGACTATTGCTCTTCTTCGTCCAACGATACGATTAAAAATCGTTGATTTACCAACGTTAGGACTTCCAATAATTGCAACAATTCCTATAGCCATTAAATACCAGTTTTCTCTCTAATAATTTCTAAGACTTTTTCTCTTGTTTCTTCAATACTTAAATTAGATGTATCTAAAAGAATTGAATCATCAGCAGGTTTTAAAGGAGCAAAAGCTCTCGAAGAGTCGATGCGGTCTCTTTTTTGAACATCTGCAACAACATCTTCTAAAGTGCAAGGAATGCCTTTTTCTTGATTTTCAAGAAAGCGACGTTTCGCTCTTTCTTCAACTGAAGCGATTTGATAAATCTTAACATCGGCATTTGGTAAAACATAAGTGCCGATATCTCTACCATCCATAACGACAGATTGTTTATCGGCCATTTTTCTTTGGAGTTCAACTAAAGCAAGTCGAATATCTTTATAAGATGCGATATATGAAACGTTGCCACTAACATGTGGTTCTCTAATTTCTCTTGTAACATCTTTACCAGAGCACATTACTTTTCCATCTGGATAAAGTTCGATGCTAACTTCGGGAATAAGTTTGACGCATTCGGCTTCATTTTCTGGATCAACACCTTTTCTTAAAACATATTCAGTAAAAGCACGATACATCGCACCTGTATCGATATATGTAAATCCTAAAATCTTAGCAACTGCTTTTGACACAGTTGATTTTCCAGAAGCAGCTGGCCCATCAATAGCAACAACAATCTTTCTCATTTATTTATCCTCCAAAGATATTTATACCAACAATAATTAATCCAATAATTAAACCTATTATAACAACACCACCGATAATAAAGAATAATAATTCTTTCTTTTGAACATTATTCAATTTCTTTTTGGTAGTAACTTCATTAGTTTCATCGTATAATTCGTAAGCTTCCATAACTTCATCAACGCTTAAATTATTAGCGGTATCTTTGTTAAGTGTGGCCTGTGAAACTTTATTTGAAATAATTGATTTTTTTGTCTCTTTTTTGTCGAAATAAAAAGAGTTCAATATTTCTTTTCGATATTCACGATATTTCTCAACTCTAGTCATAATTACCTTAATGGAAATATATTAGTTTATTTTCATTAAAAAATGAATTGTAATTTAACAATTATTGAAGGTTATAAATCATTTTTATATAATAATGGCGTTGGAGGAAAGAAACATGCCAAAAGTTAAAGTTAATTCTGACGTTTGTGGTTCCTGCGGTTTATGTGTTGGTTCCCGTCCAGATGTCTTCGAATTTGATGATGATGGCAAAGCAAAAGCTATCGTCGACGAAGTCGATGAATTAGACATTGAATGCCCATTCGGTGCAATCGAAGTCGAATAAGACAATTATAAAATTATTCTGAAGGTTCTCGGTTTTCCGAGAACTTTTCATTAAATCTATTAATTACTCTTCTTAGTGGCTTGTACACTAAAAGTGTAACGATAACAACAATCGCATCTTTTATAGCATTAAATGGTAAGACGGCAACAAAGGCATATGACCATTTAAGATCTTGAATTTTCCAAATTGCAACTGTGTTAATTACTTCAAGCATCTTAACTTCGTCCATTCCATATAAATATAAGTAGAATGGAATCATGACATAGACATTGCCAATCATTGCGACAATAATTTGGGAGATTGTTCCAACTCCAATACCAATAATCGCTCCAACAAATGTCCTTTTATATTTGTAAATAAATGTTGCAGGAAGAATAAAAGCAATTGAGAAAAGTAAATCAGCTAAAACTCCAACCCCCATCGTTTCTCCGATATCGATTGGAAGTTTAATTAACGCTCTAACAAAAATAGCGGCGAGCGATACCCATGGACCATAAGCAAACCCAGCAATTAATAAAGGGATTTCATCAAAATGAAATTTTAAAAAAGGTGGGAAAA
>CAMOEQ010000004.1 GCA_946612405.1 uncultured Erysipelotrichaceae bacterium | reverse complement strand
GCAAAAGGAGGAGCGATTTCAATAACATCTCCTCGAACTCTAAAAGTGCCTGGTTTAATATCGAGATTATTACGTTGATATTGAGCATCAACTAATTTATTAAGAAAGGCTTTTCGATTAAGCTCTTCGCCTACCCTAACATCAAATACTAATCGACGATATTCGTCAGGATCGGTTAGACCATAAATAGAAGCAACTGAAGCGACAATAATTGTATCTTTTCTTTCTAAAATAGAATTGATTGCAGAAGTTCTAAGCATCTCTATTTCTTCGTTCATGACAGCACTTTTATCGATGTAAGTATCTGATTTTGGAAGGTACGCTTCAGGCTGATAAAAATCGAAGTTAGAAACGAAGTATTCGACACGATTATTTGGAAAAATCTCCTTAAATTCCGCATATAATTGACCAGCGAGGGTTTTATTGTGAACTAAAACTAAGGTCGGTTTTTGAACCTTTTCAATAACGTTTGAGACTGTAAAAGTTTTACCAGTTCCAGTCGCACCCAAAAGAACTTGGAGCTTCTTTCCTGAATTGATTCCGTCGACCAATTCAGCGATTGCTTGTGGCTGATCACCAGTTGGTTTATATTTGGATACTATTTGAAATCTTTTCTCTTCCATTATTTTAATTCGGAATTTCTTGATAATAATTCGAGGTAAGCAAAGATAAAGCCATCTAATTCTCCATCCATGACAGCATCAACATCTGAGGTGGAATAATTCGTGCGATTATCTTTAACCATTGTATAAGGACAAAATACATATGAACGGATTTGCGAACCCCATTCGATATCTTTTTGTTCCCCAACGATATTTTTTAAAGCGGCTTGTTTTTTCTCAATTTCTAATTGATAAAGTCTTGATTTAAGCATTTGCATTGCCATTTCTTTATTTGATAATTGGCTTCTTTCAACTTGGCAAGAAACAACTATTCCTGTAGGAATATGAGAGATACGAACAGCTGTTTCAACTTTGTTGACATTTTGTCCACCGGCTCCGCCAGAACGATAAGTATCAATTCTTAAATCTTTTTCATTTATCTCGACATCGACATCACCTTCAAAGACAGGAATCACGTTTACACTTGCAAAGGATGTGTGTCTTCTTTTGTTTGCATCAAAAGGAGAAATTCTTACTAGGCGATGAACTCCTTTTTCACTTTTTAAAAGTCCGTAAGCGTGTTTACCATTAACCTGGAAAACAATAGATTTGATGCCGGCTTCTTCACCAGGTTGAGAATCAACAACTTGGAACTTCATGTGGTGACGTTCAAACCAGCGAACATACATTCTTGAAAGCATGTCAGCCCAGTCTTGTGATTCAGTACCACCTGCCCCACAATGAATTTCTAATGTGACATTTAAATTATCGAATTCTCCTTTAAAAAGGAGTTTTTGTCTAAATGTTTTAACTTCTTTATTCAAATCAGAAATTAATTCTTCAATCAAAGAACGCATATCTTCGTCTTCATCGGTGCATGCAAAAAGAAGATCATTGATTTCTTTATGAGATTTTTCGATATGAATGTAAGTATCGCGTTCTTCTTTCGCGTCGTTATATTCTTCAATTATTTTTAAAGCAGTCTTTTGGTCATCCCAAAAATTACTTACATTTTGTTTTGCTTCTAATTCGGAAACCTTGTTATTTAAAAAAGCGAGGTCAAAGAGAATCACCGAGTCTATAGACCATTTCGGTGAGATCAGAAAATTCTGTTCTTAGTTCTACTAGCTCTTTCATTATTCCTTTTCGCTTTTATCTTTTGCTTCGACATCAGTCACTTCTGATTCGGCAGGTTTTGTGGTTTCTGGAGCTGGTTGTTCTTGAGCAGGACGTTTAATTTGAACAACGACATTTAAGAATTTAAAAACAGCTTCAGTTGAAATATTTTCAAGACATTCTCTAAAGAGAGTTTGTCCTTCATTAACATAATCTTGAAGAGGATTTGTATTAGCATAACTTCTTAAATGAATACCTTCACGAAGTCTAGCCATTGTATCGATTTGTTTGGTCCAGTTTTGATCAATTGTTTGTAAAGCAATTTCTCTTTCGACTTTATCGGCAATTTCATCACCCCATTGTTTTCTACGAAGCAAATAGATGTCATATAAGTTATCACCTAAATCTTGACCAGCGTCTTCAAATGGAGCCTCATCATAAGCGTCAGCTTTAAAAGAACCTTCCGCCATAAATTTTGGTTCGATGATTTTACGTAAAGCCTCACCATTAATTAAGCCATCACGTGAATCATCTGGTACTGCTTTTTTAGCTAAACAATAACCAGCCGTTGAGAAGAATTCTTCAATCAAATCGCTGATTGAGTCAGCATACATAATTGAGTCACGTTTTTCATAGATAGCTTTTCTTTGTCTAGAAATAACATCATCATAGTCCAAAAGGTTTTTTCGGATATCAAAATTTTGACCCTCAATTTGCTTTTGAGCATTAGTAATAACCGATGAGAATAACTTGGATTCTAGAGGCCCTTCACCAAGCGATTCAATACGTTTTTGTACGGATTCTGCCGCGAATCTTTTCAAAAGGTCATCATCAAACGAGACATAAAAACGAGAGAATCCAGGGTCACCTTGACGGCCAGAACGACCACGTAACTGGTTGTCGATACGTCTTGATTCGTGACGTTCTGTTCCAAAGACACAAAGACCACCTAAAGCTTTAACTTCATCATTAATCTTAATATCGGTACCACGACCAGCCATGTTAGTAGCAATTGTGATAGCACCTTTTTCACCAGCATGAGCAATAATCTCAGCTTCACGAGCATGGTTCTTGGCGTTCAATGTTTCGTGTGGTAAACCAGCATCGTCTAATAATTTGGAAACTTCTTCAGAAGATTCGACTGAAACTGTGCCAACAAGAATTGGCTGTCCTTTTTCATGACGTTGTTTAATTTCTTGAACGAGTTCTTTTAATTTTTCAGCCTTGTGAGCATAGATATAATCTATCGCATCAATACGAGCGATTGGTTTATTGGTTGGAATAGATACAACACGCATGTTGTAAATTTTTTGGAATTCTTCTTCCTCGGTTTTAGCGGT
Source organism: uncultured Erysipelotrichaceae bacterium (assembly GCA_946612405.1). The sequence goes on along the minus strand of CAMOEQ010000004.1, from coordinate 32,703 downwards.
ACCAGTCATACCAGATAACTTCTTAAATAAACGGAAGAAGTTTTGATATGTAATGGTAGCCATTGTGACTGTTTCTTCTTTGATCTTAACATTCTCTTTAGCTTGAATTGCTTGTTGAAGACCATCTGAATATTCACGACCTTTTAAAATACGACCAGTAAACTGGTCAATTAATTGAATTTCACCATTTTGATCGACCATATATTCGACATCACGAGACATAATGTAGTTAGCTTTTAAAGCTTGTTGAATTCTATGCACGTCTTCTTGGTGTTCTGGGTCGTAAAGATTTTTAACACCAAACATGCGTTCAGCGCGTTTATTGCCAGCATCAGTTAAAGAACACGTCTTATCTTTGATGTCGATTTCAAAATCAACACCTTTCTTTAATGCTTTAGCAAATAAGTCATAAGTTTTATATGAGGAAGCACTTGTTCTAGCTTGGCCAGAAATAATAAGTGGAGTTCTTGATTCATCAATTAAAATTGAGTCGGCTTCATCGATAACTGCATAATTAAGGCCACGTAAAACACGACGTTTAATTGAAGTGGCCATATTATCACGAAGATAATCGAAACCAAGTTCGGAGTTTGTTGTATAACAAATATCACATAAGTGTTGTTCTTGTTTTTCTTGGGTTGTTAAATCGTGGATATTACATCCAACAGTTAAACCTAAAAAACGATAAATTTGTCCCATCCATTCAGCGTCACGTTGCGCTAAGTATTCATTAACGGTAACAACGTAAGCACCTTCGCCTTTTAAAGCATTGAGATAAATTGCCATGGTTGCGGTTAAGGTTTTACCTTCACCGGTCTTCATTTCGGCGACATCGCCATCGTGCATAACAAGAGCACCAATAATTTGAACTTTATATGGAAATTGACCTAATGTTCTTTTTGCGGCTTCACGAGCAACAGCAAAAGCTTCATATTTGATATCATCAAGAGTTGCTCCATTAGCCAATAAATTCTTAAAGTAATCTGTTTTAGCACGCAAATCTTCATCGCTTAATGCAGCCATTTCACTTTCATAAGCAATGACTTTGTCAGCTTGTTTTGAATATTTTTTTAAGGTTCGAGCTTCGAATCTAAATATCTTTTCAATAAAATTCGCCATAGTATATCTCCTTAATAGGACAATTTAGTATTTTACCATTCAATAAATGGTATAGCAATTCAATTAATTTATTAACATTATGGGGTCATATGTTTAACCAACATTTTTATCTTTGGTCTTACTCATAACTAACACTTTTATCTTTTTCGCACCTTTGGTTTTAACTAAATCAATCATTGCCCTAACTGTTGATCCAGTTGTAAAAACATCATCCACGATTAACACTTTCTTTTTAGAGAAATCAACATTATCTATTGTGAGGTGATTTTTGATATTTTTTCTATCCTCGGCTTTTAAATCAGATTGCTTAACATCCGTGTTCTTATGGATACATTGGATTATCTTGAGTTTAAGAGGTTTAAACATTTCAACAACGTGATTAAATCCTCTTTCATTGTCAGCTTCTTTTGAAGATGGAGCAGGAACTAAAACATATCCAAAATATTTTATTCTTAGATAAACTCTCAAATAATCGAAAAATACTCCAAATAATTCATAATCAAAACAACCTTTAAATTGATATAAAACATTTTGTATTTGTTCATCATAATCATAGATATAAAAACCACGAATATCATCAACTAGAAAACTTAAAAGTTTTGGTTTAAATTTCAAATAACAACGATGGCATATCGTCGCATCTTTAAAAAGAAGATTGTGAAGTGATGCTTCTTCTATTGGTTCAAAGCATAGTTTGCAAAGATTTGTTTTTATCTTCGATTGTGGAGATTGTTCTTTGGATTGAGCTCGTGATTTTATCGACGAGAAAAACGACTTCACCTTCTGGAGCATCATATTTTCTTCCTACCCTTCCTGAAATTTGAATTAAAGCATGTTCGTCATATATGTCGTGATCCGCATTAAAAATAATCACTTGTAAATTTTTGATAGTAACTCCTCTTTCTAAAACAGCTGTTGTAACTAAATAGAAATATCTTCCATTTTTAAAATCATCAATTATTGTTTCTCGATCAATTTTCTTTGAATGAACAACATTTCCGTTAGGTATAACTTTTTTAATAACCGCATAAACAGATTCCGCCATATCAATGGTCGGGCAAAACACAAAAACGGGTTTATTTTCTTTTTTGAATTCTTTCATTTTTTTAAGGAGAGTAATGTATTTTGCTGGGCCATAACGAACATAAACTTTTGGGACTGGCAATGGGTGCCTGTGGAAACGTGTATTTAAATGCAAAACCTCATGCTTATCTTGCGAAAATTCCCGCAAAACCTCGTCGGATGGCGTTGCACTCATCATTACAATTCTTCCTCTTGATGCATTTCTTAACATCGCCAAAAGAAGATCGTTATCTTTAAATGGGAAAGCATCAATTTCATCTAAAATTATCAAATCAAAAACATGAGGGTATCGATAAAGTTGATGGGTTGTTAAAACTACAATATCTGCTTTTAATCTTGATGTATGGCCTCCATAGACTGATACAACCGAATTTGATGGGAAAGTTGCTTTTATTCTAGGTGTTAATTCGATTACTACATCTCGGCGAGGAACTGCAAATGCGACCGTCTTCTTATTTGATAACGCTGTAGCAATAACTTCATATACAAGTTCGGTTTTCCCTGCACCACAAACTGCGTCGATTAATGTGTCGATACCATTTAAATAATTTTGTTTTACTTTATCTGAAATGTGTTTTTGCTCGTTTGATAAAGGGTATTTAATATCTACAATTACTGAACCAGATTTAGTTTTAATGTCTCTAACCGTTTCGCCCTTAAAAGAAATACAAAATCTGCAATATGGTTTTCCATTTTTTATACCAACATATTTTGGATTTGAATTTCCACACCTTGGACAAACGAACATTTCCTATCTCCTTATACTTAATACTTAAGAAAAACTAAAAATATTTGAGAATATTTCGATTAATAAAAAAAGCCTCTATTGAGGCTTGATTCATTTAATAAAATTTTTATTCAATTTCTGAGACACGGCGCTCGTGACGACCGCCTTCAAAGTCTGTTGAAAGGAAAATATCGATTCTTTTAATGATATCTTCAAGTTTCATAAAATTAGCACCAAATGCAATCATGTTTGCATTATTATGTTGTCTAATCAATCTAGCAACATCGTCGTTATAAGCTAAACCGCATCTAACGCCTTTTACTTTATTAGCGGTCATCATAATACCTTCTCCAGAAGAACAAACTAAAACACCATATTTAGCTGTACCTTCACTGACTAGTTTAGCGGCAGCTTTTGCAAAAATAGGATAATCGCAAGACTCGGTAGAATTAGTTCCGACGTCCAAAACTTCATAACCTTTACTAGCTAAATATTTTTTAATTTCTTCTTTAACGGCGTATCCGGCGTGATCGCTACCTAATGAAATCTTCATAATTTATTCTCCTAATGCTTTAAGAATGTTTTCTTTTTTTATTTGCCCTTCGCGAATTATTTTAACATCTTCGCCAACCATGACAATTGTTGAAGGTATATTGCTTATTGATTTTCCTAAAATAACAGCATCTATTTCATTGGCAAAAATAGAAACAACATCATTAGAATCCGTTAAGGGCGCTTCTCCAGATTTATTTGCCGATGGAACAAGAAGTGGCTTTGAGACTTTTCGAATCAATTCTCTTATAAGATTTGAATCTGAAATCCTAATTCCAACATTGCCTTCCTTAGATACACAGTAATCTGGAAGAGTGTCTTTTGCTTTCAAAATGATTGTGAATTGGCCTGGCATAAATTTAGTAATTAGTTTCTTGGCTCTTTCATCGATAAAGGCAAAATCACTTATTTGATCAAGATCAGAAAGCATTAAAGTAAACGGCTTCTCTGGTGGTCTTCTTTTAACTTTTATTAAGCGATTATAAGAATCTTTATTATCAAAGATAACACCAAGACCAAAAACTGTTTCAGTTGGAAACGCAATTAAACCACCATCTTTTAAAATGGAGGCGGCTTCGTTTAATTGGTTTTGATTTAAAATTTTCATATGATAATTTTACTATTTTAAAACAATATATAGAATTCTTTCTTTTCCATTTAAATCTTTTACAAATCCATATTCTGCACTTGGATATATTTCTTTAATAAAAGGTTCGATGACATTTCTAGTGTTAACGCCTATTTCAAATACGGCAAGAAAAGTAGTTTTTTTGATTTGATTTAAATGAGAAATTATATTCTTATAGATGCTAAATTGAGAATCACTAAACAAAGCTATTTTTGGCTCATAATCTAAGACAGATTTATCGATTATTTCATTTGAAAGAATATATGGTGGATTAGATATTAAAACATCAACTTTAATATTATTAAAAAAGTTCTTATTTAAAACGTCTTCACAATAAAAATCTGCATTTACTTTATGATTCGAACAATTAATTTTGCAAACATCAATTGCATCTTTAGAAATATCTGAAAAATATACTTTATCTACATTGACAGTCTTTGCTAAAGAAATGCCCATAATTCCAGAGCCGCAACAAACATCTATAATATCTAATTTGGCAGACCCGAAAATCTCATGTATTTTCTTAATTGCAAAATCTACTACTTCTTCACTTTCCTGACGTGGGATTAAAACTCTATTATCAACACAAAATTCTCTTCCCAAAAAATCAGTTTTTCCCAAAATATATTGAACTGGTTCTCCATTTAAAAATCGTTCAAAATAGTGTTGATATCTCGGCAAATCCCGAATTTCTTCATCTTTACGTAAATAAAAATCAGACATTGTTTTGAGCCCATTTATTTCGCAAAGTAAGATGCGAACAGCAATCTCATCAACGTCTGGATTTTTAAGATTTTTTATTGATTGGTTATATACTTCAATTAAAGTCATTTTTAATCTTGTTCACCAAGCATTTTCATCTCTTGATCATAGTGAATCAAAGCATCCAATATTTCATCAAGTTCGCCTTCCATAACACGATCAAGTTTTTGAATTGTAAAACCAATTCTATGATCTGTAACCCTATTTTGTGGATAGTTATATGTTCTAATCTTTTCGCTTCTTTCACCTGTGCCTACTTTAAGACGACGTTCATTGCCAATTTTAGCTTCTTGTTCTTCTTGGAGTTTTGCATAAATCTTTGCACGCAACATTTGCAAACAAATTTCTCGATTTTGGATTTGAGATTTTTCGGTTTGGCAGGATACGACCACTCCGGTTGGTTTATGAGTCATACGAACAGCTGATTCGGTTTTGTTAACGTTTTGGCCACCTGCGCCTTGTGAACGATATGTATCAACTTGGACATCTGCCATATTAATTTCGACTTCAATATCTTCAACTTCAGGCATAACTAAAACCGTTGCAGTTGAAGTATGAATTCTTCCACTTGCTTCAGTTTTCGGTACCCTTTGAACACGATGCGCTCCAGATTCAAATTTAAGTTTTGAATAGACACTATCGCCTTTTATCATAAATGATACGAACGAATAGCCGCCGGCTTCAGAGATACTTTCATCAAGCATTTGAATCTTCCAACCTTGATGTTCGGCATAACGTGTATACATTCTAAATAAATCGCCCGCAAAGATGTTTCCTTCGTCTCCACCAGCAGCACCTCTAATTTCAACAATTATGTTTTTATCGTCATTTGGATCTTTTGGTAAAAGAAGGATTTTAACTCTTTCGACTAAAGCGACTTCTTCTTCTAACAATCTTTTATGTTCATCATGACCGAATTGAGCAATATCACTATCAGCATCATTCATCATGATTTCAGCATCTTTGATATCAGAGGAAATCTTTAGATATTTTTCATATTCATCAACAATAGGTTCTAAATTCGATCTTTCTTTAGAAAGTTCACGAAAACGACGAATGTCACTAGTGATTCTTTCATCCATTAATTCTTTGTCGATTTCTTCGAGGCGAATTTTCGTTGCCTCGAGCCTTTTTAACATACTTGTTTCCATAAGCGAGTGAGATTATAACACATTAATAATGCTCTTCAAAGACTAATCAAGTTTTCTTAATTTATAATTAAACCTTTAATTTAGACATCAAAAAATATATAATCTACCTTGGTAATTAAATATGGCATATAAAGCATTATATAGAACATATCGTCCTCAAACTTTTGAAGAAGTTGCAGGTCAAAAACATATTATTAAAACTTTAAAAAATGCTTTAGCAAACAATAAGATTGCTCACGCTTATCTTTTCTGTGGTCCTCGTGGAACCGGAAAAACTACAATGGCTAAACTATTTGCAAAAGCTTTAAACTGCGAAGAAGGTATTGGCCATCAATGTAATAAATGCTCGAATTGTTTAGAAGTTATTGAAGGAAGCCATCCTGATGTAATTGAAATAGACGCTGCTAGTAATAATGGTGTTGAACAAGTTCGTGATCTTATTGATAAAGTTAACTATCTTCCAATTAAAGGTAGATACAAAGTATATATTATCGACGAAGTCCACATGATGACCGATAGTGCTTTTAATGCACTTTTAAAAACTATTGAAGAACCACCAGCTCACGTTGTCTTTATTCTAGCGACAACTGAGCCTCACAATATCCTTCCAACAATCTTATCGAGATGTCAAAGATATGATTTTTCAAAAGTAAGTGATGGCGATATTGAAGAAAGAATGGCTACTGTTCTTGAAAAAGAAGGCATCAAATATGATCAGGAGGCCGTTAGAGCGATTATTTCATTAGCCGATGGTGGAATGCGCGATGCATTATCTATTCTCGATCAAATATTAGCTTATTCAGGAAATACATTATCAGTCGAAGATGTTTATTCTTTGTTTGGATTAGCATCTGAAGAAGAAAAAGTAAACTTCATTAAAGACGTTAATTCTGGTGATATTTCTAATGCTCTAAATAAGATTAAAGCTTTCTCTGAAGGCGGAGTTGATTTAAAACGACTTACCGAAGATTTGCTGGAGATTTTGAAAGATGTTTTGATCTTAAAAAAGACTAGAGATGAAAAAGAATTAACCGTCATAAGCGAAGAGCACGCTGAAGAATTAGCAGCATTAATTTCCACTAAAAAATTAAACGAAATGATAGGCGCCTTGTTACGTGTTCAAGTTGATTATAAAACCGCAAATAATATTAAAACTATGTTCGAGGTTACTATCTTAAAATTAGCGACATTAGATGAACCGGTTGAACAAGAAGTCGTTGTTAAAAAAGTTGAGGCAAAAAAAGAAGAGCCTAAACCAGTTGTTGCTGAAGAAATAAAACCCGTTCCAGAAGTTAAACCAGTTGTTGAACAACTTAAATCTGAACCTGAAAAAGTAATAGATCAACCAAGAAAGATTGAAGAAGCACCAGCTTGGTTAGTTGATGAAGACGTCGTCACTCTTGCTGAAGATGGAGAGCGTTATGAATTCGACGAGGATATGATGGTCAAACTCATGGTGCTAGGAAATAAAGAATTACGTAAAGATCTCATCAGCAAATGGCCTACTTTAGATATTTTATTATCTAATCCATCAATTGGCGAACTGGCCGCTTTCATCAAGGATTCAACGCCATTCTTGGTTACAAAAGATGTGATTGTTTTACAATTCACATTTGATAGACAAGTTAAGAAAGCGAACATTAAATCTAACGAAAAAGAAATCGCTGATTTATTTAATAAAATGCTGAATAAGGATGTTTTTGTTTATTCTGTTACAAGAGCTGAAACAGTTAGACTTATTACTGCCTATCACAATTTAAGACAAATTTCACAATTACCTAAACCAAGTGAAATAGATATAGATATTAAGGAGTTAAGAAAATGAACATGCAACAAATGCTAGCGCAAGCTCAAAAAATGCAAAGAGAACTTCAAAAAGCGCAAAATGAATTAAAAGAAAAAGAATTCACTATCTCAAAAGGTGGTGCAGTTACTGTTGTTGTTAAAGGCGATCATACCGTTAAATCAATTTCTATTGATGAAGACGCTTTTGATAAAGACAATAAAGAAATGGTTGAGGAAATGATTGCATTAGCAATAAATGAAGCAATTGAAAAAATTGTTAAAGAATCAGAGGAAATAAATGAAAGAATTACCGGACGTGCCGGAGGAATGTTTTAATTAATGAAAGAACTTAAAAGTGTCACTAAATTAGTCGACTCTTTTGCCAAACTTCCTGGAGTCGGACATAAGTCTGCTGAAAAGATGGCTTATTCAATTCTAGAAATGGATGAAGAAGATGTCGAAATATTTTCTGATGCTTTAAAAGAATTAAAAGCGAATGTTCATCATTGTCCAATATGTGGAGCATATACCGAAGGCGATATATGTGAAATATGTTCAAATGAGAATCGCGATAAAACTAAAATTATCGTTGTTTCATATCCAAGAGATATCGAACCATTTGAAAAACTTGGAAATTATAATGGACTTTATCACGTTTTAGGTGGTGTTATTAGTGCGGTTAATGGAGTAGGAATTAATGATTTGAAAATCGATTCTTTAGAAAAAAGAATAAAAGATAACAATGTTAAAGAAGTTATCATTGCTACAAATCCTACAACCGAAGGCGAAACAACCGCTTTATATTTAGCTAAAATTTTAGAAAACAAAGATGTAAACCTTACTAGATTAGCCTATGGCTTACCTATGGGTGGTCATCTTGAATATGCAGATTCGCTTACTCTTTCTAAAGCCTTAGAAGGAAGAAAGAAAATTTAGAGGTAAAAATATGTTTGTAACAATTGAAGGACCAGAAGGTAGCGGTAAATCATCCGTTACCAAAGAAGTTGTTAAAAAATTAGAAGACGAGGGTTACGAAGTTGTTTTAACTAGAGAACCTGGCGGAACTCCTATTGCTGAACAAATTAGAAATGTCATTCTTGATAAAGCAAATACAAAAATGGATCCAATGACCGAAGCTTTGCTTTATGCCGCTAGTAGAAGACAACATTTAGTAGAAAAAGTTTGGCCATTATCTAAACAAGGAAAGATTGTAATTTCAGATAGATTCTTAGATTCCTCTTTAGCATATCAAGGTGGAGCAAGAGGCCTTGGAATTGATAAGATTCTTGCATTAAACCAATATGCAACCGATGGCTATTATCCAGAATTAACATTACTTTTCGATTTAGATCCTAAAATTGGTTTAGAAAGAATTGCCGCAAACAAAAATAGAGAAGTCAATAGACTTGATTTAGAAAAAATTGAATTCCATAATTCAGTAAGACAAACATTCTTATCATTGGCAAAAAGATTTCCTGACCGTTATGTAGTTTTAGATGCATCGAAAACATTTGATGAAGTTGTTGAAGATGCTTATAAAGCCGTTAAAGATAGATTAAGCGAATGCAAATAGATCAATATTTAGAAAAATATCAGCCCGTCATTTATAAAACTTTTGTAAATGCTCTTAAAGAGGACAAACTTTCTCATGCTTATTTATTAAGTGGCTCAATCGGTATGCCTCTAAAAGAGACTGCGCTTTATTTAGCAAAATCAATCATTTGCGATAATCCGCATCCACTCGCATGCAACGAGTGCATGACTTGCTTACGTGTTGATGAAGGCAATTATGCTGATATGCGAATATTCGATGGAGCGGACGATCATAGAATCAAAAAAGAAGACGTAAAAAAACTTTTATCTACTTTCGATAAATCGGCTCTAGAAGAAAAAGGTGTCATGATATATGTCATTAATTTAGTGGAGACAATGACCTCTGTTGCAGTAAACGCTCTTCTTAAGTTTTTAGAAGAACCTGGCAAGAATGTTTTTGCCTTTTTAACAACAGAAAATGAAAGCAAAGTTTTGCCCACCATCATTTCACGAACTCAGGTCCTTAGATTTAGGGAAATAGACCGCCAAGAAATCATAAAAGGAGCGGAAATTGCCGGGGTTTTAGAAGAAGATGCAGAATTATTATCTGGTTTTTATAACGACTCTGATATCATCAAAAGTGTGTCTGAAAGCGATGAATATAAAGTGGCCAAACAGGCTTTAGACGATCAATTAAGTTCGATACTACTTTCGCCTGATGATGCGATATTTACATGTCAGAGATTAGTTATTCCAGCTATAAAAACTTATGACTTAGCAAGATTATATTTAAAAATGCTTGCTGAAATATTTAAAGATTGTCTTAATTTATCTGTAAATAGCAACATAACGCTTAAGTGTTATGATAATATATTACACGAGCTTTTAACGCATTTGAGAAACATTGATAAATCATTATTAACGATTTTATCTTCAATTGGAAAGCTTGATTTAAATGTAAATATTCCTTTATTACTCGATCATATAATATATGAAATTACAAAGGAGGCTTGTTAATGGAAATTACACATTATGCTGGTGTTAAATTCAATGGTGCTGGTAAAGCCTACTTTTTTGGCACCGATATGCCTGACTTACATATTGGAGAAAAAGTCGTTGCAGAATCAATTAGAGGAATGCAAGTTGGTGAAATTGCATCTTTGCCTGTTGAAATATCAAAATACAAATCTTCGTTAGAATTAAAACCGATTATTCGACGCGCTACCGAAGACGATTTGCTTCTTTGGGAAGAAAATATGAAACGTTCCAAAGAATCAATGAAGATAGCAATGGAAGAAATCAATAAACTTGGTCTAGAAATGAGACCAATCGATGCTGAATACGCTTTAGATGGAACCAAATTAACTATTGCATATGTTGCTGATGATCGCGTCGACTTTCGCGAATTACTTAAAGTATTAGCTTATCGATTCCACTGCCGTATTGAATTACGACAAGTAGGAAGCAGAGATAAAGCTAAAATGGTCGGCGGCATTGGTTTATGTGGATTGCCGCTTTGTTGCTCATCATTTTTAAGCAATATGGAAGGCATCTCTATCAACAGAGCCAAGAATCAAATGTTATCTTTAAATATCCCAAAATTAAGTGGCCACTGTGGCAAATTAATTTGTTGCTTGTTATATGAAGACGATGCATATACCGAAATGAAAAAAGACTTCCCTCAAATTGGCGAGCAATTTAAAGATGGAGAAGAAGTATTTAAAGTAACTGGATTAAATCTCTTATCTCGTTCGGTTAAATTAGAAAACCAAGAAGATATTAGAATTGTCCCATTGAAAGATCTTAAGAATTATTATCGAATTAGAAAATGAGAGAATTAAATTTTGAATCTAATAGACCATTACTTTATTTGGTGGCAACTCCAATTGGAAACATGAACGAGGTTTCGCCTCGAACTATTGAAGTAATTAAAAGTGTCGATTTAATAGCGTGTGAAGACACTCGTGTCACTGGTAAATTTTTATCGCTGTTAGGTATTTCAAAACCTCTAGTTTCTCTTCGAGAACATAACGAAGTTTCTTCATCAACGGAAGTAGTTAAAAAGATTTTATTAGGAAGCAAGGTTGCTTATATGTCAGATGCTGGTTATCCATGCATTTCTGATCCTGGTGCAAGACTTGTTAAGCTAGCCTTGCAAAACAATATTAATGTCACCGCAATTTCTGGACCTAATGCTGCTTTAAATGCTTTAGTAGCATCTGGTTTATGCGAAGACCACTTCTATTTCCATGGATTTTTAGATGCAAAAGAAAGCGTTAAATTAGAAGAATTAAGATCATTAGCGAATCGTAAAGAAACTTTGATTTTTTATGAATCTCCTCATCGAATCCAAAAGACTCTTATTTCGATGTTTACAATTTTAGGAAATCGCAAGGCTTGCATCGCAAGAGAATTAACTAAAAAACACGAAGAATATATAAGAGGCGGTTTAGAAGAATTATCTAAAATAGATCCAGAAACCCTTAAAGGTGAAATGGTTATTATTGTTGAAGGCTCGCTAGGCGAAATTAAACCAGATATAAATAACGATGAAATAATTCAAATGGTAAAAAATTTCGTTAATATGGGTTTAACAACAAAAGATGCGATTAAAAAAGTTGCCGAAGCAACTAATCTAAACAAGAATTATATCTATAAGATATATCACATTAATTAATTGGATGAAATATCCGAAAGAGGTTCGCCTCTTTTTTCTTTGCGTTTCTTAATAATAATTGGGGTCGCGGTTAAAGCCGCAAAACCTAAAAATGCGGTCGCACTTACAATTGCCCATTTTGCAAAGCCTTTAGTTAAATAACTCATTTGATATGAAACAAGTCCTTTAGGAGCAACAAAACCAACAAAGCCACCTTGGGAATTATAGACTTTTATATCTTTTGAAGAACCATCTTCAAATGTAGCTTTTATCTTCCATCCTTTAGTATAAGCAAGTTGAGTAACAACAAATTTTTCTTTCTCGTAATTTGTTTTAAACGAAAAATTATTAACGTTATTTGTAATATCAAATATTCCATTATCTTGAGCTTTCTTTAAAGTTGAAATAGTTTCGGAATATTTTTGGAAATATATTCCCATATAATCTGAACCATAATATTTATCACCCATAGGACAAATTATAATTTTGCTAACTGGAACTTTTGAATAAAGTGCTCTACCGACATATGTGTTATCTGATTCGGTATATCTAAGTTCGTCAAATGTTATTGTTTTGCCTTCTTCGTCAATTAACCACACAACAGTATTGTAATTGTTCCATGGATTTCTTATTGGATAATTAAGAACAAAATATGTTCCGTTTTCATCGTGTGGAAAAAGGCTAGTGCCATAAGGTTCATAAACAATTTGATATTTATTAACTGGAGCCTCATCTTCTTCAGGATTAATTTTGAATTCATTAGTTATATATTTTGTAGGTTCGAATGGATTGAGTCCGACATATTCTTTCTCACCTTTTTCGTTTACTTCATAAGGAGCATAAATTCCTTTTCGGTGCATAGAGAAAGACTTCATATCAAGGCTTGGAGCTTTATCATAAACAGTGAATATATCCGGAAATTGCTGGATAATTTCATTTAAATCGTCGTCATTAAGGATGACACCTTTAAAGAGGACTTCTTCATTACGAAGCGCATTATATAAGGTGTGACCTCCATAGAATTCATTGTATTTAGGATTATCTTCTAAACGATGCTTATAATACAAAGTGTCATAACTCATGCCAAAGTTAATATGATAGTCATTTTTATAAATACGATAGCCATTTTTCTCGTCATGGTATTGAAGTGAATAATTAAGTGGAACATTAGGCTCAAATACCATGTCTGGATTGTAATATTTTGTATCTGAATCTTTTGTTAAATAGTATTTGACGCCTAAGAACGATTCTAAATACTGATGTTTAAATAAATAATGACTAGACCACGATCCGTCCCAAGACATCATATCTGTCATATGAACAAAATCATCAACTTCGTTATTATAAAAAGTGTGGAAGGTTGTTAAACCATTATAATTATCAGAACCAGGAATATTTACATGAGACTCATTAGCAACAGAGGAGAACATTCTAAAGAATGAAGGGTCTTCTTTATTTATTTTTTCGACTAACGAAACGCGATTAGCGAGTTCATTTAATCCTCCGTTAACGTCGTATCGAATATCTTGTAAGCCATGCATATTAGCGACGATATTACCCATTACAATGGCTTCGCCAATAATGAATACTTTTATGAACTTATCTAAATATTTCTTTTTCCAAAATCCCGCTATGAAAGAGCCTTCTAAAACACAAAGAACAATTTCATAAATAACAACGCCGATTCGATAATCGCTATTTAATGAATAGATATATCTACTTGTTCTATCAGGTTCAAGGTAGCCATACATATCAATCATCTTTAAAGCTAAAAAGAATGTTCCAAGCATACCAAGCAAAGTAATAATTGAAGAAATGATTATTACAGATCTTGGAATCTCGTCACGATGATCAAAATTTAAAGCAATATAAACCAAACCAATCGTTGGTATTACTATCTCCCAACGTCCATAGTTATTTGTAAATGCTCCTGATAGGAAATAAAAGAATGGGACAAATAAAACAAAAATACAGATGGAGATTGCAATAAAATGAGAAATCTTTTTATGGATAAAAGAACGATAAATTGAAGCGCCCATCAAAATCATCGATGGAATAAAGAAGAATATTGAGCTACCTGCATTTTCAAACGCTGAATAACCAACTATTGTTACATATCTTCCCGACATTGTCGGATAGAAATAAGAAGCAAGTGGATATGTAAACATAAAGAAGAAATTGTTCGGATCTTTTTCGTAATTGATTACATCAGGATGCCAATATTTAAAAATGATGTCGAAGGCTTTAGAAAAATCTTTTTCATTTAATGCACTTTTTAAAAGTTCTAAATATTTACTACTAGTTGAAGCTCTTGATATTCCAAAAGAACCAATAATGGCAGGCGCCATCACAATAGAAGACATTGCGAAACCGATTGCAAATCCGGCGACTCCTAAACCAACTACGATAAGATGATCTTTCCAGGCTTTTAAACCTCCTCTTTCTTTGAAAGTTTGAAAGAATCTAAAGCCAGCATAAATAACGCCAAAAATTCCAAATGTTAAAAGGAAGAAATAATTTCCTAATCCAATAAAGAAATAACCTAATGAGCAAGCCCATATTTGTTTTTGTCTAATAATCTTTTCAATGCCAAATAAGATTAATGGTAAAAATGTTAAAACATCACCGAAGTTATAAAACCATAAATAATAGGCAGTCCAACCCATGAAGGCATAAGCGATAGAAAAGATTCTAGAGCTTTGCTCTGATGCACCTAAATATTTTAAATAAACTCTAAAAATTAAAGCCCCAATAACAAGCTTAGCAATAGTGATTAATGCCATTGCATGTGGAATAAAACTTCGTGGGAAAAATAAGATAGGAAATGTAAATGGTGAGAATAAACCATAGTAGGTGTTTGAAATGATATTATCGGCACCTAAAAAAGTATTGCTGTCATAAAGTGGGAATTGGCCTGTTTTAAAGAAAGTCCACCAATCATCATAAAAGTTATATTCAAAAGCAAAATATTGTTGAGAATAGTCTCCACTAAATGGAGTGGTGAATTTTTCAGTTAATAATGCAAAACCAAAAAATCCCAAACCTATACCAATTAGCAATAAGACATGATAAAAAAGTGAATGCTTGTCATATAAAAAAGCAAATCTTTTTTGAAACGACATTTTCAACATCTGTTTCTCAGATAGTTCATTTTGCATGGTTTTATTCTAACACAACAAATGTTGAGAAAAAATAAAAGCGAACACACGCTGTGCTCGCTTACGTTAAATTTATGGGGGTTTATTTCTTATTAATTACAAAATCATCAACAGGTAAAGTAAATACAATGCCCTGTCCTTTAGTATCTAATCCAGCATCTTTATAAATGGCTGAAACAACATCATCTTTGATTTCTTTTTCGACAACAATTAAGATAACTTCTTTTTCAGGAGAAATTGAAATGCCGAAAAACTTTTCAATATCAGGATTACCAGTACCTCTAGCATGGAATGTGGTTCCACCTTTAGCTCCGCTACGTTTGGCAGCGCCCATAACTAAATCAGTAAAACCGTTATTAACAATACAAACGATTAACTCTTTTTGCTCTTTCTTATTTTCTGCCATTTTTACCCACCTTTGTAACCTTTCTTGTGTTTGTTAAGAATTTATAAATCGATACGCCAGCTATTGAAGTAACTTTTATAGAACAAGCGAATCCTCTAGATGCTTTTGAGATGGAGAATCTTTCATCAAGTTTTCGTTTAACAAACTCAACTTTATCTTCTCTAACTAGCGTAAGAATAATCTGTTTTCTGCTATCAGGAATTCTTCTAACATCATCAACTAGATATTTAGCGCTTCCTTCACCATTGAAAACGAAACTACACGCGATATCAAACTCATTTAATCTATTAATAATTGCATTGGCCTGACCAAAAGGAACAACAATCAAAAATAGTTTAAGAGGCCTTAAGACATTTTCTTTTTCAAAAGGAGTAAAATCCGGTTTTTGCGGAGTTTTTTTAGATTTTTTGGTTTCTTTCTCTGCCATAACTACCTCCTAAAAATGAATAATTTGATCATCGAATTCTTCACGAATGCGGTGACGTGCAAGTCTATATTGAGCACGTATTTTAATCGACGCACTTAAACCAATTAATTGAATCATTATTAAAGGCATCATTGCTACTAACGCAATTGTTCCAAAAGCATTTGACATAATTAAATCGTTGCCCCAAAGCGAATAACATGCTCCTATAGCAAACGGAAGTATAAATGTAGTATTCATTGGCCCTGAAACGACTCCGCCAGAATCAAATGCCATAGCGGTATAAATATCAGGAACCGCAAATGATAAAGCAAAAGCTAAAATATAGCCTGGCACAACAATGTAAAGTAATTCGAAATTAATTCCATAATAAATTCTTAAAATAGATAAAACAATTGCGATGCCGTTTCCTAATGCAAGCATTATAAGGACAAATATTCTATTGACCGCTCCATCGCTCACTTCTTCCATTTGGTGAGTTAAAACATGAACTGCAGGCTCAGCAAATACAGCTGCAATGCCTAGGAAAGCTGCTACAACTAATAATAACCACAAATCACCTTCTGCTAATTCAAGACCTAATTTTTGACCAACAGCCATAAATCCTGTACTAACAGCACTCATAAATAGGACTAAACCTAAGTATGCAATTATTACGCCAAATACAATTGAAAAAACTGTTCGTCCTGGTAATTTGATAAATATCAATTCGTAAATAATAAAGAAAAGTAAGACTGGTGATAAAGAAATCGTAACAGATAAGATTGAACCAAAATCTGATCCATGCGGAAGCATAGAATAAACAAAACCATTTGCTATTTTTTGAACATCAAAAGCATCACCTAAATATCCTGAGGCATCTGGATCAATTAATGGGGACTTTTCGAATGTATAACTTAAGTTGCCTCTAAAAATTAAAGCTAAGATGAGAACCATTAAAATAGGTCCAATTGAAGCAAAAGCAACAAGACCGAATGAATCGGAAGTTGATTTATTTCCACCTCTTGATGTTGCAATACCAACACCAACGGCCAAGATAAATGGAACGGTGATTGGTCCTGTAGTGACGCCACCGCTATCTAAAGATAGAGGAATGTAAGATTTGTCGATAAGAAGGCACATGCCAAACATCAAACCATAAAAACCTAACAACCAAACTTTTAAACTTTTTTGAAATAAAATTCTCAATGCGCCAATAACAATGAAAATGCCGACTCCTAAACCAATCATGCCGATAAGAAGAAGTCTAGGAATACTTGGTACTTGAGCAGCCAAAACAGATAAATCTGGTTCAGCAACAGTAATAAAAAGTCCAAATAAGAAAAAGATAATAACGATTAAAACCATACTTTGTTTCTTCGTTAAAGAAGAACCAACCAATTCGCCCATTTTGTGCATCGATGATTCAGCACCTACATTAAATAACCACATTCCTAAAATTACTAAAACTGAAGAAATAATAAATGCTACTAGCTGATTAATAGTTAAATCAAAGCCTATTGCAGGAATGAAATTTAGTAATAAAACAACCGCTATTACCGGTAATGTTGATATAAACGATTCTTTTAATTTAACTAAGGAAGCAACAAACATACTGCAATATTATAGACACAAATAAAAAGAGTGCGCAATTAAACGCACACTTTTTGATAAAGACGATAATAACTATTTTGTGAATAAAGTTTCAAACTCTTGAGGTATCGGAGCTTTAAATTCATAAACCTTTTTACTGATCGGATGAACAAACGTGAGATTATAAGCATGGAGCCCTAGACGTTTGAGAGGATTAGATGGTTCTCCATATTTATCATCTCCGATAACATAATGTCCTCTATGACCAAATTGAACACGAATTTGATTTTTTCTACCTGAATCAATGTCTACATCTAGCATTGAATATTTTTTGTTTTGTCTAATAACTTGATAATGGGTGATGCACTTTTTACCGTTTTTACGATCGTTAGTAACATACATTAAATTCAAAGAGTTCTCTTTCAGATAATCAACAAAAGTATCTGACGTTTTTTCCATTTGACCCTCAACAATTGCGATATAACCTCTTTTTCTAACGATG
This sequence comes from uncultured Erysipelotrichaceae bacterium, assembly GCA_946612405.1. Next base: position 14,645 of record CAMOEQ010000004.1, on the reverse strand, counting down.
TCATTCCAATTCTTTTGGAGAACCTCTTTTGTTTTTGGATTTTTAGCAAACACAAGAACACCAGATGTATCTTCGTCAAGTCGGTGAACAACGTATATTCGACTATGTTTATCTTTTTGTTGAAGATAATCATTCACCATACGATATGCGGTTCTACCTTTTTCATTATCGGAAGCAATCGAAAGAAGACCGCTTGGCTTGTTAATTGCAATAAGATCATCGTTTTCAAAAATGATTGGTAGGTTGTGTCTAACTTTTTTAGAAATCCTTGTTTTTGAAACAATAACGGTGTCTTCTTGTGAAAGCTTTAGATTGTATTGAGAAACTGGCGCTCCATCAACGCTTACTTGATGATTTGAAAGAAGCGATTTCACGGCATTTCTCGATAATTTTGGATATTTTGACAATAAAAACTCAAGGAGTTCACACTCCTCGTGAACCTTAAATTCTTTTATAAAATTTGGGTTTACTTTACCGTTATGAAATTCTTTTTTATGATCGTTTTTATTCATCTATGTCTTTTGCGTAAGAAACGAGTTCTTTATATGTTTCTGGACGTCTATCTCTAAACACTCCCCAGCCAACTCTTTCTTTATCGATCTCATCTAAATCAAATTCATGAATTCTGAAATCTTCTTCAGTTCTATTCATTTCTTCCACTACTTCGCCATGTGAGTCGGCGATGAATGAATAACCTTGGAACACCATAGAAGATTTTCCGGCTTTTTCTTCACCAACGCGGTTGGATGCACAAACAGGAATAATGTTTGCGGCAGCATGACCACACATCGTGTTTCTCCAATGCGGCATTGAATCACGAACTAAAACCGGTTCGCTACCTATCGCGGTTGGATAAAGAATTATTTGAGCGCCTTTAAGAGCTAATGCCCTAGCGACTTCTGGGAACCATTGATCCCAGCAAATTCCTATACCGACTTTTCCAAATTTTGTTTTAAAAACTTTAAATCCTGTGTCGCCTGGAGAAAAATAAAATTTTTCTTCGTAACATTCACCGGTTGGAATGTGAGTTTTTCTATAGAGTCCTAAATCTTTTCCGTCAGCATCAATCATCACTAGTGAATTAAAATAATTAGTTCCTGATTTTTCAAAGAAGGAAATAGGTAAAACAACATTGTATTTTTTTGCAACTTCTTTGAAATGCTCGATGGTTTTAGATTTTGATCTTGTTTCGGCTAATGAGAATTTTTCATAATCTTCAACTTGGCAAAAATACAAATTTTCGAAGAGTTCTTGTAAAAGAATAATGTTTGCTCCTGCTTTTGCGCATCTAACAACCATTTCATCGGCTTTTTTAATGTTCTCTTCATAATTTGAAGAACAACTCATTTGAGTAATCGCGACTTTAATTTTCATTTTTCTTTTTGAACTCCTCGTTAAATGGTATTTGCATTGTTATACAATGAATGTTTCCTCCGCCAAGCAAAACTTCGCGGGTATTAATTTGAATAACATCTTTGTTTGGATATAGTTTTTGAATTTGGTTTTTAGCCAATTTATCTTCGGGAACTCCAAAGGCTGGTAAAATAACGAATTTTTCACCTTGATAGAAGTTGATATAAGATGCCGCCAATCGAGAACCTTCTGGTCTAGCTTTTGCATCATATCTACCAAGTTTAATTCCTTTTGCTTCAGTTTTGCTCATATAAAGTGGCTTTGGCAATTTAACTTTAATCACTTTAAATTTACGACCTTTAGCATCTATAGAGTTAGTGAGAACCTTATAAGCATTCATCGAATATTCATATTGAGGATCATTTTTATCTTGCGACCACGCTAAAGCAACAACTCCTGGTTTGATAAAACAAGCCATATTATCAACATGTTCATTTGTTTCATCTTCAAATATTCCATTTTCAAGCCAAATGACTTTTGAAACATTTAAATAAACTTTTAAAGTTTCTTCGATTTCTAATTGATTAAGATTTGGATTTCTACCTTTAGAAAGAAGGCATGCTTTAGTAACCAAACATGTGCCTTCTCCATCAACATGGATAGAGCCGCCTTCAAGTATGAAGTCATCTAAATAATAACGTTCCACTCCGAATTGTTTTGCTAGACGCTTACTTAGTAAGTCGTCATCTTTGTAGTTGGAATATAGTCCATCATAATCTCCGCCCCAAGCATTAAATCTAAAATCAACCATTCTAATTTGATTTCCGTTTGTAACAAAGATTGGGCAATTGTCTCTAGCCCAAGCATCGTTATATCTAATTTTTATAGGATGGACATTTTTAATGTTTTCATATTCTGGATACATCTTTTTATAAATCGATGGATCAATGCCGACATAGACAGGTTCATATTTTGCAATCGATGTAATAATCTTTTTAAAGCAATCTAATGCTGGTTTAGCGTTGTTTCTCCAAGTATCTTTACGATATGGAAGAAGAATGATTGTTCCAGAATGTTTATCTCCTTCAAATGGCATAGCGAAATCATCACCACGAGGAGTGGTTATTCGTTTTTCTAAATAATCAAACAATTTATTTTTGTATAAACCGAATCTTGTCCAACTATCAGTATCGACAACATTAACTTTTTCAGCACCATAATCAGAAAGAATTGTTACACCTAACTTTTTATATTCGTTAATTCGATTAATTAAGTCTTTGGTAAATACTTCGCCTGGGACAATTAATGGAATGCCAGGTGGATAAATCATAATTGATTCCTTTGAAATACATTTTTCCGCTTCTTTTAATGGAATGATTTTTCCAGGAGCGTGATATGCGGTTCTTGGACGAGCGATTTGGAATGGGAAATCAGCACCAAAAGCATGACGTTTAAATTCATATTTTTTATTGTAATGATTCTTCGAAATATCCCGCAAAGCTCGGATAAATCTTGTAATTTGAGCTTTGTTAGAACCGATTGACAATATGCCCATAATAACATAAGTTTCGGCAAGCTCTACTTGGATATCGTATTTCTCTTTTAATAAATGATAAAGCTCAAAACCATTAATGTTTAAGTGGTCTAATTTAATTACTAATTTAGTATCATCATAATCATAGCAACCCTTTTCAAGGAAATGCTCACGATTACAAGGTATGAATCCTTTGATTTTTGCGATTTGTTCACGTGCGTAAGCTGATAAAACATGAACATTATTCATATTGTCTTGGCCTTTAGTGGCAACGTATTGACGTGCTGCATCTAAAGAAGCCATAAGAATAGTTGATGGGGAAGTTGTGTTGATGATATTAATCGCTTTTTGAATGGCGGCACGATTAATCAATTTTGACTTCAAAAGTAAAACGCTTGATTGAGTTAAACTTCCACCAGTTTTATGGAACGAAACACTAGAAACATCTGCTCCTGCATCCATAGCGGAAATTGGCCCACTTTTATCAAAATAATAATGAGCCCCATGAGCCTCATCTACCAATACAGCCATGCCTCTAGCGTGTGCTTCTTTTACAATGCGTTTTAAATCACCTACTGCACCAAAATAAGTTGGATTAATAACAAAAACTGCTTTAGCAGTAGGATATCTATGAATCGCATTGATATAAGCTTCCACCGATGGCTGATTAGCAATTTCCAATTCAGCGTCAAGTTTAGGCATTATATAAACTGGAGAAGCACCAGAAAGAATTAAAGCCGAAATAATTGATTTATGAACATTTCGCGGAATAATGATTTTTTGATTGGCGCGACATGTAGCCATAATCATAGCTAAAATTCCACTACTAGTTCCGTTAATCAAGAAAAACGAATGATCGGCATGACAAAAATCTGCCATTAATTTTTCGGCTTCAAGTAATACTCCTTTAGGATTGGCTAAATTATCCATTCCAATTGGAGCGTTGATGTCACATCTATAAAGTTCTTCACCGATAAAAGATTTAAACTTATTTGAAACATTCCCCATGTGATGGCCAGGAACGTCTAAAGGCAAAACGTCTTTTGAAACGTATTTTTTTAAGGCGTCTAAGTATGGGGTTTTATTTTGATCTAATGTGCTCATATTTGAAAATTTTATTATATAAAATATTATTTATCAACTTTGGAATTCTTATAAAAGAAATCCAACATTCTTTGATTGCAACGTTTTCCTTCTTCGTTTTCGAAACAGAAATGATTATAAACGTGGCCTATTTCTTTGTTTAATGATGCTTCAAACAAATAATCTAATGGGAATTTTAATTCATCGGAATCTCTTTTTAATTTGGTTGTTTGGCTATTAAAAAAATCATGGTAAGAAGTTGATGCAAATAACGGTGGCGTCTGATATCCGTTTTTATAATAATAACGAGGATTATTCATTTTAATGAATTCTTCATCTGAATAAGAATTAGATAACATCCATTTACAACCTTTTTTCGACAAATATTTTTTAGCTTCTTTTGCAACTTGATTGTAATCATACATCGTCGAATTAACTGCAATACCTTTAATATCAACGTTAGGAACTTTATCAATTCCATAATATTTTTGAGCTTCTTTAGAATGCAAAAGAATATCGAGCATTAAACAGATATGACCTCCAGCCGAATCTCCAGTCAAAAATAGATTGTCAGTATTAATTCCGTAATTTGTTTTATAAACATCGATAAATTCCAACGCACTTAAAGCATCTTTTACTTGGTCCATTATTGAAATAGAGCCATCTTTTTGACCAAGTCGATAATTTATAGAAACGACATTGAAACCTTGATTAACATACCAAGATATAAAAACTTTATGAGTATCTTTGTAACTATAAACGTATGCACCACCATGAATGAAGAAAAGAGTGATGCCATTTTGTTTCTCTGGATTAGTGTAAATATCTAATTTGTGGCAACGTTTTTCATCAGGAAGATAATTTAAATCTTTCTTAATATTAAAATTCCCATATGTTTTATGAGTTTTGTTATATTTGTTGTCTCCTCTACGCATTATTGAAATAAAAATGGAAAGAGGCAGTTTAAAGATTGACATAAATATAGAATAGCATACTAATAAGGAATTTCGTAAAACGAATAGAGTAATTACAATATCTTTCTGGAAGTTTTTACGATATTTATTTCTTTGTTTTAGATAAAATTTGTATCATACAGTTATGAGCGAAGAAGTAATTAAGACCAAAAGAGGATTCCAAATTAATAAATCTTTGTTAAGGAAACTAATTGTTTTAGGATCGTTAATTTTGATCTTGATAATTCTTTCGATCCTGAGAATAAACGAAGATTTTTGCGAATCTTATTCAAGGACATTTGTAAGATTCTATTCATTTGTATTTGGACATATTTCATCTTTCTTCCCTTTCTCACTTTTTGAATTGTTTGTAATTGGAACAATTATTTATGCAATTGCATGGATTGTCTTTTTTGTGATTAACACGAAAAAACGCGGTATTAAAAATAGCTACCATATGATTCTAAGATTATTTGTCATCATCACTTCAATCATTACTGTTTATCAAGCAACGGCTGGAATGGAATATGGAAGAAAAGATGTTGATATCCCTTTGCACACTCAGTTAATTGAAAATCCTAAGGATTATAAAGAGATTTGTTATCACTTTTTAGATGATTTTAATAAATGTGCCGAACAATTAAAGTTCAACGAAGAAGGCTCTGTTGTATCACCTTATTCTAATGATGAATTAACTTACAAAATAATTGATGAATATAGCAAAATAGATTCTGATTATTTCAATAAATACACTCCATTTGCTAAGCCGATGTATTTTACGGGTTGGTTTTATAGAATGGCGTCAATTACTGGAGTAAGTTTTGCTCCAACCGGTGAAGCAAATTATAACGTTTTGTGCCCTGATGGTTATAAACCGTTTACAATAGCTCACGAATTAGCACATTCAAAAGGAGCTATGCCAGAAGAAAACGCAAATCTAACTGCAGCATACATTTGTTTGAATAGCGACGATCCATATATTCGTTATTCAGGTTACAATGTAACCTTCTGGTCATTTGCTACACTAATTTTAGCAACAAATTCTGATCAAGATTTCACAGACTTATATACAAACGTCGATCCTAAAATTTACAAAAATAATTCGTATGAAAATAAATATTGGGCTGATCATGCGACATATGAAAAAATAGGTGATTGGTTTAATGATTTATATTTAAAAATTAATAATGACAACGGCACTATTTCTTATTCTGATAACGTAGACATCATTCATACTGATACTGAATATGTTGTCCATTCATATTCTAGATATCAAGCCTTAATGATGTGGTTTTATTTCGATAAAAATTAATGAGATATAGAACTGATAAATTCGGTTTCTAACTTAACATCAAGTCTTGGGAATAATGGTTCACCACGAGTAACATTATTTCCTTCATAAATACAAAAGTCATAAACACGTTCGTATTTTTCTTGTTCTTTAGATAAACCAAATAAAGCAAATACTTTAGGAGAGGTTTCAACCAGCACCGGAGAAAGAAGCTTGGCGCATACGATGATTGAATTAGATAAAACAGCCATAACGTTTCCTAGTTCTTCCACCCTTCCTTCTTTTGATAAAACCCAAGGTTGAGATTCTTCGATATATTTATTTGCAGCATTAAGCAATTCAACAACACAATCAAGTGCTTCAGTAACCTGCAAATCATCCATTAAAGCCTCATATTTTTTTACAGTTTTCTCCGTCAAAACACGGATATTTTGCTCCTTTTCGCCTGGATTATTTAAGGTAGGAACCTTGCCTTCAAAATACTTATTTATCATCGCAGTTGTGCGATTAACTAAATTACCAAAATTATTTGCTAAATCCATATTGATACGTTCGGCAAATAATTCAGGAGAAAACCTTCCGTCTTGACCAAAAGTCATCTCTTTAGCTAAATACCATCTAACTGTATCAACGCCATATCTTTCAATTAATGGAATTGGTGAAACAACGTTACCACGAGACTTAGACATTTTTTCACCATTTAAATCTAGCAAGCCATGAACAAAAACTCGATCAGGAAGTCTTAATCCCAGTCCTTTTAAAAACATTGGCCAATAAATGGTATGGAAACGAGTGATATCTGCGCCAACAACATGAACGATTTCAGTATTTTCATCAGCCCAGAATTTATCAAATAATTCATGAGAATCAGTGTCATATCCTAAAGCAGTTATGTAATTACATAAAGCATCAAGCCAAACATACATAACGTGCTTATTATTTTCTTTTACAGGGATACCCCAATCAAAAGTGGTTCTTGAAATACTTAAATCATCCAATCCTGGTTTGATAAATGTATTAAGCATTTCATTTTTGCGAGAAACAGGAGTAATGAATTTGGGATTCTCATCGTAATATTTTAATAAATCAGGTAAGTATTTTTGAGTTTTGAAGAAATAGCATTCCTCACTATCTTTATGCACTGGTCTACCACAGTCTGGACAAAGATGATCTGGTCCAACTTGAGTATCAGTCCAAAATGATTCACAAGGAGTGCAATACCATCCCTCATACTTTCCTAAATAAATATCTTCATTTTTATATAATTTAGAGAAAATGTCTTGAACAACTTTAGTATGTCTTCCTTCAGTTGTACGAATAAAATCATCATTCGAAATTCTCATTGCTTTCCAAAGACTTTTGAATTTTGCAGCAATCTCATCGACATATTCTTGAGGGGTAACACCTTTTTCAGCGGCTTTCTTTTGAATTTTTTCACCGTGTTCATCTGTACCGGTTAAAAAGTAGGTTTCAACTCCTCTCATTCTTTTATATCTAGCTAAAATATCGCACATTGTTGTGCAATAGGCATGGCCGATATGAGCTTCAGCACTTGGATAATAAATTGGGGTAGTAATATAGAACTTGTTTTTCATATGAGGGACTCCTTGTTCTAGAAAATTAACATATAAATAATACCACTGGCTCTTTATTTAATAAAGCATTCACGTATTGTAAAAGAAAACCCACACTGAAGTGGGCAATCATTTTTAACTTATTTAAGACCGTATTTTTTGTTGAAGCGGTCGACACGTCCATCTGATTGAACAAATCTTTGTTTACCGGTGTAGAATGGGTGACAATTTGAGCAAGTATCAACGTGAATATCTTTCTTTGTTGATGTTGTTTCAAATGTTGTACCACAAGAAACACAAGTGACTTTGATTTTGTAAGTTTGTGGGTGAATTCCTTTTTTCATTTTTAACTCCTTCCGCCTTAGGCCTATGTAGGTCCTAAAGAAAGTTTGTAGAGAAATCTTATCAATGATAAAGTTGAAAATCAAGAACAGAAACCAAAATGTTAAGTTTTAAATTTATTTAGGTATAATTTATAGGACATGAAAACTGAGAAAACTGAAAAGATAATTATTATTGGGGCAGGAATATCCGGATTATCTGCCGGTATATATGGCCAAAAAAACGGAATGATAACTGAAATATATGAAAAGAATCCAATAGCTGGTGGTCTTTGCGCTACTTGGAGAAGAGATAATATGCTCATTGACGGATGCATTCATTGGATGACTGGTACAAGAGAAGGTACCGAGATTCGCTCAATGTGGGATGATCTAAATGCATTTAAAACCGAAGATATTATTCATCCAGACAATTTTGGATCTGTTAAATATGAAAATACAGTAGTCACTTTTTGGTGTGATTTAAAAAAACTTGAAAAAGAGTTACTAGAAATTTCTCCCGAAGATAAAAAAATAATCAAACGTTTTATCTACTTAGTCTATAAAATCCAAAATATGCCATTGCCAACAGACATTCCTCTTTCAGAGATGTCAATTTGGAGAAAAATTAAATTTGGCTTTTCTGTATTTCCTTATTTAAAGATGTATTTAATCACAAAGAAATGTAGCAAAGAGGAATTTGCTGCCAAATTTAAATCTCCCGCTTTACAATATGCATTTGAAAATATCGTTCCTGGTGATGAGAATTTATATTCAAGTTTATATGGATTTGGAACTGTTGCAATGGGTAATGGCGGAGTTTTAAAAGGTGGATCTTCAGCTTTGATAAACAATATGGTTAATTCGTATCTTGAAAAAGGCGGTATTATTCACTACAACAAGGAAATTCAAAAAATAATTATTGAAAACCACAAAGCTGTAGGAATTCAACTTAAAAATGGCGAGATAATAAAAGCCGATCGAGTAATAGCAGCATGTGATGTTGCTCATACTTATCATTTAATCGAAGAAAAATACACTATTAAAGCCTACTCAAAACGTTTTGCAAATCCTGCTGTTTACCCAACTCCATCCTGTATTTATATTTCCTTAAAAGTTAACAAAGAAGAATATGAAAAGCTCGGCATTTCCCAAATATATTTATTTAAAACTAAATCTTACATGGCTGGTAAAAGAGAGTACAATCACGTACCAATTAGATGCTATTCTTATGATAAAAAATTCACATCTAATGGTGATACTTTAATCACTGTCTTATTGCATCAATCAAACGCTGATTATATGTATTGGAACGAACTTTATTTAGATAGAAAAAGATATATAGCTGAGAAAAATAGAATTGCTGAAGCTGTATTAGAAAGAATCATTGAAGAATTCCCGACTTTAAAAGACAAAATCAAAGTCATTGATGTCACTACTCCAAAAACATATAACAGATATACGAATGCTTATCGTGGAGCATATATGCCATTTGCGTATACATCAAAAGGTTCAATTTATTATTCTAACGGAAAATTTAGACATCTTAAAAACTTACAACTTGCCACTCAATGGTGCGTTCTCCCGGGAGGCATACCGATAGCGATGATGTCTGGAAAATTCGCCATTCAAAGGATTCTTAAAGAAAATCATAAATGGTATAAAATTTCAAAACCAATTCGATTTATCTACAAGAAAAATTAAAAATAGTTTATTTTATTTTTAAAGTATTACATAATAATTAACGCTATGACTAAAAAAATTGCTGTATTAACTTCGGGCGGCGATGCCCCAGGCATGAACGCATGTGTTCGTGCAATTGTTCGTTCTGGTATTAAATCTGGATGCGATATGTATGTCGTCTATGATGGCTACAAAGGACTTGTTGAAGGAAGAATTGAACAAGTCGATAGAAACTTTGTTTCTGACATTATTAATAGAGGTGGCACTATTTTAAGAAGCGCCCGTTTGCCTTCGTTTAAAGAAGATGCGATTCAAAATATGGCTATTCGCCAATTACATGATTATGGAATTGATTCTTTAATTGTTATTGGTGGAGATGGAACCTATCGTGGTGCAAGAGAATTGGCTCATAAAGGAATTAATACAGTTGGTATTCCTGGAACAATCGATAACGACATTGCTTCCACCGAATATACTATTGGTTTTGATACATGCTGCAACACCATTTGTGAATGTGTCGATAAAATAAGAGATACAACAACATCGCATCAAAGATGTACCTTCATCGAAGTCATGGGTAACAAATGTGGTGACTTAGCCCTTTATTCTGGCGTTGCTGAAGGTGTTGAAATGATTATTACACCTGATGATCCAATTAGTGATGAAAATGTTTTTAATAAATTAAAATCACTTAAAGGTGGTAAGAAAAAACATTCTCTTGTTATCGTAAGTGAAAAAATTTATCCAAATATCTTTGATTTTGTTAAAAAAGTTACAGAAGCAACTGGTATTGAAACCCGTGCTGAAATCTTAGGCCACCTTCAAAGAGGTGGATCTCCAACAAGCAAAGATAGAATCGAAGCAACTAGATTTGGTATTGCTGCAGTCAAAGCAATTCTTGATGGAGAATCAAGCATTTGCCTAGGATTATGGAACGGCAAAATCAAACGCATTAAAATCGATGAGGCTCTCGAAATGAAAAGAGAGGCAAATCACGAATTGCTTGATGCGATTAAATTAGTTAATAGATAATCCAGGCAATAGCCCGGATTTTTCTTAAAATAAAACTTTGTTTTATAAAGGAGGGTTTATGATTTCTAAAAAAATAGCAATAGATGTCTTAAATGCTGGTTTATCCACTGGTGCTGACTTCGCCGAAATTTTCATCGAAGAAAAGATTTCAAATATGATTTCTATCGATAATGGAAAAGTTGAAAATGCAGTTATCAGTAAGACTTACGGAGCTGGTATAAGACTATTACAAAAATTTCGCTCTGTGTATGGTTACACTAACGATATTTCAAGAAGCGGATTAATGAAACTTGCTTCATCTTTGTCTAATTCATTTAATGGCAAACAAGAAATAGTTGTTTCAAAATTAACAAACAAAAAGATTAAGTGCGTTACTCCTATTGAGATTCCTTTTGAATCGGTTGATAAATCCGAGATTGTAAATTATCTCAAAAAAGGTGTTAAGGCCATGCAAGAATATGATCAAAGAATCGTTAGAACTTCAGCTTCAATGATTTTTAATCATAGAACTATAAATATATTCAATTCTAATGGCGCAATTATTAATGATGAAAATGAAAGAGGTCGTGTCGCATTACAATGCGTTGCTGCTGAAGGTGAAAAGATTGAAACAGGTTATGGTGCACCTGGTGCAGCATCAGGTTTTGAATATTTCAAAAACAAACTTGATATAGTTGAACTTGGCAAAGACGCTGCTAGACAAGCAGTATTAATGTTAAGCGCCAAAGAATGCCCAAGTGGCAAAATGCCAGTTGTTATCGGAAATGGATTTGGCGGAGTTTTATTCCATGAATCATGTGGTCATCCATTAGAAGCTTCATCAGTTTCTAAAAATTTATCTGTTTTTTCTGGGAAGATGGGCGAACAAATTGCTTCTCCACTTGTCACTGCTATTGATGATGGAACTATCGAAAATGGTTGGGGTTCCAATAGTGTTGATGACGAAGGAAACAAAACAAATAGAACAGTTCTTATTGAAAATGGCATTTTGAAAAATTATTTAATCGATGATTTCAATGGACGAAGAATGAACGAAAAAGGTAATGGCGCTTGTCGTAGACAATCATATAAATTTGAACCTACTTCACGTATGTCTAATACATATATTGATAACGGAAAAAGTACTCCAGAAGAAATTATTAAAGCAACCAAACTTGGTTTATATGCTAAATCATTAGGTGGTGGAAGCGTTAATCCTGCCACAGGCGAATTCAATTTTGCTTGTAGCGAAGCTTATATCATTAGAGATGGTAAAGTTTGTGAACCAGTTAGAGGCGCTTCTTTAATCGGACAAGGAAAAGATATTTTGATGAAAATCGATATGGTTGGAAACGATTTAGAAAGAGCGCAAGGAATGTGTGGTGCCGCTAGTGGCTCAATTCCTGTAGATGTTGGTCAACCAACTCTCCGTATTAGTGAAATTACCGTCGGTGGAAACGGAGGAGAATTAAAATGAGATTAAATGAGAAAAAGTTTTTTGAATTAGCAAAACAAAACGGATTTGAGGCAGCCGATTTATCTTATTCCCACTCAGTTTCAACTTCGGTTTCTATCTTTCACAAAGAAATCGATTCTTTCACCGAACACGAAACTATTTCGTTAGTTGCTAGAGGTATTGTAGATGGTAAATTTGGAGCGGTCTTAACTGAACAAATCGACAAAAATACCCCGCAATTCTTGGTTGATTCGATAAAAGCAACCGCCAAAATTATCGAAAAAGATGAGAAAGGAATCATCTTTAAAGGATCAGAAAAATATCATCGAAAAAACCTCTTTAATAAAGCTGTTGAGGAAATGAAAGTTTCTGATGCAATCAAGACATGCTTAGAAGTTGAAAAGAAACTTTATGCATACGATAAAAGAATTAATGAAGTTGTTATGGTTGGTTATGAAAATGAAATCAGCGACTCATTCTTAACAAACACATATGGTCTTAAACTAAAATCTAAACAAGGAACATATACATTCTATTCAGAAGTCACTGCCAAAGAAGGTGACGAAGTTAGAACTGGTTTCAAAGTATTTGTTTCCATGGACCCAAATGAATTCAATGTCGATGAATTTGTCAAAGATGTTGCAGAGGATGCTTTAAAGAAACTTGGTTCAACTCAATGCAAATCTAAAAAATATCCTGTTGTCTTTAATCCTGAAACAGCTTCAATTTTATTGAAAGTATTCTTAGGCCCAATCGATTACGAAGAAATTGAAAAGAAATCGTCATATTTTGTCGATAAATTAAATAAACAAGTTGCTTCGAAAAAACTCACCGTTATCGAAAATGGCTTAGCAAAGAATATATTCTTTGATTACTTCGATGATGAAGGTGTTGCAATCAATAAAAAAGAAATTATTAAAAAGGGCATTTTAAAAACATATCTATATACATTGGAACAAGCTGAAAAAGTTGGTGTTGAACCAACAGGAAACAGTGAAGTTGCTGGTGGCAAAGCTCATGCCAAATTAAATCAAATATTCGTTAAACCAGGCAAAAAGAGTGAAGAAGAAATCTTTTCATCTATTAAAGAAGGTGTTTATATTACAGACCTTCAAGGTATTCATGCCGGTATTAACCATCGAAGTGGAAACTTCTCACTTCAATCAGCGGGTTTCATGATAAGAGATGGTAAAATTGCAGAACCGTTATCATTGATCACAATCGCGGATAATTTACTTAATTTGTTTAATAATATTAAAGATGTTGCAAACAATTCAAAATTGATAATTCAAACCGCAACAACTTGTCCATCGATATACGTTAAAAAGATATCGGTTACCGGTAAATAAAAAGAAAAGGCCAAATGGCCTTTTTTAATCTTTAATGAACAACAATCCAATTGTTCCGAAACCGCAGTGAGATGAGATAACGCATCCAGCAGGTGTTGTTCTAATTACTTTTGGATCAACTAATTTTGACACTTCTTTCACAAAATAATTTCTTATTTCATCGGTTGTGCCTGAATCAGTAATCATAATGTTATCCATTTGAACATTTGGTAACGCATCTTTTAATTCTTGGATTTGACCATCGATTGCGGTCTTCATTGTTCCGCGAGGTTTTTTATAAACAATTAATTTTCCATCTTTAACTAAAAGGTGTGGATGGACATGGAAAATATGTCCAATAACTTTAGCAGTACCAGAACATCTTCCGCCTTTATGTAGATAATCAAGTGTTTCAACACTAAATTGGGCAACCACATTAGGAACATCCTTTTCAAGGATCTTGCAAATTTCGTCAGCTTCTTTGCCTTCTTTGGCAAGTTTTGCGGCTTTCATAGCAAGCAATCCTGAAGCGCTAGATAAATTTTTAGTATCGACTAAATGAACTTTATCACTTCCTAAATTGTTTTTAGCAATATTTGCACTTTGCAAAGCTGTGGATAAAGTGGATCCAATACCCATATAAATAACTTCATAGCCTTGATCTAGCCATTTTTTAAATTCTTCTTCGAAGACTTGTGGTCCTGGAGCAGAAGTTGATGGCAAAGATTTGAATTTTTTAACATCTTCATAAAGTTGATCTCTAGTGATATCAACACCATCTTTAAATGTTTTTTCACCAAACGAAACATTCAATGGGATGATTGCCATATCATATTTTTCATAAAGATCTTTTGATAGGTCAACTGTTGAGTCGACAACTATTTTGATTTTACTCATAAATTTCTCCAATCGTAATTATTATACCAAAATATATTTTATTTAATCTATTTTGAAATTATAATTATTTCGGAGGTTATTATTAATGGCAAAATTAAAAAAGTCAAAAGGATTCTTTCAAGAATTCAAGGAATTCATCAATCGTGGTAATGCGTTCATGCT
>CAMOEQ010000003.1 GCA_946612405.1 uncultured Erysipelotrichaceae bacterium | reverse complement strand
TTTTTAGAAGCAAAGAGTTGTAGATCTAATTTAAATAACATAACTAATTTCCTTTCTCGATTACTTTGACGTACTTAGGATTAGTTTCAGCCACACTTTTAATTTGAATAAGCATGGTGTCAAGTACTTGGTAATCGTGTTCATTAGCCTCGCTTTTAACGGAAATCTCTACGTCACCTTTTTCAACTTTAAGATTGAATTTGTTAGGTTCACTTAGAGCATTGATTCCTCCGACTGTGATGGCGCTTATTGCTGCGCAGACAATGTCTTTGCCTACAACATCACTATCAGCGTGGCCTAAGACAGATAAATAAACTATTTTTCCGTCTTTACGATTTGCTTTAATATTTAACATATTAAGCAATTGATTCGATAACTAAGCAAGTATATGGTTGTCTATGACCAATTGTTCTACGTGCAGAGTTATGTTTAGCTTTGTATTTGTAGATGCGAATCTTTTTGCTAAGTCCTTGTTTGACGACTTTGGCAGTTACTTTAGCACCTTCAACATATGGTGTACCAACTTTGACCGCTTTGTCAGCGACGAGAAGAACTTTATCAAAAGTGTACTTTTCATCAGCTTTGACATCGAGTTTTTCAACAAAAATTTGTTGTCCAACTTCAACGCGGACTTGTTTACCACCTGTTTCAATGATAGCGTACATGTAAATACCTCTACTTTCTCACTCAAGACTCGCTATCGAGGTCTATTGCCAAAGGCAATAAGTTAGTTACCTTTTCTATGCGGTTGTAGCTGGTGAGGCAACAACGTTTAATATAATAATATTATTCAATAATGATGTAAAGAATAAATTTGCGTTTATTTATAAATACCTGTTAGCTATTTTGCATGTCTAAATGAATAAAATCCCCCTGGATAGATGATGATATGATCGACAAAACTTATGTGGATGTTTTCACTTGCTTTAATAATTGTACTTGTCGTATATTCATCATCTTCGCTTGGTAATTTTTCACCATTAGGGTGATTATGAATCAAAATATATTTCTTACACTTTGAAATAATTAATTCCGCGCAAATCTCGGTTGGATTGATGCTGATATCGCTTTCAGTACCTTTATATAAAATCTTTTCTTTTAGAATTTTGTTGTTGCGGTTAAGCATCAAAATCGCTAGCACTTCTTGCGAATATCCTTCTAAATATCGATATCTTAAATAAACATCTTTTTCATCGTTTATATAGCTATCAATTTGATATTGAGGTGAGATTAATCTGTTGTAGATTTCAAAAGCTGCCAAAAGGTTTAAAGCCCGGTTACTAGATAAGCCAAATTGATCCTCAAGTGCATTAAGATTAGCTTTAGCTAAAGTTAATAGATTTGGATAGGTTGAGAGTAAGTTTCTAGCAATATCTATCGCCGAACAACCTTTCACTCCGCTACCGATAATTAAAGCTAATAATTCTTGATCACTAAGAGTTTCAATGCCGTGGTGTTTAGCTTTTTCTCTAGGGCGAGATTCAATTGGTAAATCTTTAATTTTCATTTCCAAGAGAATTTCCAGCCGCCAGGAATAGATGAACTACCTTCTTTAGACATGAACATGCGGTAAACAACAACTGCGACAATCGCGATAGCACACACCGCCATAACGGCCGCAAGTGTGACTTCACCTGTGACAATCTTTTTGTTTTCTTCTTCAGTAAGCAATCGTTTCATTATTTTTTCCTCCCTACTTACATAAATAAATAGCGAGATTTTTCAAAAATTTGTCGAGAATAGAAAAAATTCGTCAAATTTCTTCGACGAATTATTCTAATAAGTAATTAGAAATTACTTAGTTTCAATTTTTAAAATTTGAACTTTATATTCTTGGGCAACGCGGACAACACATTCATCACCAACGCGTTTTCCAACGATTGCATGACCAAGAGGAGAAACATTTGAGATTAAACCTTTGATAGGATTAGCTTCAACTGTTCCAACGATTGTATATGTGGAAATTGTGTTATCGCTTAAGTCTTTAATTTCGACTGTGCTACCTAAGGAAACGACTTTACCGCTCTTGGAAGAACCATCGATAATTTTAGCATTAGCTAAAATGTTTTCGATTTCTTTAATTCTTGCTTCGATTTCAGCTTGACGATTTCTTGCTGCATCATAATCAGCATTTTCAGAAAGGTCTCCTTGAGCACGAGCAACAGTTAATTGTTCGATTACTTCTGGACGATCAATATCAATGAGATGGCGATATTCTTTATTAAGCTTCTCTTCGCCTTCTTTAGTTAATTCAATTTTATTTACCATAAGTTTACTCCTAAATTTTTAGCAATAATGATTTTATACTTTATAAGATTTAAAGCAAACATATTTTTTTACTTTGCCTTGATCTCTTGGATCTTTTCATCTTCATAGAAGGCATTTAAAACTTCTTCTGCTTCCTTATATTCTTCATCATCTTCAATTTCTTCTAATGAAAGATCTTTTTCGTTATAAGAATAGACCAATACTTCATCTTCATTTTTCTCATCATAAAGAAAGACGTATTGTTTGTGTCTTTGTTCACTCTCATAAGTGAATAAAATCTTCATTAATTTTTCTTCACCATCTGGAGTGGTAATTAGCATTTCATCATCTAATAACATTTACTTGCCTCCTTTAGCTAAATAACGATTTAAAATGACCACACTAGCCATCTCATCAATTATTTCTTTTCTTTTATAATATGATAGGTTTTGCTCTTTGAGCAATTCATCGGCTTCAATCGTCGAATATGACTCATCAATAAGAGCAATTTTTAGTTTGGGATTAAGTTTCAATAAATCATCTTTAAAACGTAAACAAGAAGCAGCTCTAGGAGAGATATCTCCACTAGCGTAATATGGTATTCCTAATGCGATCTCTTCAATGCCGTTTTCTTGACATATTTTGACAACGTATTCCCGAGCTTTTTTATAATTAAATTCTTCAAATCTAAAAGTCTCACGGCCATGAGCAATTCCAAGCTCATCGCTCATCGCTATTCCCAAGGTTTTTGTGCCTAAATCAAGACCTAAGATTTTCTTCATTTTAATAATTGTTTAAAGCATTCAAAGGCTTCATCTAATTTACTTAAATTACGACCTTTACCATTCGCCATATTTGGACGGCCACCACCGCCTCCAGCAAGTGTTTTTGCAACTTCTTTAACTAAATCACCAGCTTTATTATTTTCTAAGGCTTTTCCACCAACAAAGATAGCGATTGGAAGTTCGCCTTCTTTACCACCGACAAGCATTAAAGCATAATCAGGATATTTTGTTTTTAAATCATCACCAATTGAATTGATGTTATCCATTGAGGCATTTTCAAAATATTTTGTTAATACTTTATAACCTTTAACATCTTCAAATTCGTTTAAAGCGTTTTCAGCATTTGCATGCGAAATCTTATCCATTAACGATGATAATTTCTTATCAAGTTCGGCTAATTTTGTTAATAATGAAGCAGTTCTTTCTTTAGCTTCGGCAGGTGATCCTGCGCCGATTTGATTACAAACAGACATTAAAATGTCTTCTCTTTCTTTAAGCAACTTATATCCACCTAAAGATGAACGACCTTGAATACGTCTAACACCCGAAGCAATTGAAGATTCGCTTTCGATGACAAATACGCCGATATCGGCTGTGTTTTTAACGTGGCAACCACCACAGAATTCGATTGATTCTTTACCAAAGGCAACTACTCGAACTTCATCGCCATATTTCTCTGAGAAGAAAGCTTTCGCACCTAATTTATTAGCTTCTTCAATATTCATAATTCTAATATCAGAAGGAATTGCTTTAGCAATAAGGCGGTTTACTTCTCCTTCAATTTCTTTTAATTGTTCAGGTGAAATCTTTTCATAATGAGTAAAGTCAAAACGCATATATTCGCTAGAAACGAATGAGCCCATTTGTTTAATATGTTCACCAAGAACTTTTTCTAAGGCCGCTTGTAATAAGTGAGTTGCAGAGTGATTACGTTTAGTTAATTCACGTTCTTCAACGTTTAATTCGAGTTTCAATTCATCGCCTAATTTTAAAGAACCTTTTTCTAATTTCACAAAGTGAAGGTTTTGTTTATTAGGGGCTTTTTGAACGTTTAGAACTTGTGCAACACTCTTATCATTTCTTAAATAACCATGATCAGCGACTTCGCCACCACTTTCAGCATAGAAATTGGTTTGATCTAAAATAACTTCGCCTTCCGAGGTTATTTCATCAACTTTTTCACCATCTTTAAATAAGCCGATTACTTTAGCTGAAATAGGAGTTTCTTCATAGAAGAATTTAGATGGAGTAACAAATTCAAGTAAGTCTTTTGATTGCTTATGCATGCTTTGTTCATCACTTCGAGCGTTCCTCGCTCTTTCTTTTTGTTTTTCCATCTCTTTATTGAAAGCTTCTTCATCGACTTTAACGCCGTTTTCTAAACAGATATCTTTAGTTAAATCGATTGGGAATCCAAATGTGTCATAAAGCATGAAAGCGTCTTTACCAGATAATTCTTTTTTACCATCAATCATTTCACGAAGCTTTGCTTCACCACTGGTTAATGTTTCCAAGAATTTGACTTCTTCAGCTTTAATCATCTTTTCGATTTGAGCTTGTCTAGATGTTAATTCTGGATAGAAATCTTTATAGATTGAAATAACTTCTTTAACAAGCGAATACATAAATGGCTTATTAATGCCAATTTGTTTAGCAAATCTCATCGCTCTACGGAGTAATCTACGTAAAACGTAGCCTCTTCCTTCGTTAGAGAAGATTTCGCCATCGCTTAAAGCGAACGTAACTGCTCTAATATGATCAGCGATAACTCTATAACAAGTTAAATATGGTTTTTGATATGGTTTATCTGCCAATTTTTCAACAGCTTTAATGATTGGCATAAATAAATCGGTTTCAAAATTTGATTCAGTTTCTTGTAAAACGCTAGCAATTCTTTCTAAGCCAGCACCTGTATCGATATTTTTAGAAGGTAATTCTTTATATTCACTACGTGGAGTTCCAGGAACAGCATTATATTGTGAGAAAACAATTCCCCAAATTTCAATATAACGATCATTTTCAATTTCATCTTCTAAAAGTTTGACTCCTAAGTGATTTTCGTCATATTTTTCACCACGATCAAAGAAAACTTCGGTATTTGGTCCGGCTGGGCCTTCACCAATTTCCCAATAATTGCCTTCTAAAGGAATTAAATGAGATTCTTCAACGCCTTGAGCAAGCCATAATTTATGAGTTTCTTCATCGATTGGATTATAAGTGAAATATAATTTATCTTTAGGCATTGCAAAATATTTCTCACTAGTGAGAATTTCATAAGCAAAAGCAATAGCTTCCTTTTTAAAATAATCACCGATTGAGAAATTACCAAGCATTTCAAAGAAGGTTTGATGTCTAGCGGTAAAACCGACATTTTCAATATCGTTTGTACGAATTGATTTTTGGACATTGGTAATTCTTCTTGATGGAGGTACTTCGCTTCCATCCATATATTTCTTTAAGGCCGCAACGCCAGAATTGATCCATAAAAGTGATGGATCTTTATAAGGTATTAAACTTGCACCTTTTTCAACATGGTGACCTTTACTTTTAAAGAAAGATAACCACATTTCACGAATTTGTTGACCAGTTAGATATTTCATATTTATCCTCCTAAACAAAATAAAAAAGTATCTCTAAGGAACGATGTTTTTCGCGGTACCATCCTTATTCAATACTTTGTATTGCACTTAATTAATTGATCTTTAACGCAGACCTACGATGACTTTCATCATCTCCAAAGGAGTGGCAAATTCCTTTATCGGAGCAATAAAACTATATCACATATTTATTTAAATAAAATATTTATTTTTTATAAGAATATACGCGTAATTTAAGATATTTTTTCTAATAAGTGTAAAAAAATCTTTGTTTTATGACATATTTGCAATAATATAAAACGTAAGAAAGAAGAATAGTATGATTAGAAATTTAAAATCTATTTCTAACTCCAAAAGCTATTTTTACTTTGGTTATTTTTATTTTAGGTAATTGTTTCCTACTTTAAAAATGACAGGTGGGAGACATAAGTCAAACACCTGGAAAAAGATAACCCCCGGTGTTTGCTCCCGGGATTTATTTTTGAAAAGGAGTATACAAAATGAAAAAATTGAATCTACTTACTATGTCGTTAATTGCAATGTCGATGACTGCTTTAGGTGGTTGTTCTAAAGGTTCATATTCAATCGGTGTTTTATTTCCAGTTGAACACGATGCTTTAAAATTAGCTGCTAAAGGATTTAAAGAAGCTTTAGTTGAAGCTGGTTTAGAAGAAAATAAAGACTTCTCAATAAATGAGAAGAATGCTGGTGGCGATGAAGCTGCTTTACAAACAATGGCTAAAGATTTAGTTGTTTCTTCATCGATGACACTTGGTTTAGGTACAGGCGCTTCTAAAGCTCTTCAATCCGCTTCAGTTGATAATGGTAAAACAAATCCAGTATTATTCACCGCTGTCACCGATCCAGTTGGGGCAAAACTTGTTGAATCTAACGAAAATGGAATCGGTTTTGTTACTGGTGCTAGCGATGCTCAACCAATTCTTCTTCAAATTAGTTTGATTAAAGAAATTATGCCTGCTGCCGATAAAATCGGCATCATCTACACTCAAAGTGAAGAAAATAGCGTAGTACAAGCTAATCAAGCTGAACAAATTGCTAAAACTCTTGGCTTAGAAGTTATTCGTCAAACAGTTACTGGCCCAAGTGATATCGCTGCTAACGCAATTGCTTTAGCAAGTAAAGATGGCATGGATGCAATTTATGTTCCAACCGACAATAATATCGCTGCTAATATGAATGCGATTAAAGAAGCTTGTAATACTTATCACGTCTTATCGATGTGTGGTGAATTCGGTGAAGTAAAAACTGGTGGTCATATTTCCTATTCATTCGATTATGAAACATTAGGAAAAGAAACTGGTAAATTAGCTGTTGAAATCATTAAAAATGGCAAACAAGCTAAAGAATTACCAGTCGTTTATATGGCTGCTGATCAATGCACAATCAAATATTCCGAAACTAATTTAGCTAATTCTGGAATCGAAATTCCTGAATCAGTATTATCAAGAGCAGAAAAAATCTAAGGTATAAAAGATGTTTTTAGATGTTGTTTTAAATATTTTATCTAGTGGCTTACCATGCGTTTTATTAGCATTAGGTATATTTTTAACATATCGATTATTAGATTTTGCTGATTTAACTGCTGAAGGTTCATTCCTTATTGGAATGGCCGCTGCTGGAGTGCTTATTTATAATGGATGTAATCCATGGCTTGCAACTCTAGTGAGTATTTTTGCTGGAGCGCTATGTGGAATTGTAACTGGTGTTTTAAACCGCGTTTTAAAAATTCCGAAATTATTAAGTGGCATCATCACCTTAACTGCTGCTGGATCAATCGTTTTAATTATTTTAGGTCTTGCTAATGATATTCCTGGTATCTTTAATTACCAATTATCATTCACAAACATTAAAAAGGATGTCGGTCCTCAAACAATTTATTCGCTTCTTCAACCATATAATTATGAAATGGGTGTCTTTATTAGCCCTTGGGCTAATTTAGTTAAAATCGGTGTTATGGCTGGCGTTGTTTTAGCCGCGATGGCTCTCATCTATTTCTTCTTCGGAACCGAATATGGAATGGCAATTAGAGCAACTGGCATGAACGAAAAAATGGCTCGTAGCCAAGGTATTAATACCGATATTGCCACAATTGTCTGCGTAGCGATCGCTAACGCTTTAATTGGTTTAGCTGGTGCTTTATACGTTCAAGAAACAAAAACAGTTTCTACTGTTTCTGCGACCGGCTACTTAGTTGTTGGTTTAGCTTCAATCTTAATTGGTGAAGCTATATTTGGAAAACGTAGTTTTAAAAACTGGTTAATTTCCGTTGCCTTAGGTTCGATTCTATATTTTATTATCATCACCTTAGCAATTCGCCTTGGTTTACCAACTGAATTACAAAAATTATTATATGCAATTTTAATTACATTAGCTCTTTGCTTACCACTAATTAAAATGAAGATTTCCTCTTTGAGGAAGAACCATAAAAAGGAGGTTTCACAATGATTGAATTAAGAAATGTCACAAAAGTGTTTAACCTCACAGGCAATGAAGCTGATAAAAGAGTAGCGTTAGACCATGTTAATTTAAAAATTGATGATGGAGAATTCGTAACAATTATCGGCTCAAATGGTTCTGGTAAATCTACCACATTAAATATCATTACTGGTAGTTTATTCCCTGATGAAGGAAGCGTTGTTCTTTCTGGAATGGATATCACCAATATGAAAGAACATCAAAGAGCGAAATATTTTGGTCGAGTTTTCCAAGATCCAATGATGGGAACAACCGCTGAAATGTCTTGTTTAGAAAATCTTGAAATTGCTTATCGTAGAGGAAAAAATCATTCACCAATCAAATGGGGATTTTCTAACAATATAGTAAAACTATATTATAAGCAATTATTAAGCGAATTTTCTTTGGGACTTGAAGATCGATTAGGCCAAAAAGTCGGCGTGATGTCAGGAGGTCAAAGACAAGCTTTAACTCTTTTAATGGCGGCCACTGACGCTAGACTCGACACCAAAAAAGAATTTGTGAAGATGTATTTAGATATTCATACAGGTGAATTAAGAGCCAAAATTAAAAAAGATTCTTCAAAAGAAGAGATTGCTAAAATCAAAGAAGAGATTAAAAAAGTTAAATCCGAGGGCAAAAAGATTGCAGAAGACTTTTATCTAAATAAAGAAAAAGAATATAAAGATGCGCTTGAAAATGCCCAAAATGACGAAGAAAAGCTCAATGCTTATATTGCTTTTAGCAATTCGCTTCATGAATTTAATTTAGACCGCAAGATTTTATTGCTTGATGAACACACTGCTGCTTTAGATCCTAAGACCGCAAAAAAGGTTTTAGATTTAACCGATAAAATTGTTCGTGAAAAGAAGCTTACAACAATTATGATTACCCATAATATGAAAGACGCCATAACTTATGGCGATAGACTGATCATGTTCCATGGTGGACATATCATCTATGATGTAAGCGGAAAAGAAAAAGAAAATCTCACCGTTGAAAAATTATTAAAAATGTTCAACGATGCCGATGTGCTTGCTGAACTAAATTAAGAAATTATATTAAAAGCAGATGCTATGCATCTGTTTTTTATTTATCGATTCTTATATCGTCTCGATAGACTTCATCGATTGTACCACTACCAATCATTAAGCCATCTTTGTTATAAAAAACAGCTTCTTGACCAGGAGTTACGGCTTTAAAATAATCGTAAGTTACAACTATTTCATCATTAATTTTATTAATTAAAGCTGGATGATCTGGTTGACGATATCTAAATTTAACTCCAACTTGTTGAGGGAATATTTCTTTTTCATTAATGAAATTAAGCTTTCTAACGATGCATTTATTGGACATCAAGTATTTTTGAGCATCGCCTCTAGTGACATAAAGAATATTATTTTTAGCGTCTTTTTTAACAATGAACCAGCCCGAGGCAGTTTCACCACTTATACCACCGATACCTAAACCTTTATGTTGACCGATTGTATAATAATAAACTCCACGATGTTTTCCGATGATTTTTCCGGTATCGATATCTATGATATCGCCTTTTTGAGCTGGAATATAATTTTGTAAGAAATCTTTAAAATTTCTTTCACCGATAAAACATACTCCTGTGGAATCTTTTTTATCCATTACGGATTCAAGATTTAATTCGTGAGCAATTTTGCGAACTTCTTCTTTAGTGATATCACCAAGTGGGAATAAACATGATTTAATTTGTTCTTCATTTATTTGCGATAAGAAATAAGTTTGGTCTTTTGATGTGTCTTTACATTTTGCTAAATATGAATGGCCATCTTTTTCGACTCGTTTTGCATAATGACCCATCGCGATCATATCAAAACCTTTTGCTTTAGCAAAATCTAAAAATGAATCAAATTTAATATATTTATTGCATAAAATATCTGGATTTGGGGTGCGACCATTTTCATATTCTTCTAAGAAGAAAGAAAAGACATGATCCCAATATTCTTTAATAAAATCTACTCTTAATAATGGAATGTTTAGTTTTTCAGCCACTTTTATTGCATCTTGATAATCTTTTTCTTGGGGGCAACGATCATCATTGATTGTTGGATTACCTAAATAATCTCCATTAGCTAAAGCGTCCCAATTACGCATAAAACAGCCACTTACTTCATAGCCTTGCTTTATAAGCAAATAAGCTGCAACAGCGGAATCAACACCACCACTTAGACCAACTAAAACCTTCATTAAAATAGCTCCTTAGAATCTAAGATTGTGGTAAATGGACCGTTATTAATTAAAGATATCTTCATATCTGCTCCAAAAATACCTTTTTCAACTTTATAACCTTCATTTTCTAAGCACTTATTGAAATAATCATATAATTTTGTAGCTTCATCTGGTGCCATTGCATTAACAAAACTCGGACGACGTCCATCTTTTAATGAGCCATATAAAGTAAATTGCGAAATTGATAATATTTCACCATTAACATCTTTCAAGGAAAGATTGGTTTTGCCGTTTTCGTCCTCAAACACGCGCATTGAAAGCATTTTATTAGCCATCTTTTGAACGATTTGTTCATCATCATCGTGAGTAAAGCCAACTAAAACAACAAAACCGTGGGAGATTTTTCCCACGATTCTATTATTGACCTCACAAGAGGCGTTTAGTGAATTTTGAACAATTAATCTCATTATTTAATATAATCGTGAACGGTTGGAGGAACTTCGACGAATTCATCAACGATAACAAATGCTTCTTTAATATCATTGATAATATCAACGTATCCTTCTTTATTTGTATAAGCTGTGCAGAGTAAATCGGCTTCTTCAACTCTGTCGCCAACTTTTTTAGCTAAGACGATACCAGCCGACATATCGATTTCATCATCAAATGTTTCTCTACCAGCACCTAAACGCATAGCGTTTTCGCCAATGCGTAATGCTTCAATTTGTTTGATATAACCGGCTTTAGAAGCACGGATTTCGATAACATTTTTCGCCATTTCAAATTTTTCTGGGTGATCAACATAGGAAACATCTCCACCTTGAGCGATGACCATTTGTCTAAATTTCTCAAAGGCCGAGCCATCTTCAACAACTCTATGAAGCATTTCAAGAGCTTCTTTTTCGTTTTTAGCAATCTTAGCTTGTTCAAGCATAATTGCTCCAGAACGATAACATAGATCAGTAAAATCTTTTGGACCATGGCCATGAAGCGTATCAATAGCTTCTTTAACTTCTAATGAGTTGCCTACGGCAAAACCTAATGGTTGATCCATATCAGTAAGCACTGCACGGGTATCTCTACCAAGTGAATTACCAATCTTACACATGATTTGAGCAAGTTCTTTAGCGGATTCAAGATTTTTCATGAATGCCCCATTACCGAATTTGACATCAAGTAAAATACAATGTGAACCACTAGCGAGTTTTTTGGACATGACACTACTAGCGATTAATGGGGTAGATTCAACTGTTCCGGTAACGTCTCTTAAAGCATAGAGTTTCTTATCAGCTGGAACTAATGTTCCAGTTTGACCGACAATTGCGATACCAATGTCGTTAACTTGTTTTAAAAATTGTTCTTCAGAGATAAAGACATTTAAACCAGGAATGGATTCAAGTTTATCAAGTGTACCACCAGTATGGCCCAAGCCACGACCTGACATTTTAGCGACAACACCACCACAGGCAGCAACCATTGGGCTAAGAGCCATTGATGTTTTATCACCAACGCCACCAGTTGAGTGCTTATCTAAAGTGACGCCTTTAACACTAGATAAATCCATAACATCGCCACTATGTTCCATTAAATCGGTTAAAGTAACGATTTCACGGTTATTCATTCCTTTAAAAAGAATTGCCATTAATAAAGCTGAAACTTGGTAATCAGGAATTTTGCCATCGACATATCCTGAAACGAAGAATTTTAATTCTTCGTCACTTAATTCGTGACCATCACGTTTCTTTGTAATAATATCTACCATTCGCATATTAAAATACCTCTATGAAAATATTAGCATATTGGCAAACTTGATTAAATCAAAATTGATAATATTGTGATAAACTATATTCATGGATTTTAAAGAGCATCTTAAAAAATATCTATCTAATGAGGAAATAGATAATCTAATTTCTTCCTTTTCTCATAAAGAAAATAAAGGTTTTTATTTAAATGAAAAAAAGATGTCAAAAGAGACTCTTTTAAAATTATTTCCAAATGTAAAAGCTCATCCAATTGTTCCAAACGGTTATTTATTTGATCAAGATGAATATAAATTAGGTAAATTAATTTATCATGAACTTGGTGCTTATTATATTCAAGACCCTTCTGCAATGCTTGTTGCTCATTATTTAGAGCCAAAACAAAATCAAATGATTTTGGATATGTGCGCTGCTCCTGGAGGTAAAAGTGTGATGACTTCATTATTAATGAAGGATTCAGGCCTACTTTTAGCGAATGATTTATCTACTTCTAGAGCAAATATTTTACTTCAAAATGTCGAAAGAATGGGCTTAGGAAATGTCATTGTCACTTCTTATGATTTAAATAAATTTAAAAATGAACTAAAAGATCAATTTGATGGCATTATTTTAGATGCTCCATGTTCCGGTTCAGGAATGTTTCGCAAGATGAACGAAATGAAAGAAGATTGGACATATGAAAAAGTTCTTAAAAATGCCAAGATTCAAAAAGAATTAATCTTACTTGCTTATTCATTTTTAAAAGAAGGTGGAACTTTGATGTATTCAACTTGTTCATATTCTTACGAAGAAGATGAAGAAGTTATCGAACATCTATTATCTAATAGCGATGCAAAACTCGAATATATTGAAGATTATGGCGGCTTTTATCGTTCCAAAAAATATAAAGAAACAATTCATCTATTTCCTTCTAAATTTATTGGGGAAGGTCACTATATCGCTAAAATTAAAAAACCTGGAAAATTAAATGAAAATGAAATGGAAAAAGTTGAGTTATCACTTAAAGAAAATAGTAAAGGAAATTCGAAGGTTATAAATCACTTTATTCTCAATCAAAATTTAAATGAAAAGATCTTAAAATATTCACTTAGACCTGGTTTATTTTTAGGTTCTGAAATCGGCGATAAATTTATTCCATCTCACCATTATTCCCATTATGTTGATTCCTTAGAATCAATTAAACTTGATAAAAATGAGGCAATTCACTTTATTAAGGGTGAATCATTAATAAAAAATAACCTTGAGATAGGTTATCAATTTGTGTCCTATTTAGGAATGAATATCGGGGTCGCTCATATCGTAGGTTCGACCCTAAAAAATCTTTATCCAAAAGGCTTAAGAAAGTCGTTTGATATCGATGATAGTTTCTAAAGCTTTACGACGTTTTGTTAGATGTTGAGCATAGACATAATCTAAATCTTTTTGTCTAATTTCATCTAATCTTTGATCGATTTGTTTTCTGAGATTTGCTGCTTCTAAATTAGTGTCAAAATCTTTGTATTTATAATATTCAATCTTCGGCATATATTCGACAAATGCTGGATATTTTCTTAAATAGCATTTGCCACTTAAAATACGGCTCGTTCCAAATATTGTAACTGGGACCACTGGAACGTTAGCCATCTTTGAAATCTTAAGAGTTCCCGCATGGAACTGCAAACAACCATTTTCAGGATGTTTATTTCTTGTTCCTTCGATATAAACGACGAGATTTGGTTTAGTTTCATCTTTTAGATGAGCAACTATATCTCTAATTTGAGAAATTTGATTCATTAGATTATCTCTATCGAGAGAAAAGGCTTCTAATGCTTTAAGAGCATTACCAATTACTGGAAAATCAAAAGCTTCTTGTTTAGAGATAAAAGTGATTGGTTTTTCATGAAGGGCAATCATTATTAAAGGATCTGCATCAGAATGATGATTAGATACGATCAAACATTTCTGGTTCAGATCCGAAAAATTGTTAAAACCATCTACCTTGTAATCGACATGAAAATGTTTTAAGACAAACCTAACCATCTTTCGAACAATTCGATATCTATAATCAAAAGGATATTTATCAGGATGCTTGGCAAACTTGCGAAAATAGCGGAGATTATAATAAACGACACCTACTCCCGCTGTTAAACCGATTCTTAGATAGCTTAATATTTTTCGCATAATTTAATTAATTATTTAATAATCACTACTTGTTCGATGATTACATAGACACCTAATGTGTTGTCTATATCTATTCTACCACGGATTGCTACAAGTTGACCTTCTTTTAAAGAAGACAATAAATTGGAGTTATCCATGGTCCAATAACGGCATGGAATAAGTAGATTATCGGCGGAATCAACGCTTTCAGGGCGATTCACTTCTAGGAAGCGAATTCCATCGTCTCTTCTTTCTTTGATTCGACCGACCAATGACACGTAATTCATTGGCGTGCGCCTCCTTTCTCAAACCCGCATCCTAAAGTTTGTATTGAGAAAAAAGGCTTATGATTCTTTAAAAATAGAACATTTATGAGCGGATAGACCAAGCTCTTTTAAAACGATATGAAGTTCATCGGCATTAGCTTTATAAGGGCCATATAAATGATAATTTTCATATTTTTCTTCATTAAATACCGCATTGTTATCACCGATATTTATCACTATGTGATAAGTTGCATTACTTTTTAGGGTGATATCAATGATTGATTCGTTATTTTCAAAACTTATTGAAGGATTAACTTCAACTGGATCTTCGATTTTATAAAGCGGAATTGATTTACGAATCTTAATATAATTCCTTAAAGATTCGATTTCCGCCCCTCTAAGGTCCATTTCTTCATAATCGAAAGCATTATAATAATCGCCTAAATTATAGGTGTTAGATTGGCCGAATTTAGTTTGGCCAAATTCTTGACCCATATGAATAAAGACGATTCCAGGAGATAAAAGTAAAACTTTGTTAAATAATTTAATATATTTTGATAAATCATCTTCGTTAGTTAATGTATCGAGAATACTATCCCCTAAAGTAGAATTATCATGACACTCAACATAGTTGAGAGATTGAGCGTAATTATCAAATAATATTGGATAAATCCCTTTTTCAGTGCCAGCTTTAAAAATGAATTTAAATCCTTCCATAAAATTTGGATTACCCATTAAAAAGCCACTTTCATTTAATTCAGATTTATCGCCTATTCCTCTTAAAATGTTACGATATCTATCATTAAAGAAAGCGATGCGAGGAAGTTTATGGAAATTATCCATATTTGCAAATTCTTTGGTGTATTTAGAAACTGGATACATATTCCAGCCTTCACCATAAAGCATTAAATCAGGTTTCATCTCATGAAGCATTTTTTCGGCTTGGACGATTGTTTCTAAATCAATTAAACCCATTAAATCGAATCTAAAACCATCAATATCATATGTTTGAAGTAAAAATTTTAAAGAATCGAGGATGATTTTTCTTGCCATTGGTCGCTCGCTAGCAAAATCGTTTCCACAGCCAGAATGATTCGCATATTTTCCGTTTTCAAATCTAAAGAAATAATTTGGCGTAATTTTATTTAAAGCGAAGATATCAGTTTGGTAAACGTGGTTATAAACCACGTCTAAATTGATTCTTAAGCCTAATCTATGAGCAGTTGAAACAAGTTTTTTAAATTCTTTCATCCTGCAATATGGATCTTCTGGATTAGTTGAATAAGAACCTTCTAAGGCGAAGAAATTAAGTGGATCATAACCCCAGTTATATTCTTCGTTTTTTGTATCATCAACACTAGCAAAATCTAATACAGGCAATAATTGAATGTGTGTAATACCTAAAGAAGCAATATAATCGATTCCGGCTGGATTACCACCTTTGGTGGTCACTCCTCTTTCGCATAAACCTAAATATTTACCTTTATTAACGATATTTGTCGCATCCCAAATCGTCATATCGCGAACGCTTGTTTCATAAATGATAGCTTCAACATATGAATTCATTTTTGGAAGGCGTTCATCATACATATCCATTTCAATTTTTTCTAAATTGATAATCGCCGATTTTTTTGAATTGGTATTCGTGGATTTTGCATATGGATCAGTCGTGATGATTTCTTTATCATTTATGATTATTTTATAATCATATAATTCTCCATCTAAATCGCCATCAACGATGGTTCTATAAACACCATGCTCGGTTCTTTTAAGTTCATATTCTCTATCGCGAATTCTTAAAATAACTTCGCTAGCTAAAGGAGCCCATAAAACAAATTTTGTATATTGATTATTATAAGTAGCGCCTAAATCATCACCATTATATGTATAGTGATAATCAAATTTATCAAAATTAATTGCTCCTAAAACATCGATTGTGATTCTTTTACCTTCAGAGATGATATAAAAAGGTTTACCCAAAATCTCTTTAGAATAATTGAATTTATAGATGAAACGATTTGATTGATTGTAATTTAAGTTATACAAAATAACTTCTTTATCAACAAATAAATCAAAACGTGGCGGATTAGAAAACGATGATGAGGTGACCTCAATCATATCCCAAGAAATCATTTTCGCTTTTAAAATCGACATTTTTTAGTTACCTTCGTTTGGCGTATCAGGGATGAATGTTGATTGCTCAATTGTACCCATTTGTTGTTCTTGGCCTTCTTTTTCTTTAATTAAGACTTTAGAGCCACGAGCATCACCACCACGAGCAACATAACCATCATTAATTAATTTATTAAATAAACGACCAGCTTTTGGGAAACCAACGCCATAAGTACGTTGAATATAGCTAATCGAGCAATAATCTCTTTCAACGATCTGATCTTTGATCAGTTTATATAATTCTTCTTCAGCCATTTCTTTATCGACAACGCCAACATCTGGAGCATCACTAACTGAGTTTGATGATTCATCATGCTCTTCTAAATCGAGGAATTCAGGATCATATTGAGCTGAATAATGAGTTCTTAAGAAATCACAAACGCGGTTAATTTCTGGAACATCAACAAAACAACCTTGTACACGAGGTTTAAAGGCTTTGGCAATAAGTGGACAATCGACGATCATATCACCGTTTCCAAGAAGAGTTTCGGCTCCAGCTTGACCAATGATTGAAATTGAGTCAATTTGGGAAGCAACCATTAAAGCAACACGAGTTGAAACGTTAGCTTTAATAACGCCATCGATGACGTTAACGCTTGGTCTTTGCGTAGCAATTACTAAATGAATACCAGCTGCACGAGCTTTTTGAGCAATTCTAACAACTGGAGTTTTAATATCTTTAACTTCTTCGACTAAATCAGCATATTCATCGATAAATACAACAATATATGGAAGTTTTTGAATGCCATTTTGCGCAGCAAATTCATTGAAGCCTTTAATATCTCTAACGCGATTTGCTTGGAATAAATTGTAACGTCTTTCCATTTCATCGACTAATTTCTTCATCGCGACATAGGCTTTATTAGATTGAGAAATATTTGGACATAATAGATGTGGAATTTGTTCATAATAAGCCATTTCAACTTTCTTAGGGTCAATTAAGACGATTTTAAGTTCATCTGGTTTATTTCTCATTATCAATGAGAGAATGACCGAATGCATGAAAATAGTTTTACCTGAACCAGTTGTACCAGAAACGAGCATATGTGGGAATTCCACTAAGTTTCCGCTTAATAATTCACCAGAAATATTTTTAC
Organism: uncultured Erysipelotrichaceae bacterium; assembly: GCA_946612405.1. The sequence continues at coordinate 20,221 of CAMOEQ010000003.1, read as the reverse complement.
CAAATGGAATATAACGAAGATTTTTTGGACCTTGTGGTAATTTTTCAATCGATTCACGTAGACCAACAGTTGTACGAACAGCATTTGGAATTTCTAAGCCAGATGTGGCTTTACCAACAACGATCTTTTCGAAACGACATTGCACACCTCCTAAACGAACAGATATGTCTTCAACATATCTAGAGATGGTATTTACTGAGACGTCGCTATTGGTTTGGACATCGAAACGGGTGACACAAGGACCAACGGTTGAACCGACAACTTTAGCGCCAACATGAAGTTGTTCAAAAATGGTATTGATTAAATCAATCTTCTCTTGAGTTGAAGAATTGTTTTGATCAACATCATCTGGGTTTTCATGATAATCGAGCAAATCGATTGGTGGATAAACATAATTTTTAATTGGATTAGCTTTTGGTTGAGGTCTATGAAGTTTATCAACTACTTCTTCTTTAACCGGCTCATTAACTACTTCATTAACAGGTTGAACTGGTGATGGACTAACTTGAGTTGGAGCAGTTTGATTAAGAGGTTCATTAACAGGGTTTTTAGCCTCTTCTTCATTGTTAAATGAAGTTTGTTCAACATATTGCGATAAATTATTATCTTCTTCAATAAAGGAAGGTTTAGCGAATCCTTCATCAATAAATCTTGGATTTTCAAAAGTTGAACTTGAAGAAGAAAAAGCTGGAGTAGATAATTCACTATCTTCTTCATCAGAGAATGAAAATGTCGCTCTCTTTAAAGAATGAGTATTATTGAAATTGCGCATTTCTAAATCATTTTGGGAAGCGACAACTGGTTGAGGATGATTTATAGTTTCTCTAACTGGTTCGCTAACAAAACCGGTTTCACTAATTTCGTCCTCAGGAATGTATTCTTCATTAACATCATATCTAGCAGGTGATTTTTTATTTTTTCTAATATAAGCGAATAATTTTTTAAGTTGACGGTTAAAAACTAAACAAAGTCCAACAACAATTAAAAGCCATGAAATAATTTGGGCTCCGACATTTTTAACCGCGGAGAATAAACAAGCGGCTATAAAATAGCCGACTAAACCACCACCATAACTTGTATTATATGGATTGTCGCCTAAAGACATTAACTTATCGACATAAGCTGGCGACATCGTTCCAAAATTTAATTCAACATCGACTCCTAAAGCTTCAACTGACCAAATTGAAGAGAGAATTAACAAAGCAAAGATAATAATTAATAATCCCCAAAGTGATAAACCAAAATGGAATTTAACTAATTTCTGTTTTAAAAGCATATAAAGTCCAAGGATAAATAAAAATGGAAGTAAGATCCAAAAACCAATAAATCCAAATGGACGAACGATAATGGCAGTTAAAAATGAAAAGACAGTTCCTTGAGAAAAGATGATGATTAAGCTTAAAAGGGCTAAGCCAATGCCAGCCATTGAAATTATTGAAGCTTTATCAATCTTTTTATTCATAGGAAGATTATAAATTATTTTTATAAATAATTAAACAATAAATAATTAATTAAGCGATAAAATCGCTTTTTATTCTATTTCGATAATAATTGGGATAATTGTTGGCGATTTTAAAGTCGCTCTTCTAATCGTTTTAAAAATTTGCTCTTTAATCGTCATTTCCATATAAGAAAGTGAATAATTTGGTTTAGATAATTCTAAAGAAATATTCGCTCTTAAGACTTTATCAATCTCTTTCATTAATGAATCGCTTTCTTTAACAAAAACGAGGCCACGAGATTGAATATCTGGTCCTAAAACGACTTCGCGACGAGATTTGGAAATTGTGGCAGCAATGATGATAACGCCATCATCTGAGAAACGTTGTCTTTCTTCAAGAACTTCCTTTTCAATATCACCAATTCCTTTGCCATCAACATAAATGTTGCCGGTTAAGATTTTGTTTGGCAGAATCTTAGCAAAATAATTCTCAAATTCGACGACCATGCCGTTATCTAAAACAAAAACATTGTTGTGATTTAAGCCAATATTCATTCCTAAAGCAATTTTGGCATTAGCGAGTAAATTGACGAATGTGCCAGTAACTGGAATGAAATATTTTGGTCTAAAAATAGATAGAGAAGTTTTAATATCTTCTTCGCTAGAATGCATTCTTAAGAATGTTTTGCTATTAACTGGGACTATTTTACAATCATTACGGTAAAGTTCGTTTAAAGCGTTAGTTTGAGCAATTTCTGCTTCATTTTCAGCGTGTGAAGCAACGATGAATGTATCGCTTGAGTTAATGCGGAGAATTTGATCATCATTTAGATGAGTAGCTAGAAGCGAAATCTTATGAAATAATTTGGAAGCAAATCCAGTGATTAAAACCAAGATTTCTTGGGCTCTCATCCGGTTGACTTCACCCATGGAAATAATACTATTCTTGTTTATATTTAAACAATGAGTGTAAATTAAACCATCTAAAATGTCTTTGGTAGTTTGATCGTAAGGAACGATTTTTCGACCACATTTTACCGCTTCGTTGATGACAGCGATAATGTTATAAATATCCGGTGCTTCTAAAGCGATTAAGATTCGACCTTGCGCGTGATGGAAATCTCTTTGAATAAGAGGCATTACGCGGTAATTTGGATTTGTATAACCTTTTTTAGAAGCATAAAATGAGTCAAGCATTAAAACTAATGTTGGTTTAGAAGCTGAAATTTTAGCAACTGAGGCTAAATCAAGACTAAATCCTGGGTCTTTATTATTATCAAAAACGCAGTTACCAATATAAACGATATTGCCTTGATCTGTATCAAAACTAACTCCAAAGCTATTCGCAACATTTGTACAAGTTGAAAATAGATTAATTTTATGACCAGCAACATCTAATTCACTTGTAGGTTCAACTACATGAAAATCGATTTGACTAATATCAAGATGATGATGAATTGCAAACATCTCGATAAAGGCTTTAGTGATGTCGCTACAATAAACTGGCGCTGGAGCGTTTTTATATACGTGAGGTAGACCGCCAAGAACAGAATCGTGGCCAAAGGTTATAAAATAACCTTTAATTCGGTGTTTATTTTCGATTAAATAATCGTGACGAGCTATTACATAATCAATTCCTGGCTTAGTTACATCTGGGAATTTTAAACCACATTCGATGACAAAAATATCATCGTTAATTTCAACTAATGTGCATGCTTTGTAAAATTCGTCTAGACCGCCTAGACATACGATTCTGATCTTGTCCATTTTTCTACCTTAATATATCTTTTGTCGCGACGATATTAACATCGAGACCGAAGATTTTTTCAATAATTATATCACCTATTCTAATAGGTGCTTTAACACATGTTTTGTTGATTAGTTTCATCGCATCAAAGATTTTTTCTTTTGGAAGAGGATTATCTGATTTAACAGGAAGTGCAACTTCTTCTTTAGAGATGATGCGAACTGTGGATGTAAGTGTTCTAGTTGGATGAGTTAACTCATTTTTCGCATAAATCGCACCTCTAGGACAATTGTTTCCACTAACATTTAAATTATCATCAACAACAAGATGACAGCCACGTGGACAGACGATACAAATTAATTCTTTCATTTATTTCTTTCCTCCACATAAACTGAAATTTGATTATTTTCTTTTGCAAATAGAGTTTTATCAAGTTTAACAATTTCCATCTCTGATGGAATAATTGCAGGTTTAAAGATTTTCTTAATGACTCTATCGCCTTCTTTGATATAAATATCAACATCCTTATAAGGTTTTCTAACCCTAAATTTAAAGGATAATTTATCTTTCACATCATCGATATAAACGAGTTGAGGAACGACATAGCCGATGCCATTTCCAGCATTTACTTCATATAAATGACCTTGATGAGTGAGTTCACCATTTAGATATTGAACTGCTCCAACGGCGGCTTCTCTAGCTTCTTCAACAACGTAGTCGACTAAATCGTGGACGTGAAGGACATTACCGCAAGCAAATATACCAGGAATGTCACTTTCCATCGCTTGATTGACCATTGCTCCTCTTGTGCGGCTTATTCTAATTGGTAAATTATTAAATAAATCGACATTTGGAAGTAAACCGACTGATAAAAGAAGGGTATCGACATCAAATGTCATGTCTGTACCTTCGATAAAATTCATCTTTTCATCGACTTTAGCGATAGTAACTTTCTCAATATGAGAAAGACCTTCAACTTTTTTCACGGTGTGAGATAAATATAGCGGAATATTGAAGTCTTTTAAACATTGAACAATATTTCGATTTAAACCAGCTGAATATGGCATAAGTTCAGCTACTCCAAGGACTTTTGCGCCTTCAAGAGTCATTCTTCGAGCCATAATTAAGCCGATATCTCCACTGCCGAGGATGAAAACTCTTTTACCAACTAAATAGCCATAGCAATTGACAAATAATTGGGCTTGACCAGCGGTATAAACACCACTAGGACGATCACCGGGGATTTGAATTGCGCCAGCATTTCTTTCATAGCAACCAGTTGCCAAAATGATTGCTTCCGCTTTCACTTCGACGATACCTTCGCTTGAATTAGAATAAGTAACGACTTTGTCGTTAGATATCGATAGAACATTTGATTCAAGGCGATAAGAAATGCCGAGCTCATTTACTTTTTTAGAGAAACGAGTCATGAATTCTGGACCAGTTAATTCTTCTTTGAATTCATGAAGTCCAAAACCATTATGAATGCATTGATTTAAAATACCACCTAAATAATTGTTCTTTTCGATGATTAAAATATCTCTTTCACCGAGTTCATAAGCTTTAATAGCTGCGGCCATACCAGCGGAACCGCCACCGATGATAACTAAACGTTTCTTAATCATCTTTTTCATCCTTTACTTTGTAACGTACGATATAAGAATCAGCAAATTGATATAAAACTTTGTTAAGTGGAATATCATAATGCTCCGCAATAAGTTTGGAAACTAAAGGTGTACAGAAACCACCTTGACATTTACCAAAGCCAGCTCTGGTACGTTTTCGAATGGCTTTGATCGTGCGAGGTGGAACCGAAGAATTAAATTCATCTAAAATTTCACCTAATGAAATCTTTTCGCAGTTACAAATAATTTGTCCATAGCTAGGATGTTCTTTAACAAATTTAGCTCTATCACTAGAATTCATCTTTGCTAAACAAATGCGTTTTCTAACATATGGATTAAATGAATCTTTCTTTTTTAAAGAAAGAACTTTGCTAACAAATTCGTTAACAACATATTCGGCAATCGCTGGAGAAGAGGCTAAACCTGGAGATTCAATTCCAGAGCAATTGATGAAATGATCATCGCTTTTAGCAAAGCCGATAATAAAATCATGAGTGCTTGGAGTTGGTCTAGTTCCAGCAAATGTACGAATAACTTGATTAAATGGAATGGAAGGAACCATGTCTAAAGCTTGACGTTTAACTTCATCAAGAGTCATCTTATCGGTTGAAACATCATCTTTAGAAAATGTAACTTCGGCTGATGGACCTACTAAGTAAGTTCCACCAGTGGTTGGAGAAACTAGAATTCCTTTTCCTTTTTCACTTGGAAGAGGGAATATAGTGTGTTTAACCAAAGAATCACTATAGTGATCTAAGATAAAATATTCGCCTTTTCTAGGTGTGAGTTTATAGTCAATTGGCTCAATCATTTTATGGATTTCTTCGCTATAGATGCCAGCGGCATTAATAACGACTTTAGATTGATAAACATTTTTAGAAGCACAAATCACATTGAAATGATCGCCTTCTTTTTTAATATCAATTACTTTTTCATCTAAAAATAATTTAACGCCATTATCGACAGCGTTTTCCATCGCATGAACCGGAAGGGTGAATGGATTAATTAAGCCAGCTGTTGGGGCAAATAAAGCACCTTTAACATTTGGATTAATGTTTGGTTCCATCTCAAGTACTTCTTTAGCACTTAAAATCTTAACTGGAACGCCATTTTCAGCACTTCTTTTAGCAAGTTCCTCTAAAAGAGGAAGTTGGCTATCATATAAAGCGATGGTAAGTGATCCACGACGTTCAAATTCAACATCGAGTTCTTCAGCAATTTGATCAAACATCTTATTACCTAAGACATTTAATTTCGCTTTTAAAGTTCCTGGCACTGGATCATAGCCAGAGTGAACGATAGCCGAATTAGCCATCGTTACGATATTTCCGACATCGCTTTCTTTTTCAATAACAGCGACGTCTAGTTGGTAGCTGGAAAGTTTTCTCGCTAAAAGAGAACCAACTACTCCAGCTCCAATAACTAAACAATCAAACATTTTTTATTTATGACCTTTTGATTTCTTTTCTTGTGGTTTTTCGATATAACCAGCAGGTTTTTCAACGAATTCTCTATGAGAAACTTTGACTTTACCATGATCATCAATTTCGCAGACACGGACTTTTAAGATATCACCAACTTTGACTTTTTCTTGAGCGCGAGCAACAAAGCCCCAGTCTAATCTTGAAACGTGGCATAAACCTTCACAATTACCAAATAATTTAACGAATGCGCCATAATCTTCGACTCTTGTGACTTCGCCTTCATAGACTTCACCAACTTTAGCTTCACGAACGATATCTTCAATCATTTGTTTAGCTTTGTTGATCATTTCTCTATTCATATGGTAAATGACGACATGTCCTTCATCATCGATATCGATTTGAACTTTATCGCATTTTTCAATGATGTCATTAATGACTTTGCCACCAGTTCCGATGACTTCTCTAATCTTATCGACATCGATTTGCATCTTATCAAGTTTAGGTGCAAATTCAGCAACATCAGCTCTTGGAGCAGCGATGGCTTTAGACATAACAGCTCTAATTTCAGCTCTAGCTTTATGAGCTTGTTCAAGAGCTTGACGTAAAACTTCACGGGTGACACCAGCAATCTTAATATCCATTTGTAAAGCTGTAATACCAACTTCAGTACCAGCAACTTTAAAGTCCATATCACCGAAGTGATCTTCAAGACCTTGAATATCGGTAAGAATTGTATATGGATTTGTTTCTAATGAACCGGTAGAGATTAAACCCATAGCGATACCAGAAACCATTCTCTTTATTGGGACACCTGCTGCCATAAGTGACATACAACCAGCACAGATGGAAGCTTGGGAAGATGAACCATTTGATTCAACGACTTCTGAAACAGTTCTAATGGTGTATGGGAATTCTTCTTCGCTAGGAATAACATAGCTTAAAGCTCTTTCACCTAATGCACCATGGCCGATTTCTCGACGAGCAAGAACGCCGATTTTACCAGTACCACCAACACACCATTGTGGGAAGTTATAATGATGCATAAAGCGTTTCTTTTCGATTGGTGTTAAATCATCAATGATTTGTTCATCGGATAATGGTCCTAATGTTGTTGTAGAGATAACTTGAGTTTGACCTCTTGTAAACATAGCCGAACCATGAACTCTACGACCAAGGATGTCAACTTGAGCATCGAGTGGACGAAGTTCATCTGGACGACGACCATCTGGTCTAATTTTATCTTCAGCAATTAATCTACGAACTTCGTTATGAACGATATCTTCTTGAATTTCGTGGACTTGTTGGACAACTTTTGGATCTGCACCATCATTAGCGTATTCTTCTTCGGTTTCCTTTTCGATTGCTTCGATTTTTTCTTCTCTTTCGAGTTTATCTTTAGTTGAAACTGCTTTTCTTAATTTTTCATCAACTTTAGCAGTAACTTCAGCTCTTAATTCTTCTGGAACGACTTTGAATTGAATGTCTTTGTTCTTTTCAACACCGATTTCTTTGATAATTTCTTTTTCGAATCTACATAATTTCTTAATAGCTTCGTGACCAAACATTAAAGCATCGAGCATATCTTCTTCCGAGACTTCATCAGCACCAGCTTCAACCATGTTGATAGCTTCTTCGGTACCAGCGACACAGAGGTCGATATCTGATTTTGCTCTTTGTTCGACGGTTGGGTTGATGACTAATTTGCCATCGACACGACCAACATAAACACCAGCGATTGGGCCATTGAATGGTACATCAGAGATGCAAACGCATAATGAGCTACCGAGCATCGCGGTGATTTCTGGCGAGTTATCATAATCAACTGCCATTACTTGTGAAACGACTTGAACTTCGTTTCTAAAACCTTCAGGGAAGAGTGGACGCATGGTTCTATCGGTTATTCTACTTGCTAAGATAGCATGTGAACTTGGGCGAGATTCTCTACGAAGGAATCCGCCTGGAATCTTACCAGCTGCGTACATTCTTTCTTGATATTCAACGCTGAGAGGGAAGAAATCCCAATCAACAGTATGCTTGGACATTGTGACGTTACTTAAAACGACAGTATCGCCATAGCGTACTAAAACCGCAGCTTTTGTTTGCTTAGCAATTTCACCAGCTTCAACAATGATCTTACGGCCATCGAAATCTAATTCGAATGTTTTTTTCATTTAAAACTTTTTCTCCTTTAATAAACTATTGATATTTTAACATTTATGTTACTCAAATATATAGTGAAATTTTAAGATTATTATTTTCTTAATAAAAGAAAAACCGTTAAGAAGTAAATTCCTAACGGTTAAAATCATAGATTTTAGAATTGGTTATTACCAATCGTTACAAACATATTCGTAAGCTGTGTCATCAATTGTCCAACTATGATTGTTTTTCTCATAATAATGAGCATTTGAACAATCTCCGGTTGGAGCGCAATAAGCTTTAAATTCATATGTGACGCAAGTTGGAAGTTCGATTAAGAATGTCCATTTGCCATCAGCATAATTCATAATATAGTCTTCGCTATAAGCCCATTCATTGAATGTACCAAATATATAGAACGAATTTCCATAACCAGCATCTTTTTCAACGATGAATGTGACATCTGTTGACCAAGCTTGTGGAACATCATCAACCATTCTCCAGTGATCTCTATCTTTGATAGTATCGCTATGAGTGAGAAGGCTTCTTCCGCCTAACCAGTTAGTAGCAAATTGGGTTTCATCATAAGATTCACCATCTTCTAATCTAGTTAAAACTCTGCGTAATTTTGTACAACCATCAAAGACATCTTCTGGTTCGCCTGGCCAAGATGTTCCATTACCGACATCAACTAATGTTGTTGGTAAAAGAACTTTTTCTAGACTTGTGCAATTTAAGAAGACTTGGTTATCTAACTTTGTACATCCATTTTCAAAGATGACAGTTTTTAATGCTCCGCATTCTTCGAAAGCACATTGTTCAATACTTGTAACATTTGAAGGAATTAGAATTTCTTCAAGAGCTGTACAATTATCAAACGAATATCCAATCTCAAAGTTTTCATGATTACCAAAGGTAATACTTGTTAAAGATTCACAATTATGGAATGCATAATCTGGAACACGATTTTCATTATCGCTTAAAACAAGTGTTTCAAGTGTTGTAGCTCCATAACCACAATAAGCAGTTAAGAAAGCATCATCTGGTAAAGTAAATGATGTTTCAGCTCTATTTTGAGCAATACGAGTTACGTACCAATTTGGTGAGTAATAAGAATATAAAACATTTTCAATAGCTTTATAATGCGTGTTACCGGCACCAACAGTGATAGTAGCGAGTTTTGGATTGTAAAGTAAATCATCATTAAAATCGATCATTTCGCTACCGATATGGAATGAGACTAATTCACCCATCCATCTAAAGGCTGCGCTAGCAACATATGGATTACCTTCATCAGCGAATGTAACACTGCGAATAGCGGTTGAGCTAAAGGCAGCACCGCTAATGCTCTCTAACGATGATGTGAAAACAATGTCGTCATTCCAAGAACGACAAGCTTCGAAAGCACCATATTCAAATACTTTAACGTATTGAAGACCGCTAACAGAAGTTAAGTTGCTGCAACTTTCGAAAGCATAGGAATTAATTCGGCTAAGATTAGATCCAAATGTAATACTTTCAAGAGTGTCTTTATAGTAGAAGGCATAATCATCAATTTCGGTAACTGGTAAACCTTTAATTTCGTTCTTTAGAACGACATTAGCTGGACAGCTACCAAGTGGACCTCTAACTTCATAATGATCACCATTAACACGACAATAAATAATGTCATCGATAATTTCTAATGGATCAGTGCCAATAACGCAGTCTTTATTGAATGAAAGAATGATTGAAGTAACTTTAAATTCACTTTCTTTATAACCCATCCAAAAATAATTTGGTTCGGCATCAACAAAGGCCTGTTCACTACCATCGGCTTCACCAATTGTATTACCAGTATAAGCTGGTCCGGTTGTGCCGGCTTCATAACCATATTGAACATCAAAAGATGTTCCATCTCCAGCTACTGTGTAGCTATACATACTTCTAACCATCCAATCTTTGTCGTTAGCAATATAAGAATCTTCGCCAAAAACAAGGGTTGGAACTCCAGCTTCTTCAACATATTTTATGTTTCCAAAATTGAATTTAACTGGATTTTTATATTCGTGAGTTTTTACGATGAAATTACCACTTTCTGGAGTTTCGCTTGTCGTAACATCGCCTGGATTAATAATGATTGTATTATAATCGGTACCTTTAACATCATTCGAATTGAAATTCGAAACTATAAGAGCAGTCGCTATGCTTGCACCTAAAGTTAACGAAGCAGTTAAACCTAAAATAACAATTTTCTTTTTCATTTTTGTTTTAATTACTAATAACTTCCTAGTAATAAATTCTCCTTTCTTTAAAATTAGTTTTACAAGCTATTACCTTAAAGGTAGGGCTAATCGACTTAGCTTTTAAAAAGAACTTCATGAGTGTTTTTTCTAACGTAAAACTTATATTAATTATATAAATATAAAATCATATTTTCAAACGAAAGAAAAAAAGACGCCCTTACGAGCGTCAATCTTATCAATACGTGATTGATTATTTACGGATTTTAAGATCGGTCAATAGTTTAATGTAACTATCGCGGTCAGTACGACTAAGATAATCGAGTAAACCACGACGTTTACCGACTAAGACGAATAATCCGCGTCTGCCAGAAGCATCTTTTTTGTTTGCTCTAAGATGCTTTGTGAGTTCGTTAATTTGTTCGGTAAGAAGAGCGATTTGGACTTCGACAGAGCCGGTGTCTTTTTCGTTCTTGCCGTATTTTTTAACGATTTCGGCAACTTTTGCTTTGGATAACATATTTATCCCTCCTACATTTGTCTTGGCTTAACCCATGAATAGCGTCGGAGTTTCGCTAATCTTAGACTAAGCTGCGTTTATTATTATAATAAAGATATATTTAATTGCAACCAGATTTTTTTCTATTTGCTAAAGTGTCTCTTTTGCTAAAATAATGTTGAAATGAAACTAAAAGTTAATTGTGTAATTTCTAACGAATATAAAGAAGGAATAACGATTCAAGATCTTTTAGATTACAAAAATATTGAAGCCGTTCCTTGGCTTGTAATTTCAGTTAATGGAACATTTGTAAAAAGAGAAAAATTTAAAGAATATGTTTTAAATGATAATGATGTCATCGAGATGATTTATGTTCGAGGTGGCGGATGATGATTGAAAGATATTCTAGATTACTACAATTGTCAGACTTCTCTAAAGAGAAACTTTCCTTACTTCAATCAACAAAAGTGCTTATTGTTGGCTCTGGTGGTGTTGGTCAAAACATTTCTTTAGAGCTCGTTAGTAATGGCTTTGAAAACATTACAATAATTGATTTTGATAAAGTTGAAATTAGCAACTTAAATCGTCAAGTTTTATTAACTGAAAATGATCTTGGTAAAAATAAAGTTGAGGTAGTTAAAAAAGCCTTAGAAGCACGTAATAAAGATGCAAAAATCACCGCAATTAACGCAAAAATTGATAAAGACAATGTAAATAAATATCTAAGTGGTTTTGATATTGTAATTGATGCTACCGATAATTGGCCTTCAAAATTAATTATTTCTGATTATATTAAAAATATTAACGGAACTTTACTCCATATTGGAGTAGATGGATATGTTGGTCAATTTGTAATATTTAAAAACAAATCTTTAAGAGACATTGTTGATGAAAAAGTTTTCGCTTCTAAAAAAGACGGGGTAAGCGGGCCGATGGTTTCAACAATTTCTTCATTAGCAGCTTTGTATTTAATCGACTATATAACAAAAGAGAACCCCTCTAGCGACGTTCTCTATTTCTATGATCATAAAGCGCAAAATTTCAGTAAAATTAAGCTTTAATTCTTAAATACTTTTTTTGTATCATTCTCAATCTGTTTTTTTAATTCATCTAAAGATGAGAATTTGATTTCAGGGCGAATAAATTCTAAGAATTCAACATTAATATTCGAAAAGGAATAATTCTCAAAATCTTTTAAATGGACTTCAATTGAAGGAAGATTCCCAATGTCCACTGTCGGATTTATTCCCACATTACAAATTGATAAATGCGGAACTCCATCTAAATAACAAATTGTTTTATAAACCCCAAATTTAGGTAAAACATAATTGTCATTCATCTTAACATTGATGGTTGGAAAACCGATTTTATGCCCGATTCCTTTGCCAGTTATTGGAGTACCGCTAATTTGGTAATTATGGCCTAATAAATCATTTGCTTCATTTAATCGGCCAATCATTAATAATTCTTTAATTTCTTGAGAGGAGATTTTTTCGCCATTTTCTTTTAGAAGGTCCACTACTTCAACATCAAAATAATCTTTTAATAAATTTGTATCACCGCTTCTATTTTTGCCGAAATGGAAATCTTCTCCAGCAAAAACTTCTTCGACATTTAATTTTTTTAATATATCGATAAAATCATCAGATGATAAATTTAAGAATTCTTTATCAATATGGAACAAATAATAAAAATCTACACCTAGTTTAGAAATCATTTTAAAGCGATCGTCTAAAGAGGTTAAAACTTCACTATTTTTACCATTGTTCATCAATGATGAAACTGGTCTATCAAATGTGAGAATAGCTAATGGATGCTTCGCCATTTTTCTGGCGGTTTTAATTAGATGTTGATGACCAAGATGCACGCCATCAAAATAACCTAAAATCATCGATAAATGTTCGACTTTTGCGGTTATATTTTGGTAATAAATATGAACTACTTTCATCTTAAACCCCTAACACAAGAATATACACCATTAGCCTCTTTTTTATAAATAGCAATTGCATCATCTTTATCGTAAAGAAGAACCATTTCATCTTTTATTGGTAGACGAAAATGCATGCCGTTAAGTGCTTTTTTAGCTAATTCTACATCCACTTTATATTTAGGCATAAATTGAAGCATTTCCATCGTTGGAATTAAATCAGAGATTTTAACATCTCCACTTTTATGCGATTGCTCGATGGAATATGGTCCAATTGCTAATCTAGTTAACTTGGTTAAATGACCAACACTCCCAAGAGCTTTAGCAATGTCTTCACCTAATGTTCTAATATATGTTCCTTTGGAAACTTTAGAAATAAATGTTATTTCATCATCCTTAAATGAGATGAGTTTTAATTCATAGACATTTATTATTCTTTCTTTTCTTTCAATTTCGATTCCTTCACGAGCATATTTATATAATTCTTTGCCATTTATTTTTAAAGCAGAATACATTGGAGGAAGTTGCTTTTGTTCACCTAAAAATGAATCAAACACATCTTCAATTTTATTCTTACTTAAAGTTGGAACATCTTGTTTGGAAACTACGTTTCCAGTTAAATCACCAGTATCGGTCATTGCACCTAGTTTTAAAGTGGCCATATAGGTTTTATCCATTCCTTCTAAAAACGGCGATATTTTGGTTGCTTTTCCAAGCAAAACAATTAATAAACCATCTGCAAAAGGATCAAGAGTACCAATGTGGCCTGCTTTTTTCTCGCCTAAAGCACGTGAAACATTGTTCACTTCTTGCCTACTTGTTAGGCCAATTTGTTTATCGATAAGTAAACTTCCACTAATCATTTTTTCTTAATAATTATATTATATAAAATATGAATTCGCTTAGAGGAATTTTGGGAGCAATTAGACAAGCTGACCAAAAGTTTGATTTCTTCCATGAAAAAGACAAGATAATGCTTGGTATTTCTGGTGGAAAAGACTCGATGGTTTTAGCTTTAGCATTATCAAAATATCAACAATTTAATTGTGCGAATTTTTCCATCGTTCCTGTCATGCTTGATTTAGGTTTTCCTAATTTTAATCCTGAACCAGCTAAAAATTATCTAAAATCGATTGGTTTAGATTTAATTGTTGTTGATTCAAAAGATGTTTATAAAATTCTTAAAGCTCAACAAAAAGATAATAAGAATTTACCTTGTTCAATTTGTTCAAGAATGAAAAAAGCCGCTATTAATAAAGTGGCTAACGAGTTAGGATGCAACAAAGTTGCATTTGCCCATCATGGAGATGACGCTATTGAAACTTTATTTATGAATGAAATCTTTGGAGGAAGGGTCGCTACTTTTCAACCAAAGATGTATCTTGAACGTTCTAAAATTGAATTTATTCGTCCATTAATTCTTGTTCATGAAAAGCAAATCATTCAATGCGCTAAAGAAGAAAATATAGTCTTTATTCCATCTAATTGTCCAAATGATGGAATTACGATGCGTAAAGAAATGAAAGAATTGTTAGAAGATATTTATAAAAAATATCCATCCGCTAAAAATAATTTCTTCTCGATGTTAGAAAATTATCAAAAAGAGCAATTATATTATTCTGATTTCTATTTTAAAGTTGAAAGAAAAGATATGTCTTTTAAGCCAGTAATTAATGAAAAAGATTCGCGCAAAGAACACGAAATAAGAAATAAATTAAATTGTCTTAATTTTAATGATGATTTATCACGTTATTTAATTTATAAAAAAGACCGAATTATTGGCGTTATGTCTTTAGACATCAAATTAGAAGAAGTTACTATTATTGATTTAGAATTAATCAAAGATAATGATAAAACACGAAAAGATCTATTAAATGAGATCGAAAGATATTTTTCACATTATAAAAATCCTTTTACTTTATACATTAATCCTTCAAATCACGATGATTTTTATAAAAAAGAAGGATATAAAAAAGCCCGCAAAAGCGGACTATTTAAGAAATTTAGCTAATTATTTAACGATTTTTTCTAAATCTTCTTTTTCTTTCTTAAGCACTTCATCTAAATGATTTGCTTTTTCATATGTTTCATCTAAATAGAAGGATATCTCAGGAGTTTTTCTAATATCTATCTTCTTAGCTAAGGAAGAACGAACATAACCGCGAGTTTTATTAAGTTCTTCTAAGTTTTGCTTTGGATATTTAGCTCCTAAGAAGGAGACATATACTCTAGCGTAAGAAAAATCGCTAGAAACCCAAACTTCACTAACCGTACAAAAACCAATGCGAGGATTTTTTAATTCAAATTGAATTATTTCCGTCACATTTTTCGCAATTATCGATTGAATTCTGGCGGTACGATCAGCCATTAGTTTTTCTCCACCATTTCATAAGCTTCGATGACATCGAGTTCTTTTAAGTCATTGAAGTTTTCAATTTTCATACCACATTCAAAGCCTTCTTTAACTTCTTTTGCGTCATCTTTAAATCTCTTTAGAGATTCAAGTTTGCCCTCATAGACGATAATTCCATCACGAAGTATTCTTACCAAAGAATTAGCTTTAATTGAGCCAGATGTAACATAGCAACCAGCGATGGTACCAATCTTAGATATTTTGATTAAGTTACGAACTTCGGCTTGACCGATAACTTGTTCGACTTTTTCTTTCTTATACATACCTTTGATGGCATCTTCCATTTCGTTAATCAAATCGTAAATGATGCGATGAAGTCTAATTTCAACCCCTGCTTGTTCAGCTTTTTGGGTGATATTAGCGGTTGGACGAACATTAAAACCATAAATGATCGCTCCACTAGCTTGAGCAAGCATAATATCACTTTCAGTGATTGCTCCAGCATTTGCATGGATAACATTTAAATGAACTTGCTCATTGGATAATTTATCTAAAGATGCTTTAACAGCTTCAGCAGAACCGGTTGTATCTGTTTTTAAAACGATATTAACTTCTTGAACTTCGCCGTTTGAATCGTGAATCTTTGAGAAAATCTTTTCTAATGAAGCAGCAGCTTGTGAAGATTGTTCACTTTGCTTTTTAGCTAAAGCACGTTTCATCGCGATATCTTTAGCTTGTTTTTCAGTTGGGAACGCCATAAATTTATCACCAGCGTTTGGAACTTCGCTTAAACCGATAACAACACATGGTGTTGAAGGTTTAGCTTCTTTAAGAATTTTCTTATGTTCATTAGTCATTCTACGGATTTTTCCATAAGCTGTACCAACAACGACATAATCTTGGAAAGTTAAAGTACCATTTTGGACTAATAAAGTAGCCTTTGGGCCTTCACCTTTATCTAGATTAGCTTCGATAACGGTGCCAATCGCATAGCGATTTGGATTAGCTTTAAGTTCTTGCATTTCCGCTACTAAAAGAATGGATTCAAGAAGTTCTTTAATACCAATATTCTTTTTAGCAGAGATTTCTAAACAAATATTACTTCCACCATATTCTTCAGCAATGATGTCGTAATTCATAAGTTCAGTTTTGATTCTCTCTGGATCTGCTCCAGCTTTATCAATTTTATTGATAGCGACAATTATTGGTACTTTGGCAGCTTTAGCGTGGTCAATAGCTTCAATTGTTTGAGGCATGACTCCATCATCAGCAGCGACAACTAAAACAACGATATCAGTAACCGAAGCACCACGACTTCTCATCGCGGTAAAAGCTTCGTGTCCCGGAGTATCAATAAATGTGATCTTTTGACCATTAATTTCTTTTTGATAAGCGCCGATGGCTTGAGATATGCCACCTACTTCGCTATCGACAAGATGCGAACTTCTAATCGCATCGATAAGTGTAGTTTTACCATGGTCAACGTGGCCCATAATCGTAACTACAGGAGCTCTTGGAAGTAAATCTTCTGGTTTATCGACGATTTCTACTTCCTCAAAATTTTCTTCGCTTACAATCTTCTCTTTTTTGAAGTCATAACCGAATTGTAAACAAATCAAACCAATTGTATCGTCATCGAGAGTTTGGTTGATTGTAACCATCATCTTCTTTTCTAAGAAAAGAAATTTTATGATTTCGTTAACGTTAATATTTAACTCTTTGGCAAGTTCACCTACGCTCATATTGCGAGTATAGACAAATACGCCATTGTTAACTTTGTTGACAGCATCTTTTTTAATATTCTTGCTTGGAATATTCGCGCGTCTATTATCGTTATATTTACCCATAAAACCACCTTTCTAGGGATTCACCCTTATTTAATAAACGAGATAACAATTAGTTTTCTTCGTCGTAATATTTATCGAAGTCATCGAAGTCGATTTCTTCTTCATCATCATAATATTCGTCTTCGTATTCTTCTTCGTTTTCGAATTGTTCAAGTTCTTCTTTAGTATAGATTTCCATTTGAGGTTTCTTTTCGGTTGGTTTTTCTTCCTCATTTTCAACCTCTTCTTCGGTAATCTTACGTGGACGTTTAGAACTCTTTTGAGTAGCTTTGAATTCTTCTTTCTTCTTATCAGATTCTAAAGATGCTTCTAAAGAAGCAAGAGTTGTTGTTGTCTTAACAACTGTTGGTTTAACAACAGGAGTTTCATTAACTGGTTCAGCCTCTTTAACTTCTTCAGCTTTTGGCTCAACTTCAACTGGTTTAGTTTCTTCTTTAACTGGTTCGGCCTCTTTAACTTCTTCATCAAGAATTTTTTGAGGTTTAGCCTTTTCTACACCAGCTTCAACATGAGCTTGCTCTTCTCTACTTGCTTTAATCTTAGCAAGATAGTTTTCATATTTTTCTTTTTGAGCACGTTCTTTTTCATCTTGTTGAACTTGTTCAACACTCTTAAGAACGATACCTGGATACATTTCATAAGCATCAGCTTCATGAGCTTCTTCAAGAATTTCGATTTTGTATCCAGTTAATTTACATGCAACTCTAACATTGGCACCCTTTCGACCAATAGCGAGTGAAGATTGACCATCTGGTACGATAGCGACAGCGCATTTACGACCTTCTTCATTTTCACAAGTTCCAATCTTTAAGACTGAAGCTGGTCTAAGAGCATCGATAAGGAATAAAGAATCATTAGGAGAATAAGAAATAATATCGATTTTTTCTTTATCGCGAGCATTTCCAAGTTGAGCAACAATCTTTTGAATAGCGGTTCCGTTAACACCGATACAACAACCTACTGAATCGACGTTTGGATCATTGCTATAAACAGCAATTTTAGATCTAATACCAGCTTCACGAGCTAAAGATTTAATGATGACTGTGCCATCATAAATTTCTCTAACCTCTTCTTCGAAGAGTCTACGTAAAAATCCTGGATCAGAACGAGAAACTTTAACCATTGGTGATTTGCCTTGTTCGGCACTGACATCACTGACATATAATCTAATTGGTGCGCCCGAATCAAACATTTCATCACCGATGAGTTCTTTTCTAGTTAAATAAAGGGAAGTTCTACCAATATTAACAATCGCTCCACGATCATCACATTTTTCAACGATACCAGTGATCATTTCACCGATTTTATCTTTATGAGATTCGTACAAGGATTGTTTTTCGGCTTCAGCTAATTTCTGTCTTAAGACAGATTTAACACTCATTGCGGTAAGACGAGCCATTTCTTCTGGCTTAATTTCTTGAACGAATTCGTCACCAGCAACATATTTTTTGCCTTTCTTTCCTTTATTAGCATCTTCAACGGAAATTTCTAAGAAGTCATCATCTACTTCACCATCAACTACTTTACGAACATATTTCATTGTGATTGAAGCAGGTTCTTCACTAATTTCAACGCGAATATCGCTTCCTTCATAAGCTCCACCAAAAAGATTCTTTTCAAGAGCTTTGCGAAGAGCTTCTTTTAAAGCTTCAATAATTGATTGTTTGCTTATTCCCTTGGTAGCCTCGATTTCATCGAGAGCTTCCATAAATACTTTTGCATCCATTTCTTATTCTCCTTATTAAAATTTGATTGCAAGTCTCGCTTTGTCTATATCATCTCTATTAAGAATAATTTCTTTTACGCGTGCTTTTTCTTTAATAGATATGCTAACTTCTTTTTCATTCACGGCTTTTAAGTCGCCTTCAAGATTATTAAGACCTTTATATGGATTAGATAAATGAAGATTAACGTATTTACCAACATATTTTTCTAAACGAGAAATATCGATTGGCTTTTCCACTCCAAAGGAAGTGACATCTAATACATATTCGTTATCGATTAAATCAGCTCCATCAAGGATTGGGGAAATTAAATCGTTAGCCTTCACGATATCATCTAAATCGATGACATCATCTTTATCAAGGAATACGCGTAGATAAAAAGTGCCAAATTCTTTAACGTATTTGACTTCGACTTTTTCATAACCTAAAGCCATTAATGGCTTTTCGATTAAATTTAATACGCTTTCTTCGATATTCATAAGGCTCCTTAATAAACTAAAGAGTGGCAATCGCCACTCTTAGAAATAAGAGTTACTCGACAAGTCGAGCATAAATAATATAAATTATTTTATTTTTTCATGCAATACTTTTTAATTTTGTTGCTTTTAAAGAGATGTGTTATATAATAGTTTTGTTGATTTAAATCAACAATAATTACTTATTCTGCTAGTATTATTTTGTGGTTAAATTAAGTGATCGATGACTTATTTAGTCATTGTTGCTTGCATAAAGATAAAATGTTTTTTATAATTTATCGTGCTTTTCTAGAAAAGGAGATTAATTAAGATGAAAAAATTCATTCTTCCTGTCATCAATCTAATTGCTCTTGTATTATCAGCTGTCGTCTTTGGCTTAGGTGCTAATACTGCTGTTAATTTTGGTAGCGTTGCTCAAGGAAACTGGTATCAACTCGTTTGGACTCCATATACAAATTTAGAAGGTAATAGCGTTTATTCATTAATCGCTATTTTAGGATTCTTCTTCTTTGTATTTGCAGCCTTCTTCGCTCTTGTTACTATGATTCCATTTAAAGGACGTAAATTTGGCGTTTGCTTAGCTGGTGCTTTATTTATTGCTGCTGGCGTTATGTTCCTTCTTACAATGGGTGATGTCTTCAAATATTATGCTGCTATTTCTGAATTCAAAAAGACCGATTCATTTACCGCTATGGCTGTTCTAGTCTTTGTAGCTGGTGGTCTTGAACTCGTTGGAGCTTGCATTGATTTCCTTCCAGAAAAGAAATAAACATTTAGATTAAATTGTAAAGACCTCA
>CAMOEQ010000002.1 GCA_946612405.1 uncultured Erysipelotrichaceae bacterium | reverse complement strand
ACAATCGTTATGATTCCACTGGCCCTACAAATTCATCTCCATTACATGATGTTTACGTTAACAACGCTAAAATCGAAGGCGGTTCTAGTGCTGTTTCTAAATTTGGTTATGTTGGTTTTGCTGACACAATCAATGGCGAAGATGGTGATGATATTGATTATGCTGACATTATTGATGATTTAGCTGCTTCATCTGGAGGAGGCGGTGGCGGACAAGGTGATGATTGGGGCGGCAGTATTGATATGAAAGCTTTTAATCATAGAATTTACGATATATTTAATACTCTCCCAGCTACCTTTAATGGGTCTTTTGCTTATTATCAAACAAATGAGATGAAAATATCATTTGGTAGAGGCGGCAATGCAGAAACTTACTTAAAACAAAACCCTGATTCAACACGTACTTTCTATTTGCTACAAAGTGATGGTACCCACTATAGTTCTACCAGCAGTTCAGCCACTACTATTCCTATGCCAGGTACTGTTATGCCTTTGTTGGCAAATAGTGATTTTTCTGCTCATGAAAAAAATACGGGTTACATAGTTGCTGATACAAGATATCAATCAAGTTCAAATACCCCAAAATCAAGAATGATTTATGACAGTTCAGTTCGTTCTGCTTCTTACGAGATATCGCATGTAGGAAATTCAATAAGCGATGTGGCAATCACAAATAAAGAAGCTTTCAATGGTACTGGCAATGCTTCTGGTCTTACATATGAATCTGAAAATGTGGAGATATTAACAAATTCTTCAGCATCTTATTCAGCTAATAGATATGCCTTGATTAAAGATAGCTATAATGCCAATCATACCGTTTTAAATTCATATTTAGATGATTTTACAAAAAGTGATAATACAACTCCATCTGCTTTAAATCTAGAAAAATATGATAATGCAAGAAATAGTTTAGATAGTGTATTAGAAAATGCAACTCTCGTTCACGGCTTACATTTTATGGATAAAGATATTGCTTATAACAATACAACTTCTTTAAATACTGTTAAGTTAAATGGAAATGTTTATACTAATTACGCTTTCCCGAAAAGCTGTATTGATTTCAATTTAAAAGAACAAGGAAAAATTAATTTTTTTGGTGGTTCATATTATAACGGCACTTCAGAATCTAAAGCAGACTGTTTCTTTAGTTTAAGCGTTATTGAAAGAAATGGAACTAATTTAACTAATAATTCAATTAAAAAGATTTCTTATATTTATAAAAATAATGCTTATGATGGAACTAATCCAGAAAGTAAAAAATATATTTATAGATATTCAGATAATTCTTATTCAGACAGTCAATCAAATGTTGGTGACTTAGTTTTTGATATGAGATATTTATCAGAAACACCACCAGTTCAAAACGCTATTTACTATTTTGAAATTCCAGTAAATAAAGGTGAGTATGCTTTGCATGGTGTTTCTGGACATGATGCTGGTGGATATTTAATGTATCTTGATATTGGTGCAAGTGCTGGCGAGGTACAACCAAGTGATTACAACACAGATAATATGATTTTAAATGATGCTATCTTCACTCAAATGGAATATACATCTTCTGGTTATGTCATTAATTCTTGTTTCAATATTTCTTATGCTGTTCCAGCTGGCGCAACTAAAGAATCCTTCTATATTAAAGTATCAAGAAGTGGCACCATTTTTGCTGTCGAGGTCGTAAATACTACAGTGAATGCATTTGATATTAATATTTTGCTTGTTGATAATGACGATGATCCGGATAATGACTATCCGTACACCTATACCATGAAATATAACACTGGCGAAGTTTCGTCTGAATATGATCATAGTGGCTCCTTCAGAGGCGCTGCTAGTGGAACGAGCCTCGTACTGCAAACGTGACAATATTTAGATTTTAATGAAAAATGCCTTCGGGCGTTTTTTCTTTATATTTATTTAATAAATAAGAAGCGAGATATTGGTTAAGCAAATACATAAGGGAATAATATGCTTAAGATTATTGATTTAACTAAGACTTATAAGAATTCAAATGTTAAAGCTATTGATGGAGTTTAAAAATGACTTTCCTCACAAAACGAAAATTAAGTCGTCCAAAATGGACGGCTTTGTTGATACAATAAAACCATTCAAAAAGCAGTGGAAACGTATCGAGTAAATAAAGAATATTTAAAAAGATTTTCAATTATATAAATATTGAAAGACATTAAATGTTGCTTATGCAATAATACTTATATTTGAGGAGAAACTTTATGAAAAAATCGTTAATTATATTTGTTATTCCATCATTTTTGCTTGGTGGTTGCTCAAAGGCATCGATAAGCCATTTTAAATTATGGAATGAATGTGAGTCGCTTTCTTCGCTTTGTGAATATGTAGCAGACGTCACAAATGAGAAATCTAGTAATTTTATTCCTGTTGAAGACAGAATTGTTACTTTCGATATGGATGGAACGTTCGTCGGAGAATTATATCCAACCTACTTTGAATATAACATTTTAGAATATCGTGTTTTAGATGATCCATCTTATAAAGATATTGCTCCTGATGATGTAAAAGAAGTAGCTCAAATTATAAGAGATCACGCTCGAGAAGGAACATCTTTTCCAAGCGATATGGATATGAGACATGCTCATGCTGCTGCAAAAGCATATGCTGGTATGTCTATAAAAGATTTCGATACATATGTAAAAGAGTATTCAAAGAAAACACCATTTGGTTTTGAAGGAATGACATATGCTACAAGCTTTTATAAACCAATGCTAGAAGTATTCACATATTTAGAGAAAAATGATTTTACATACTATGTAGTTTCTGGATCAGATAGATTTATTTGCCGTTCATTAGTCGAATCATTAGGCATTGCTCCTAATAGAGTTATTGGCATGGATGTTGAACTTAAAACAAGTAAGCAAGGCGATGAAGATGGTGTAAAATACACCATGGACAAAGACGAAGAACTTATTAGAACCGATAATCTTCTCATTAAGAATTTAAAAACTAATAAAGTTAAACAAATCGAACAAGAAATAGGCAAGACGCCTGTTCTCTCATTTGGCAATAGTAGTGGAGATTGCGCAATGCATAATTTCTGTTTGGGTAATACAAAATATAAATCAGAAGCTTTTATGCTTGTTGCAGACGATGATGTTAGGGATCATGCTAATTTAGAAGAGGCTGCAAGAAGAGAAGCTCTTTGGAAAGATTCTAAATATCACATAATTTCGATGAAGAACGACTTCAAAACAATTTATGGTGATGATGTGAAAAAAGTAGATTTTGTTTATTAAAAAGAAATGTTTTATTTAAAATAAGAACATTTGAGTCATATAATTTTAAATAACCATAGGTCTTAAATGGTTATGGATTCTAAAGGCCGGCCTTGCATTATATAAAGTCAAGCATCTCGGTAAATTTGATATTGAAATTTATTAATGAACAAAATGAAATCTTTATTTAAAACTCTAACTCCTTTATTTCTTATCGCTATAACGTTTGTTTCTGCCTGTTCAGCTTATTCATCTAAAGCTGATACTAAAGAAAATATTATTGGTTTATATGAATTAGAAATCTATTCAAGTAAACACGAAAAAAGCGACGAAGAAACTTATGATCGTAAAGCTGAGGAAGGAATCGAAGCATATTTCACCATCGATATGGATGGTTATGGCTATTACGGCTATAAAGATAACAATACCTCGGCAAAAGTTGAGGCAGTGTTTTCAACTTTTGTTGAAGACGATGAGAAACCAGGCTTATTTAAAGCAATCAATTTAAAAGGCACAGACCAAACCGTCTATTATTGGGATAAGAAAGTCGGTTGTTTAGATGAGCCAACTATGGGTTTTAAAATGGCAAATGGCAAAGCGACTCTTTCTTATACATTATTTTGGCAAGAATATGAAATGTATAATCCTCCAAAGATCCAAAAATACCAATATGTTTGTTATAAAAAGATTTCTAATGAAACTGGATATGATCCTATCAATAGATTATTAGGCACTTCATATGCTCCAGATCGACCATATGAGATGAAATACATGAAACCTGGATATTATCCATATAGGTGCGAATCAAAAGAAGGAACAGGAATTGGTCCTAAAGGCATTTATGAATACGCTTTGCTTGATATGAATAATTTTGAAAACAATAAATTAAAAATTATTTATTCTGAAATTGCTAATCCAGGACAAAAATCATTGGTAGTCGATGTATCTATTAAAGAAATTGGACGAAGCGTTTCGTTTATTTTAAATAATAAAGAATTTGTTTCTAGTAACTCAGCATTCATTACAGCATTTGATGAAGAAGCCGACATTAAAAGCGAGAGCTTCACAATGTGGTATTCATCAGATCTTTCTTTAGAAGAAGTAATTGCTCAAGAATTAGATTTCTAACAATTTATGGATTTTTTTAATAGTCGAGATTGGTTAGGTAGAGAAGGCCCATACAATTTCAAGTTGGACCATCTTTTGTTTGTATTTATCGGATTAGCTCTTGGATTCTTGTTAGCATTTCTTTTAAAAAAGAAAAGTAAAAAAACTATCAAGATTTGGCTTATTTCTTTATGGGCTTTTGGAACAAGTATAGAAGCCTTTTATTATATAAGCCTTATTATTTTAAGTATCACTCGCCCAGATTTAAGACCATTTGATATTGAAAGAATGTTACCTTTACATAGTTGTTTAATGTTTATGTATATTTTTCCTTTTGCAATATGGTCAAAGAATAAAGAAGTTAAAAAAATGGCTAGCAGTTGGCTAGTTATAGTTAATATGATTATGGGCTTCATTACATTGTTTGTGGGTTGCCCTTCAAAAGGTTATTCAGCATTAAGTTTCGATGGAATTCAATCTTTAATAATTCATCTTATTATTGTGATTGTTCCATTCATCATGGTTGTAACAAATTATTACAACCTTCAAAAACGAGATTTAAAATATGGTTTATTTTTATTTATCTATTTAGCTCTTACAATTTGGATATTTGACGCAATAACTGGTTGCGATTATTTCTATATTTATGATGGACACACCTTTGGTGTTCTTTATGTAATTTCTGAAAATGTTCCACATATAGTTTGGACATTAATAACAGTTACTTGCTATATCTTAACAGGCATTATTATTCATTATTTAATCTATTTTGTTAAAAAGGCCGTCTATAAAGATAAATTTGTTGAGGCCGAAGATGATGAGCCATTATTTTGGCCATTTAAAAAACTTTGGTATCGCATTAATCAAAAAGTTCTTAAATTCTTTATGAGATTTATGAACTGGAAAGAACCAGAATTATTAATTGGTGAAAATTCAGTTCTTAAGCTTCCTTCACTTATCAAAAGTAAGAATATCGATAATATTCTCGTTGTCACTGATAAAGGACTTATGAGCATTCATTTATTAGACGAAATGTTAGATGAACTAAATAAAGAAAAAATTAGATTTACTGTTTTTGATGATGTTCAACCAAACCCAACGATTTTAAACGTCGAATCATGCAAAGAAACATATCTCAAAAATGGGTGCAAAGGCATAATCGCATTTGGTGGAGGATCACCCATGGATTGTGCAAAAGCGGCAGCTGCAAGAGTGGCTAAACCAAAGCAATCCGTCCGAAAAATGCGGGGATATTTGAAAATTCATAAGAAATTACCGCCTCTTTTTGCGGTACCTACAACTGCTGGAACAGGATCAGAAACAACTCTTGCTTCGGTGGTCAGCGATCCACTTACTCACGAAAAGAACGCAATATGTGATCCGTGCTTAAGACCTAAATATGCTGTTTTAGATCCAAAACTTACTATTGGTTTACCTAAACATATTACTTCCACAACCGGAATGGACGCTTTAACTCATGCCGTAGAAGCATATATTGGTAAAAGTAATGTTAAATCGACTCGTGAGTTTGCAATTCGAGCAATAAAACTATTACATAAAAACTTAGAACTTGCTTATCGAGATGGGAAAAATATCAAAGCAAGAGAAAATATGCTTATGGCATCGTATTTGGCAGGCAATGCTTTTACTAGGGCGTTCGTAGGATATGTTCATGCGATTGCTCATAATTTGGGTGGTTTATATGGAACGCCACATGGTTTAGCTAATGCTGTTGTTCTTCCATATGTTTTAAAGTGGTATGGAAAATCTATTTATTCTAGACTTGCAGAATTGTCTGATTTGATTAAGTTAACAAACAAAGATGAAAGCAATGAAGCAAAAGCCAATGCATTTATTGATGAAATAAAACGCATGAATAAAGCGATGGATATTCCAGACAAATTTGATTTTATTAAAGAAGATGATATTAAGACTTTGGTAAAAAGAGCTTTGAAAGAAGGAAACCCAGGTTATCCAGTTCCTAAAATTATGAATGAAAAAGAATGTGAAATTATCATTCGTTCACTAATGTCATAATCCCAAAAATTACAATGTATACATTGAAATTTAACCATTAGAGTGATAGCATTTTTTTAGAAAGAATTTGAAAAGTCCGCGCAATTAGCGGTCTTTTTTTAACTTAAATAAAAGTCACCATAAAAACTTTTATTTAGTTATGTATTTTTCGCGTGCGTTTGGGTATAATTACTTTTACCTATGAAACAAACTCTAAAGAGAACCAAAATCATTGTCTTTATTCTCATTGTTCTAGAAGTACTAGGAATAGCTGCTTTTGGAGTTTTGTTCTACAACAATATTTTCGATCTTCAACATATCGTTACTGTTCAAATGCTTTTTGTTGGTGTTGCTTCTATCGTTGGTGTTGATGTTATCTTGCTTTGGGTTGAAATAATTATCTTCTCTCGCATTAGACATCAGACAGATTTAAAAGCTGCAGATTTAATTGGAGCCGATGTTCAAGAAGCTTATAACTTCGGTATGATTGGCTTAGTCATCGTTGATGAAAATAATACAGTTCTTTGGGTTAACGAATTATTTAAAGAAAGAAAAATTGATATTTTAGACTTAAATATCATCGAATGGCAGCCAGCTTTACAAGATTTAATTGGTGCTCCATCGACTGCAATTGCTAAAATCGAACTCAACACTCGTAACTATGATGTTAAATATCTACCTGATGCCGGTTTATTCATCTTTAAAGATGTTACTGAATACGAAACTATTTATACATATTCACGTAAGCAGGCCGTTGTTGTCGGAACAATTATGATTGATAACTATTCCGATTTAACTGGCAATGCTGATGATAGTAATGATGTTATCACAAAAGTTCGTAATGCAATTTTTGAATATGCTCGTGATAATCAAGTCTTAATTAGAAGATATCGTAACGATGGCTATTTTATGGTTTGTAATTATGAATCACTACAAAAAATGATGGCCGACAAATTCTCTCTATTAGAGACAATTCATAAAATTGGAGAAAAAGAAGATACTCCACCAACATTGTCTATTGGTATCGCCCACGATTTCCCAGATGTTGTTAAATTAAATGAAATGGCCAATTCGGCAATTGAAATTGCTATGTCTCGTGGTGGTGACCAAGTTGTCGTTTCCCGTTATGGCCAAGATTTAGTATTCTTTGGTGGCAAATCAGAAGCTCAAGAAAATCGTAACAAAGTTAAAGTTCGTGTTATGGCAGATTCTGTTATCTCACTTATTAAGAACTCTAGCAATGTTTTAATTATGGGTCATACAATGGCTGACATGGACGCTATAGGTGCATGCTTAGGCATGAAAGCCATCTGTGAATATTGTTCAAAACCTTCGCTAATTGTTTATGATCCAAAATCAACCGAAAGAAAGACTCGAGGTGCGATTACAACAACCTTCTCTAGAGAAGATATTGCCAAAATAATGGTTTCACCAAACGAAGCTATGGATAAACTTAAAAACAATACTTTAGTTATTGTTGTTGATGTTCACCGTCCAAGCATGACTATGGCACCAAAATTATTAGAAAAAGCTACAAAGGTTATGGTCATCGACCATCACCGTCGTAGTGAAGAATTTATTGAATCACCAGTCTTTGCTCATATTGAACCAAGTGCTTCTTCTTCATGTGAACTTGTTGCTGAATTTGTGCGTTATGCAAGTGTAAACCCACGTATAGTTATTCCTACAAACTATGCAACAATTATGCTTTCTGGCATCTTTATGGATACCAACTATTTCAAAGCCAAGACTTGTGGTATTAGAACATTTGAAGCTTCAATGATTCTTAAAGAATTTGGCGCAGACAACTCTGCTGCTGACGATTTCTTAAAGGACGAATTCGAAGAATATACTTTAATTACAAAGATTATTTCAACATTGAAGACACCATATTATGGAGTCGTTTATTGCGTGGCTGATGACGATGACATTATCGAAGCTGCAACACTTGCAAAAGTTGGAAATCAATGTATGCAAATGCGAGGCGTCAATGCCTGCTTTGTAATTGGAAAAACCGCCGTTAACGAAGTTAGAATTTCCTGTCGTAGCGACGGTTCAGTTAATGTTCAATTATTAGCTGAAAAACTTAATGGTGGTGGTCACTTCACCCAATCTGCAGCCACATTTAAAAATGCAACAATTGATCGTGTCGAATCTAGATTACTTGATGTATTAAATGAATATTTAAATGATGCCAGAAATTCCACGGAGAAATAAAATATGAAAGTTATATTATTGAAGGATGTTAAAGGCATCGGTAAAAAAGATGCGATTGTAAATGTAAAAGATGGTTATGGAGCAAATTATCTTGTTCCTAATGGTTTAGCTGTTGTTTATTCTGAGAAATCTGTGGAAATTCTTGATAAGCAAAAAGCTGATCGCGCTGAAGAAGTTAAACAATTAACTATAAAAGCTCAAGATGTCGCTAAACGTCTTGAAAATATTGTTCTTGAATTTGAAGCAGCTTGCGGAGCGGATTCAAAAATGTTTGGTTCTATTTCCACCAAACAAATTGAACAAGAACTTAAAACTAAACATTCTATCGAAATTGATAAACGTAAATTTATTGATAAGACCGCTGTTGATCGTCTTGGATATACAAAATTACGCATTGAATTATATAAAGGCGTTATCGGAACAGTAACTGTTCACGTAAGTGAGAAGAAATAATATGGAAAAGAAAAGTAATAAACGTAGGGTAGATTTGCCCCATAATACCGAAGCTGAAAAAGCGGTTTTAGGTGCGATGATTCGCTCTAATTCAATTTTCTTGGACTATATTCATAAATTAACCGAAGAAGATTTTTATGAAGAAAATGAAAATCACCGTGTCATTTTTGCTGCGATGCAAAGACTTAACAAAGCAGGTATTCCTGTTGATAGTCAAACAATTACAAACGAACTAATTAATGCCAATCAATTAGAAGTATCTGGTGCCCCTCAATATTTAATTGATTTAGCAGATTCCATCATCACTTTTGAAAATATTCAAACTTATTTTGATATCGTTACTGACCAATCATTATTAAGAAAATTCTTAAAAACTATTGATTCTATTAGTAATCAATATTACACAAAAGAAATTACTTCTATTTCGGAGTTCTTACAAGATGCTGAAAAAGAATTAAATAATGTTACTGAGAAAAGAAGGATTTCTGATTTTAAATCTTCAAAAACAATTACTGCTGAATTATCCAGTGAATTCAAAGATTTAAAAGCCACAAATGATGACTCAGCTGTCACCGGCACTCCAACAGGATTCCCAAGGCTAAATATGCTTACCCATGGTTTCCATAAAGGTGAGTTAATTATTCTTGCTGCACGTCCTGGTGTTGGTAAGACCGCTTTCTCTTTAAACTTGGCATTTAATGCCGCCAAAATGAACTACCCAGTAGCCTATTTTAGCCTAGAAATGCCGGCAAATATGCTATTTAAACGTCTTGTTAGTGCGGATTCTTTGGTTCCGTTTGATTCGCTTTTAACCGGCTATGGAATTCAACAAAACACAAGACTAAAACTTCAACAAACATGCGATGCTCTTGCACAAACAAAAATATATATTGATGACACCAGTGGCATTCAATTAGGCGACTTAATTGCCAAATGTCGCAAGCTCAAAAAAGAACAACCGGATTTAGGCCTTATTGTTGTTGACTATATTGGTTTGGTTTCTACAAACTTAAAAGTTAAAAATGAATCAAGACAACTTGAAGTTCAAATGATTTCTCAATCACTTAAAAAACTTGCTCTTGAAATCAATGTTCCTGTTTTAGGCGTTGCTCAGCTCAATCGTAATGTTGAACAACGTGGTGGAGAACCTCAATTAAGCGACCTTCGTGAATCTGGTTCTATTGAACAAGATGCTGATATTGTTTTAATGCTTCACGAATCTAAACTCGGCGATGCATCTGCTGGTAAGAAAACTATTTTTGAAAAATCTGACGAAGCTGTCCAACAAAAACAACAAGAGATTGCTCAAAGAGATGGTGGACCAGATACAAAGATTGTCAACGTAATTATTGTTAAGAATAGATCGGGTAAACTTGGAAAAGTCCCACTTCTATTTAGAAAAGATTTCTGTAAATTTGATTCTCCATCAAGAGAATCTGAAGCTCAAATTAGAGCTCTTGAAGAAGAAAGAGTTAATTATTTCAATAGAGATTAATGAAAATAATCATTGTTGAATCAGGATCTAAAGGAAATGCGACCCTAGTTTATGACGAAGGTCGCCTTCTTTTAATTGATATGGGTGTAACTCAAACATCTTTAAAAAATGCTTTAGCAACAATTGATAAAAAAATAATTGATATTAGTGCGCTTTTATTAACCCATGGTCATTCTGATCACACGAAAGGAATTCAATATTTATCTCCAATGCCAATTTATACTAGTCCAAAATCTTATGATAGTATGTTAGTTGAGCCAATAGAAGCATATAAACCTTTTAATATTGATCACTTCAAGATAACTCCAATAAAGGCATCTCATGATGCACCTGATACGTTCGGATTTGTTATCGAAACAAAAAAAGAAAAATTAGCATATTTAACTGATACTGGTATGATCCCAGAAAAATCGATGTCATATATGAAAAATGCAAATTTTTATGTGATTGAATCTAACCACAACATTAAAAAGCTTCATCAAACTAATAGGCCAGCATCTTTGAAATTGAGAATTTTGTCAGACGAAGGTCATTTATCTAATGAAGCAAGTGCAATTTATATGACCGAATTAGTTGGAGATAAAACTGAAGAAATTATTTTAGCCCATCTTTCCGAAGAGGCGAATGACCCAGAATTAGCTTTGAAGGCATATCAAAAAGCATTTAGAAAAAGTCGTATTGATTTAGCAAATATCAAGCTTCATTGTGCCTCACAACGAAATATAACTTTTGGAGGAAAATAACCGTGAATTACGAGGAATTTAGTGAATTAGAAGAAATATTTGATTGTAAATTTGTTAAAGGTTTTCGCTTTCCAAATGGAGAGAAATTTTATATCGAACCAGCTTTTTATACTCAACTCATGTATTTGAATCAAATCCTACCTAACGAGTTCCCAAAAGTAATTAAAGAAATGAAAAGACAAGCTCTTGATAAAAAACTAGTTTCTTTTGTTTATGATTTTGAAAATCCATTTTTCCCTATTGAAGGATCGATTTATTTAGAGATTACAGACATTACAAATCCTATCCATGTTTTTTACGAAGATAAATCTCGTGGCTCAGATTATGGAGACTAACCATTATTGGAAATTTCGTAGAAATTTGATATAATAATTCTCGAGGCTACATATGGATATTACGATTATAGGGATGAGCCACATTGGATTAGTTGATTCATTAGTTCTTGGATCATATTTTAACAATGTCATAGCGTATGATAGCGATAAAGAAGTTATTAGTCTTCTTCGTGAAGGTATTTCTCCATACGAAGAACCATTCCTTCAAGATCTTTTAAAAGATACAAAGACTTATGTTCGTTTTACTTCGAATATCAAAGATACAGTTAGACCAAGCAACATGATTGCTATTGATGTTGATACAACATTTAATGAAGACGGAACATTTAATTTAACTAATTATTACGAAGCATTGGATTTAATTGCTAAAAACGTCATGCAAGATTGTTTTATTTTTATTCGCTCTTTTGTTCCACCCGGAACCAATCGCAAGACCAAACAATATTTAGAAGAAAACTCGGAATATAAATTTAATGTTATTAGTGTTCCTTCATTTGGTTCACAAGGTAACTTAGTTGAATCGCTTGTTTCTCCATCCCGAATTATCATTGGTGTTGATTCACCAGAAACTGGCAAACAAGTTAAAACATTCTTAGCCCAAGTCCTTCCAAAGAAAGCTCCTGTTTTAATTACTTCCCCAGAAAACGTTGAATTAATTAAATGGTCAAATAATTTATATGTTGGAATGCATGTTTCATTTATTAATTCTATTGCTAGACTTGCTGATGTTTATTCTGCAAATATCGATACAATTTCTTCTGGTTTATCTTTAGATCCTCGTGTTAACGGAGAACTTCTCCATGCTTCCTTAGGCTATGGAGGACCAATTTTACCATTCTCTATTACTGAAGAGCCAAAAGACAAAGATGCGATCGATTATTATAATTCTGATCTTTATCAATCGGTCATCTTCTCTAATAGTTGCCAAATCAAATATTTTATAGATAAGATTTATGAACGTTATCGTTCAGTGTCTGCTAAAAAGATTGCGATTTTAGGCGCTTCATTTAAAGCTGGTACCGAAGATATTGTTAATTCTCCAGCTTTATATATAATGCGTTTCTTGCTTGATAAAGGTGCTTATGTTCAACTCTATGATCCTCTAGCCGAAGATAAGGTTCAAAAATATTTCTCAAGGCACACCCACATTTCGTATTTTGATTATCCAAAAGACGCGATGAAAGGTGCTGATCTTTGTTTGATTCTTACCGATGCGAAAGAATTTAAAGAATTGACCGCCAAAGATTTCAAAGAGAATCTTAGAAAACCAATTGTTGTTGATGGAAAGAATTTATATTCACTTGCTGATATGGAAGGCATTGAATATCACTCAATCGGTAGAAGAACGGTTCAATTAAAATCCCCATTAGATGATTAAAAAAGTCTCGACTTGATTAGCGAGACTTTTTAAATAACTATTTAACAGGTTTTACATCCACAGTTTTGGTTTCTTTTAATGGCGGATAGATGTCCTTATTTTCTGGGCGTAATAATTTCATTGATAACCACATAATTCTAACGCCAAGTAATAATGGGAACATAACTTGTGAGAATTGAGCGATTAGGAATCCTAAACCAGTTGTAAGTATAGCTGGAGAGATAGTGGTCCAATAAACGATTTTTTGAGTTTCCCAAATACCAAACCAACGAAGATTGTTTTTGCCTCTTGTTAAAACCCAAAGCATAAAGCCCATAAATATGGTTATGCCAGCATTGATGCCAAACATCATTAATGTGGTTTGCCATGTTAATTTTAGACGATTGTTATCATAAGCTTTTCTCATGAAGAACTTCCAGTTCTCCCATGTATCTTTTGAGTTTTCGGCTAAGATAGAATTGATAGTCCAACCATCTGGTAAGTTTTCATAATCGCCGGTAATTGAACCAATTGATTGACCACTTGTTTTTGCGGTGGCATAAACATAAACCCAAACACGTTTTTCAGTAAATAAAACGAAACTATAGTTACGATTAACTCTTTTTGGATTTCCATGTTCATCGACATTAACTGTATCTGGGAAGGTAGAGATATTTTTAAAAACATCATCTGTTAATCTAACTTCTGGAACATAATAGACACCTAAGTCTGCGAATGGATTACCGCTGACAGCATCTGTGTGATAATGAATATAACAATTATTACCGGATGCATCTTTGTCGGTATAAGTGGTGTTCCATTGTTCTTCGTTAATGACTAATTGTTTGTTATTTACAGTCATTGTAATGTTGTTATCTCTTGCACTTTCCAAGAATCTGATAACCGCTCCATCTAATTCATAAGAATTAGCAGCAACAATTGCGTCACCTTGTCTAGTGATTGTTTGAACAAATGTTGGGATTAAAGCAAGGATCATTGCAATTAAAAACATTGGGATTGCAAAAAACCAAGGTTTTCTTCTTCCACCTTCAACACAAGCGTGATTTGATATAAGCGAACGTAATATTAATTTAAAGTTTTTCATAGGCTTAATTATCTTATCAAACCAAAACAATTATTTAAATAATAAAATTCTAAAAGAATGTTTATTGAATGAAAATTATATGATAGAATACCTCTACATTTGGGGTCGACCTAGTTTCGACAGGGTTGATGCCTGGCAATAACTGCAGCTGGCTGGTAACCATTCTACCAAACAAAAATAACTGACAACAGTTATATGAGAGCTCCTAGAGCTCAATCACTCTGCTTAGCATAAGCTACCCGACATAGGGCCCGACACTAGTTGCCGGACAGAGCGCCACTTGAGGTTTTAGCCTTTCACGCTCAAGGTTGGTGTCATACCAAAAGGATAGGAAGACATAGTTGACTCGCTAAAGTTGACCGAAAGTTAATGAGTATCGCGTGTGTAGTTACGATATGCAAAGCACGCTAAAAAATAATATCGTCTAAGCTGTAGACGTTATTGTGGGGCCTTCTCTGGACACGGGTGCAATTCCCGCCGACTCCACCATTTGGTAATTACTTTGGCTAGTCCAAAGTTTTTTATTTACTTTACAAAATAACTTTTAAAGCAAATAATTTATTCTATGAATAAGTTCGTTGATTATTGTTTGCATTCTCACACTTATCGTTGTGGGCATGCAACTGGCGATATAGAAGATTACGTTAAAAAAGCACTTGATTATGGCATTAAATATTATGGTGTTTCTGATCACGTCATTCTTCCAGGAATAAATCAACCTCATATGAGAGGAGATTATTCATTACTAGAAGATTATATTGATACCTTTTATAAAGTTAAAAAAGCATATGAAGGAAAAATGAAAATGTTCCTTTCTTTTGAATGTGAATATTGCAAAGTTTTCGATGAATATTATCGATATTTATTGAAAGAAAGACACTTCGATTATTTGATTTGCGGCCAACATATGCGTTTTGAAGACGATAAGACAAGTTGGTGGTATTTAGAAAGAGGAATCGATGGAGTTATCCAATATAAAAACGACATCATCGAAGCGATGAAATCAGGATTATTCTTATATATCGCTCACCCAGATTTATTCTTTTTGAAAATTAGTGAAATTACTCCGTTTATCAAAGATATTGTTGATGAAATTTTAGATGCATCGCTTAAATATGACGTTCCTCTTGAATTAAATATGCAAGGACTAAGTAGAGAAGATAGAAATAATAAATATTCTGGCAATTTTGCTTATCCTTGTGATTTCTTTTGGGAAAGAGCAAAAGAAAAAGGAGTCAAAATAGTTATTGGAGGTGATTATCATAACCCAGATATCATTGGTAACAAGAGATTCACTTCCGAATTATTAGATATTGTTAATAAATTTGATTTAAAAATAATGAGTGCCAAAGAGTTGATTAGCAGGATAGAAAAAAGCCGCATCTAACGAATGCGACTTTTTATTTTGAATTATTCTTCGATAGGATCAAAGATTAAATCTTCGTATTTAGCGAATTCTTTTAATAGATGCACATAGTCACCAGGAATTTCACTCATGTGGTGGATATATGGTCCTTCAATTAATTTTCTCTCAATTTTTGGAAGATCTTTAAACTCTGCCCACATATATGTTCCAAATGTTTTTGGGCCTTTGCAAGTGTTGAACGAACCACCCAACAAGAAGTATTTACCATTCGCACATTGGAATCTAGCTATTGTATATTTGCCATCTAATAGTTTGAATGATGGTTTTGTGTTGTATAAGAACGGTTTGGCAGATGGGTCTTTGTATTTTAATGGGAATGGTCCACAATGCCATAAAAGCTCACTATTATCGTTGTTTGGATTGCGGCAAGTAAATTCACCTTGAATAGGTTTTTCTTTGCCTCTAGTAGCCGATAATAGTAATACATTTGTAATTGTCATATGAATATCCCATTCACATGTTACATAAATATCTTTATCCGCTAATAAGCACATAGCTAAGCATGGGTTTGCTCCCCAAGCAAGATTAATACCAGTCCAACATTCGCTAGAGATAATATTGCAATCATTTGATTTGGCAAGATTTTCGTAATAATAAACAATTGCCAACATCTTTTTAAGATATTCATCATCTAATTTGCCAACATCAAATGTTTCTTTGAGCTTCTTTAAGTCTTTGTCTAACTCATTTTGTCGAGTAGCCCAGATTTCCTTAAGATCATTAACTGCTTCTCCTAAGTTAAAGATACGGATATCTATGCCGAACTTTTCACATAATTCTAGTTCGTTATACATAATTGATTTGAAAGGTTTTATTCTAGTTCCGACTTGTAAAATTCTCATGTTTTTAAAGTTTTTAACCATACAAGCAACAGAGAAAAAGTCTTTTAAACCTTTGTCAAATGTTGGAGATTCAATATCGCAGTTTTCAATATAAGAGAACTTAATGCTGTTCCTAATGAGTTGTTTACTCATTGCGAATAAACCACATTGTGTATCTGTGTATCTAATATCGTCTTTAAAGTTGCGATCTCTTGGTCCCCAAAGAAGTGTAGGAAGCTTAAGCTCTCTTGCTACCAAGCCAGCGCAGTTTTCCATGCCAAAGTTGCAATTTATTATAAATAAAGCATTAATCTTCTTTTCTTTGAAATGTTCAACAACTTTTGGACAATCATCTTCTAAACAAAGTAAACCTTCTTCGTTTAAAAAATCAATGTCAACGAATTCAGTATTTTCGTCGGTATAATGATCTTTAATATACTTGATGATTTCTTTTTTGTTTTCCACTGCATAGTCGCTTTGGAAGATACCAATTCTTTTTGGTGGTTCTTTAATCCATCTTCTGATTGGGCATAAGCCAATTCTTAATTTGTAATCCAACATATTACTTTCCTTCTTTCTTTAAAAAAGCTTCAACTTCTTGTTTATTTGGTAAAGCGGCTCTAACACCGGCTTTTTGACATTTAATCGCGCTTGTAGCGCTTGCAAATTCAACACACTTTTCAATGGATTTGCCTTCTAAATAAGCCACTAAGAAAGCACCATGAAATGTATCTCCTGCGCCATTGCTATCGACACAATTGACTTTAAATGCTTTATAGTGTTTTATTTCATTATTCACGGCAAAACTGCCGCCTTTTGCTCCTTCGGTGACGACTAAGACTTTTGGATTGTATTTCTTTTTAAGAACCAAAATCGCTTTATCAATTTCGTTCTCACCAGTTATATTACGAGCGAAATCTTCGCTTGGAATTAATATATCGACATAGGGAAGCAGCAATTCGATACTTGGATATTTACTGCCAGCATCTAATGAGACCAATACATTGTTTTGTTTGGCTATTTTTGCAGCTTCTAAAGCAATATTTAAATAATTGCCATCTAAATGCAAAATATCAGCTTTTGAAACTTCAGATAAATCTAGCAATTTTGGGTTATCTGGTACATTTCCTTTATCAAAGACGCAGGTTCGTGTTCCCTTGTCTTTAGCTAATACAATAAACGATGTAAAAGCGGTGGTATTGTCGACATATTTTATGTTGTTTGTTTTGACTCCATATTTTTTGAATTCATCTACTAAGAAATGGCCATTGTTATCATTGCTTAATAGCCCTATGTATTCAGTTTCAATACCTAATTTTGAAATGCAAACTAAAGCATTGCTGACTGGGCCGCCTCCGCTAACAAAGACTCTTTCTGCTTTTTTCTTAATGTCTTCGTTTGGATACGAGTCCATTTCAATTATCGTATCTAAAACATTAGCTCCTATACCGATAATTTTTTTCATACTCTATTTTTGCTTCCCAATACCTCAATTTTTGATAGAGCAAATTTCTTAACTTCTTCAATTGGCTCTTTCATTATAATGTCAATTGCAATTTTATCTTTATCTTGTTTTTGAACCGATTCAATGAAAGTGTAACACAAATCGGTGGAAAAATTCATTTTTCTAATACCAGCTTTAACAGCCATTTTTATTTGATCGTCTGGAACTCCGCTTCCTCCGTGTAAAACTAAAGCTATTCCAGTGGCTTCTTTGATCTCTTTTATTCTATCGATTGCTAATACTGGAGCTTGTTTATATCTTCCATGAGCAGTTCCGACTTGTACAGCTAATGCTTTCACACCAGTTTCTTTAACAAATCGAACTGCATCTTTCACTTCAGTAAATTGATTATTTGGGCCATCTGATGTTTTGCCAATGTGTCCTAATTCACCCTCTACTTGGACTCCGACTATGTTGCACATATCAACGATCTTTTTTGTTCCTGAAATGTTTTCTTCAAGATCTAATGTCGAATAATCAATCATGATTCCAGTACAACCATTTCTTAAAGCGGTTGTAACAGCCTCAAAACCACTTCCGTGGTCTAAATGTAAAGCAACTGGAACAGTCGCTCTTTTTGCGGCTTCCAAGACTATCGGACATAAAAAATCAGAATTGCCATTTGTGGCAAGTCTTGAATAGAGTTGCATTATGACAGGTGATCTAGCTTCTTCGGCAGCTTGCAAAACGCCCATAACAGTCTCCATGTTATAAACATTGAAAGCTGGAATTGCATATCCGTCTTTTTCTGCTAATGCAAGAATTTGTTCGAGATTATATAACATATAATTTACCTCCTATATATTACAAGCATCCATGACAATGCCATAATCTGAATAATCAAATATTTTTTGTTTTTTATCGATATTAATAGCAATAATTGTTTGAGATTTTTTAATACCAACAATTTGTTGAACTGCTCCACTAGTACCTATGCAAATGCATACTTTCGGGTTAATCATTATTCCTGTTAAACCAACTTGTTTGGAATAGTCCATTAAACCCTCATCGGCAATTGGACGAGAACAATAGATTTCAGCATTATATCTTTGAGCGAAAATTTTTATTTTTTCATAATATTGAATCGCTCCTTTTCCAATTATTATTGCGACGTTTTTTTCTTTGTTATCTAGGTTCTTTATAGTTGCCATTGCAATAGGAGATGAGAAAGCAATATCAGCTATTACATCTCCACCCAAAGCAGGTCTGGTAGCAATAAAACCGTTTTTTTCATAGTTAAACGAAGTGCAATCAGCGCACAATCCGACATTCATTCTTATCGCGACTTTAGCAGCAATTGGTTTATATTTATCACATTCTTCCCAAAGAATAATTTTTGGGGACAATGATTTGATTCTTTTACAAATCTCATTAATTGACAAATTGTCGATTATTATTTTTTCTATTTTTGTTCCGTATTCTTTTGCAATCGACTCTAGGTTACCAATATAGTGGACTAGAGGTGCTTTTGAAATACTTATTTTTAGATCGTCTTTATCTTTTGATAAAGATTGTTGGATAATATCATCTAATTCGTTATATTTTATAAAACTGCAAATTCTTCGATCTGATTCATTTTTATACGATTTTATAACGTGAGTCGGTGAACCATTTTGCCCTATTTCATTTTGATTTAAACCTAGATCTTTATTACTCCAAATCATAGCTTCAGATTTTTTTGAAAAGATCGACGGTGATCGTAATAATTTGAATTTTTCAAAGGTTAATAATTGTTTATTGCCTATTGTGTGTTTTTCGCCATTTCTTAAGCAAAAAACATTTTTGTTAAACGAAACTACTTTACGATATAGATCATAACCAAGAAGTTCACTTAACATTGATGGCACTTGGCCCGTATCTCCATCAATGCTCTGGCGACCGGCGAAAATATAATCAGGATTTAGTTTTTCAATAGCTTTGGCTAACACTTTTGAAGTTGCAATTGTGTCGCTTCCAGCATACAGTGGGTCACTCACCAAAACAGCTTTAACGCCAAGTCTTGTCAGTGATTCTAAAGTGTCTTTGAACACTATTGGAGCCATCGCTAAAACCGTTACGTCAGCATTTTCTAAAGATAAAGCACATTCTAATGCACACTCATCAAAAGGGTTTAAATCACCTTTATAAATCTTTAATAAAACAACCACCTGTTTATTCATTTTTATAAAAATCCAAAATATATTGGGAAATCTTTTGATATTTTTCAAATACTTTCAAATACTTGCGATGGTTATCCATGTTTGGTTCTGTAACAGAAACAATTTTTTGAGTTTTACTACTTGCTTCTTCGACATTTTTAAATACACCAGAAGCAATTGCAGAACATAAGGCGCCACCAAATGAAGAATCATTGTTTTCTGTAACTATTAACTTAATACCTAATGTATCGGCAACAATGCTTCTCCAAAGAGGAGATTTGCATCCTCCGCCAATAGCAAAGGCATATGAAGACATATCTAAACCACGTGCTTTTAGATAATTAAAACAATCTAATAAGGAGAACGCTACTCCTTCCAAAATGGCTCTAACGAAGTGCCCTTTTTTGTGAAGACTCGATATTCCGAAATAGCCACCTCTAATCATAGAATTAGCGTAAGGGGTTAATTCGCCCATTAAATATGGATGGAAAAACAAACCATCACTTCCTAAAGGAACATCGGCTGCTAGTTCATCTAATTCTTTATAGTCGCCTCCAAAAATATCTCTAAACCACCTCAATGAAGCAGCACAGCTTTTTGTACCACTTCCTGGGTAATATAGATTTTTGTTTAGATGACTATAATTAATGATGTTTTGATCTGGGTGAGGCTTATCGTCAATTAGACAAATTCGCCCAGCAGTAGCCAATTTTAAAGTCATATCACCTTTTTTAATTCCGCCAGAAGCAAAAACTTCCATTGCTGTATCGGTTGAACCGCAAATGACTTTTGTAGATGTAGATAAACCACTTAATTTAGACGCTTCTTCACTTATATGCCCAACAATTTCTAACGGAGAAACTGTTTTTGGCATTTGAGAAATATTTAAGCCAGCAAGAGACAATAATTTTTTATCCCAAACTAGTTTATCAAAGTCAAAAAGCATAGATCCTTCTGCTTCAATATAGTCTGTAACTAAGGATGGACAAAATTGATGTCTCACATAGTCTTTAGCAAATAAAATAACCGCAATTTCCGAATATTTCTTTGGATTTTGCTTTTTTAAATACATCAATTCTGGAAGTGTCCAAATCGTGTCAGGGATGTGTTTGCATTTTTCAAAAATGTAGTCTTTGTATTCTTTTATTAGAAAATCTTTTTCTTCAACACTTCTAGTATCAGTCCAATAAATAGAATCGCAAATTGGCTGACAATCTTTATCTAAAAGAACCGCCGTATGCGTTGCGGCTGAAAAACAAATTGTTTCGATTTGATTAGGATCGATGCCTGTTGAGAGGATAGATTTTATATTTGCTAAAGCAGAAAGAAACCAATCATGTGGTTTTTGGGTAGCTCCTCCATTTTCAGAATACATCGTTTCGTATTCAGATGCTGCAGTAGCGACCACATTACCTAATTGATCGATTAATGTAGCTTTTGAAGATCCTCCACCAAAATCAATTCCTAAATAATACATATTTTACTTATCCTTAAATTGTAAAAGCTGTAACCTTTCGGAAACAGCAATTTAATCAAATCGAATTATTTATTTATCCATTTATGACATTCTTCTCCGGTAGATAATAAACCTCTACGCGGGCCAGCCATTATCCATAAAGTATAATTCTTATAACCTGGCGCCACAGCCATTGGATGGTATCCAACAGGAATCTCTACAGCGTCACCGTGTTCAATTTTATATGCTTCATTAATTGATTTATCACTTGTATAAACCATTTGAATGCCAAAGCCTTGAGGTTTATCAAATTCATAGTAATAAATTTCATCTAAAGCACCTTCGACGCCATTTTCGATATCGTGTTTATGTGGTGGGAATGAAGCCCAAAAACCATTATTTACCCAATATTCACCAATGTATAAATAATTAGCTTGCATCGTTTCAGGGAATGTAAAAGCAACATCTCTAATAAATGTTTCTTTTCCGAATTTTGCCATTTTAATCTCATTGTGACGAACAACTTGTGGTGGATATAGCTTTGGTGCAGGTGCTTTACACACCGCAATACGAACATCGCCTTCAACCGCTTTGACAGTGAATGGAGTGTTCTTACCAATATAAACAGATTCAGCGCCAACAACTTCTAATGTTGATTTGCGATAACCAACGTTTTCAAATTTAAAATCCTTTCCAAAAACGTTGCATTTTCCAGACAAAACAACTAAAACAAATTCTTTCTCAACTTCATCAAATAGAAATTCTTTTCCATCTTGGAGTTTAAGCATATCCATCTCAACATAGG
Source organism: uncultured Erysipelotrichaceae bacterium (assembly GCA_946612405.1). The sequence continues at coordinate 33,737 of CAMOEQ010000002.1, read as the reverse complement.
TGAGTGGTGAGTTACGGGAAGTAATTACTTTTTTGTAACCATATTCTTCGTGATACGATTTTCGTAAATTCATATAAGTCCCTCCTATAGATTTTCTAATATCATCTCTTCTATAGTTATAACACGATAACCCTTAGGAGCTGTTGCTTTTAACAAAACGTGTTCATCAGGATTTTCACTTACTAAAGTTTTACAACCCATATTTATAGCGTTAACCCAACGATTCTGAGCAACTAAAACCATCTTTTCAGGCATATATTCATTCATAATTAAGTTGCCCGCTAAGTTGGCTTCTTTACCAATCAATAACATCTCTTTGGTAACACCAACTTTTTTAATAAGGTTTCTACCAGTATTAACATCATCAAGTTCCCTTGCATAAGCATAGTTATCCTGGAGCGAATATTCTTTGTTCGTTTTTTTAACAATTAATTTTTTGCTTTGAATAAGGTTTAAAAGTTCTTGATTAAAACTAACTATCTTAGATTTAACATTAATGCCCCATTCTTTCCATTCGTGTAAAATAAATGATAAATCAACAGGATTATATACAATAATTTTCTTATATTTATTCAGTTCTTCTGCGCATTTTTTTGCACGATCAACAGTTTCGCCTGTTTTGCCTGTTAAAAACCAAAGAGCATAACCAGTGTTGTCAGCTTCTTTGTTTAAGCAAACATCTAATTTCGCTTTCTTTAATAGTTCTAAAGCTTTCTTTACAGATGTTTCATCTTTAATGATGGCGTTTTGACCGACCAAAAATAGAACGCTTCCTTTTGAATAATCTTTATATAATTTGGACTCTTTCTTTCCAAAAACGTTCCCGGTGAGAGCGTACTTATCTATTAATTCAGAAATGTATTTCGGAGTTTTGCCCTCCAAAACAATTTGAGTTCTCATTTCTTGTATGAAAATCTTTGGATCCCAACCAGTTTTGCAGTTGTTGGTGCATGCACCACATAGTGTGCATTCGTACATATTATCAGCTGCATCTTCAAGCTTTTCGGTTCCTCTAATGACGTATTGAACCATTAAAGCTCTTGCACGTGCTGTATTTCTTTCTTGACCATCGGCGTTTCCAATTGGACAAACGTGACGGCACATCCAACAGAATCTACAAGATTCTGCTTGTTGTTTTGCTTTATTAGAAATATTCATTGTTCGTCTCCCTATTAAAGTCCAAGTTTGAACGGATTCATAATGCCGTTTGGATCAAGTGTTTTCTTCAAAGCTTCAAAGACTTGCATAGCAGGTCCATATTGTTCTTTCATCAAACGTCCTAGTTTAATTCCAACGCCATGATGATCGTTCACAACACCACCATGAGCAATAGCGGTTCTAACGCCAGTATTCCAAACTTCATTATGAAGTCTCATCGCTTCGATTGGATCCTCTGGTGGATTATCGCAAATGAATCGATCATAAATCATACATCCCCATTCATACCAATGTGAGAAATGAGCAATAAACCTAATATTTGGGAATTTTGATTCAATTGCTTTTTTCATAGCCCAATAGATTTCTTCAATTTTATCGTAAGGAGCAATTGTGTCCATGGTTCCAAACATTTGTGGCAAATCCATCATATGTCCTGGATAAAAGAATGTAATTTTTTCATCCCACCATTTTTCGCCATATTCGCTGCCTAAATCCTCAGCGCCATATTTCTTAAATGTTTCTAAAAGAATCTTTTCTTCAACATCAACCAATTCTTTTTTGCCTTCATAAGCTATGTTCATAAATGCACCAGGTTTGGCAACACCAACGATTTTCTTAATTAATGATGCAGTTTCAGCCTCATCATATAATCTCATAACAGAAGGTTTAAAAATTTGCAGTAATTCTCTACTGGCAACAAAAGCGCCATGCATGTCTTTAAATAAGAATCCTCTAAATCTTCTTACTTCTGGCTGGGCATAAATTCTAATTTGTGCTTTTGTAATGATCCCAAGTGTTCCCTCAGAACCGATAAAAATTTGATTTAAATCTGGACCAGCCGCATGTTTAGGAGCGCTGCTAGTGTAGATGATATCTCCATTAGGTAAGACAACTTCCATTTGGAGGACCATATCATCAATTTTTCCATATTTAGTGGAAACAACACCAATTCCTCTATGTGCCAAAAAACCTCCGACAGTGGAACAAGTTAATGAAGATGGGAAATGCATTGTTGAATAGCCTCTCTCATTAGCGGCCCACTCAATGTGTTTATAAATAGCACCTGCGCCACATTCAATGTACATGCCTTGCTCATTGAAATCATAAATTTTATTCATACGTTTGGTATCAAGAAGAATACCTCCACAAACAGGAATCGCTCCTCCTTGTGTTCCGCCTCCGCCACCCCAAGCGGTAACAGGAATCTTATAGTAATTAGCAATTTTTAAAACTTTAGAAACTTCTACCGCATCTTTAGGAGAAACAACAAAGTCTGCTTGCGGCATTTCTTTGCCTCTATCGGCCCACATTCTAGATAGCCAGAAATAATCGACACTGTGGGTAATTTTATCAACAACTCTTGTTGAACAATTTTCTCTTCCAACCGCATCTTCTAGTTCAGTTAGAATTTGTGTAAATAGAAACTCATTCATATTTTTGATCAAACCTTTCTTTATTGTAAGTACAATATCAGTTTAAAACTAATTAAAATAATTTTCAATAAAAATGATAAAATTGAAAAAATAGAAAAAAATTATGAAAAAAATTTTCACATTTCGTTTGGGTACTTACCTTTTTATGAAAAACAATGAAAGTTTGCAAAAAAATGTCAAAAATGTAAAAATGTAAAAAAGACTAGGGAAATTGAAAATGGGAAAACTTTTAATCAACATTAAATCATGTTATTCAAGCATGAGCAAAACTGAAAAAAGAATTGCTGATTATATTATTGAAAATATTAATTCTGTTTCTCCGATGACAATCACTGATTTGTCAGCTGTTTCTGGTGCAAGTGAAGCTACTATTGTTCGTTTTGCGAAAAGAATTGGTTGTAGTGGTTATCAACAATTAAAAGTTTTACTTATTAAAGAAGAGCACCATTTGGCAAACAAATCACTCGATGAAAAAGACACATTTCTTTCAATTTACTCTAAGATTTCTGATGATACATATTCGTCTTTGTTAAAAACAAAAGCTTCACTTAATGAGGAAAGCTTTAAAAAGGCATATGAATTAATAATGAATCATAATTATATATTCATTGTTGGTGTTGGTAACTCATATGCTGTTTGTTTGGATGCATATCATAAATTTTTAAGATTAGGATTTAATATAATACCGGTTGGCGATTCTCATTTCCAAGTTATCTCCGCCTGTAAAGCTAACGAAAATACTTTATTTATAGTGGTTAGCCATTCTGGTTGCACAAAAGATATTCTTGATACCGTTGATATAGCTAAAAAACATAAAGCCAAAATTATATCCGTTACTGGCAATAAGAGTTCTTTATTAGCTAAAAAATCGGACGTTGCTTTAGTGACAAGTTCAGAAGAAATCAATTATCGTTTGCTCGGATTATCGTCTAGGTATGCTCAATTAGCAATATTTGACACCCTTTATTCTTATATTTTGCTTCACAATGATAAATCACGTGAAACAATCGAAGAGATTGAAGAAATCATTCTTAGTAAAAGAGTTACTAAAAGAAAATAATTATTTTTTACGGTGCCAGATAAGTCCTGAAACGAAAATGGCAACGGAAATATATATTGATAAAGTTAATGCGATCGTTAAGATGAACGCATTTTCTTTCATTACGACTGTTCTATCTGGCTTTGGAATGTACTTATCTTTGTGGGTGTTTGTTATTTCTTCTATTTTTTTTAACAAAGCACCTTTTCTTTCAAAAGTCGTAACACTTTTACCCTCACCATACAAAAGCATGTATTCACGATATGCCATACAAGATTCGTGATAATCGCTGTTTAAGGAGTTGTGAAAGCCTACATTTTGCAAACCATCGATTGAGTAAAATATTTGGGATTTGCCGTCATAAATTTCAATTTTACGGATATTTTGATCTTCACTTCCAGACTGTTTTACAAAGTCTGAGAAAGTAATGTAAACGGTTAAAGAAGCATATTCATTAACATAGGAATAAAAGTTAATTCTGTGATTAGTTGTAGTCGAATCTTCGCTTTTTGAATTGTCATAAAACAGATCTATTGACGTTTCATTATCTAGAATTAGTTTTGCCAAACCTTTTGTTTCGTTTGTGTCTTCTAATGAGAACGATTCGGGAATATTAAAAACTGTTATACCTATTGCTTCTTCAACAATATCATAAGTTTGTATATATATTTTCTTTGATTCATCATATCGAAAATATGGTTGTTTAATTAAACAAGGATATATTTCTATTTGACTATTATTAATCTTCTTTGCATAGAATTTGTCTTGGTCATTTACACTCACATAATTAAAAAACGACTCGGCATATGTGTATTGTTCATTTTTTGCAGCTGTTTTAACAACATCTTTTGATAAATTATTAAAGCATATTGATGCTGATAAAGTTGTTATTCCTATGCCTAAAACAACGACAAGCAGATAATATAATAGTTTTTTCCACCACATATTATTAGTTTAACTCAGTTAAACCAAGGTTTTGATATAAAGTTTTATAATTTATAGATGATATTAAAATCCACTTTAATGGTGTACCGACAGTGCCATCATCTTTTAGATAATTAACACCATGTAATCCAGAGATGTAAATTATGTCATCAACAAAAGCTACAGAAGCCCATACACAATATTCATTTTCGCTATAGGAATAATTACCTAATTGGATAAAGTCCTCATCTCTTTGGAGATCGTCGCCATAGGAAACTGCATTTTTGCTCAAGAATCCAATTTCGTGTTTATAATGAGCATCATCGGTTGGGAAATATCCAGTATAATCTTCGTCGGTAGCACAAACAACAACAATTCTACCGTCAGGAAGAGTGGTGATGAATGGTGCACAACATTTATATAATGTGTTATCCTCGTTTCTTGTACCGGCATCTTGGTGTGGTCGAATTATTGTTTTTGGAGCAGTCCAAGTTAAGCCGTCCATCGAATAAGTAATTTGAACGACTAAGTTATAACCTGGGTTATGTTGTTCGGTTGAATTTTCGAGAATCATAGCATAACTACCATCGTGCAATTGGGTAATAACAGTCATGCCAGGACGAGAGTTTTCATGTCCAAACATATTAGTGTTTGAACCTTGGAAAATGAGTTTATATTCACCAATTTCAATACCTTCACCAACCTTTGTTGCGCCAGGAGCAACTTTTAATGGAATCATTACAGTATCTTGAGAACCACCCATACAAACAAGGTCAGATCTCAATGGGTCAATATGATAACCATTGGCTCCATCAAAAACTTCTGTATAATGTACGTCTTCGGAGATATAGATAGCGATTGTTCCATCATCTAATAAAATTGGATAAGGTTCATAAAATGCACCAGCGGTACCAGTGTTTGAAGTGTAATTTTCAATCAATGTAATCCAACCATCCATAGGATTAAATATGCCGTTTTCATCGGATATTCTCATTCTTAGGGAGCCATATGAGAAGGATGTAGATTTTCTAATTGCTCGATAAAACATTGCAATTCGTCCATCAGGCAAAACCCAAGGTTGGGTGTTTCCTGTATCGGTTGAAGGTTCGTTGTCTACTGGGCATTTTTCCGATTCTTTGTTGCTAACTTCTACAAACGATCCAAAAGTATGTCCTCCATCTGTTGAAATGGCATATTTATTGGTTGCACAGAATATTCTTATTTCGTCTTTAAATTTTATAATACGTGTGCAACCTGCAGGAGAATTTATTCCTGTTATAGCAAATCCATCATTATTTTGACATTCGATTAATTCACCATATTCATTGATAGCGGTGTCGTAAAGCAAGTTCCCACATAGAGTAGAACAATATGGAAAAACAAAACTAGTTAATGTTTTAGCTTCAATTTCTTCGCTATCTTTTAATTGATAAACCTTGCTATCTTTTCCAGCTCCGCATTGAATAAGTTGAGCACAGCTAAGACCCACAACACCGCCAACATATGTTGAACCTTTTACAGTTCCGTAGTTGAAACCTTGGTAGATGTTGTAGTCGTTTGTTTGTGATGTGGAATGTGTCAAAGATGCAATTAGTCCACCAACCATATCCGCGCTTCCTTCGACTAAACCAAAATTAGCAGAATCTGAAATATTTATTTTGTTAGTTTTATTGGACCCAACTAGTCCACCTACATAACCTTTACCTTTAATGGTTGCAGCATTTAAACAACCTACAACTTTTAAAGAGCCATCAGCCATTGAGCCAACTAGTCCACCAACATTATTTAAAGATGTTAGATTTCCTCTTAAAATAATACCGACCATCGTGCAAGAGCCGATGCTTGTTCCAGTAATAAAACTAGATGTATCTCCAGCTTTGATGTCTCCGATTAGAGTAAAGCAACCAAGCTTTGCTCCATCTATAGATGAGAAGAAACCTTTTTTTGTTTTATCTGTATTTATTTTTAAACCACTGATTGTGTGATTGTTGCCGTTGAATTGACCTTGGAAATTATTGATTGGAACCCATTCATTTTTGAGTTCGATATCATTGCTTAATTCAAAGTAACCATTCACATATTCTTCATTACGATTGTTAACTTGCTGTTGAAAATTAATTAATTCATCCTCATTTGAAATAGTTTTAACCTCTCCTTTTTCACGTGGATCAATATCATCAAAGGCATAGTTTGTTCCGCTTGGAGTATGGACCTCGATTTCCTCGTTCTTAGCGGCACAACTACAACCAGATAAAAAAGAGAGCGAGAGCATTGAGATAAACAATAAATTTCTAATTTTCATAATGCTTTTTCCTATTCAATATATGTTTCTAATTCGCTTCTGATAAAGGCAGAAATTATTTTTAGATTCTTTTTTAATCTAAGAGGATGTTTCTCACTAAAAGCGAGAATAGAGAGATGTGTTTTGCCAAAATCTTCAATAAAAGTCAAAGTAAATTCAACATCATTTTTTACCAAATAAATTTCATGATAATCTTCGATTGAGCGCAATTCATCAGCTTCAAATTTTTGTAAAACGTCAAAAGTTCTTTGAAGAGAAACGCTTGCTCCAGAACGAAATGTAATCGGTTTTAAAACCGCATCGGTTTGACTTGAATTCGTTCTTTTTGAAGTGTTAGCAAACAAGCCCATAATTATTCAATAACAATTCTTTTCGTTGTATCTTTATCGAAGAAATGCATTTTCGATTGATCGAATTTAAGGAAGATTTCTTCGCCATCTTCCACTTCATGATTTGCTGATTCTTTAACAATAATTTTTTGACCAGCAACATTTGTATAAACGATTAATTCATGGCCTAATAATTCTGATAGTTCAACTTTGGCTTCGATAATGTCTTTAGCTTTATCTTTTTCAAGTGAAATATCTTCTGGCCTGATTCCAAGTATTAAATGAATTTCATCATTTTCAAATTCCTTTAACTCTTGGGTATATTTTTCTTTCAAAGAAAGCAGTTTTTCGAGGTGTTCAATCTTTTTTTGATCATCTTTAGATACTTTCTTTTCAGCTTTCTTTAGTTCAATAAATGATTTAGCACCCGCTTCATTTTCAACATTATCGTCAGCAAAAACTTTGTCAATTTTCGAAAGCATTGCTTTTATTTCTGAAACTTTGATATCTGCGTATTTCTTTAATAATTTCTTTTGATTTTCATCTATTTTTATATTTATTAATTGCTTATTATCGCCTTCGGCATCCAGTTTATTTTCATGAAAAACACAATTAATAAAATTCATGGCTGGAGAACCAATAAAACCACCAACAAAGACATTATTTGGATAATTATAAACTTCTTTTGGAGAACCGATTTGTTGAACATAACCGTCTTTCATAATTACAATTCGATCAGCCATTGTCATAGCTTCGGTTTGGTCGTGGGTAACATAAATTGTAGTAGCGTTAACTTTCTTATGAATCTTGGTAATCTCACTTCTCATTTGGACACGAAGTTTAGCATCTAAGTTTGATAATGGTTCATCCATTAAAAATACTTTAGGAGTTCTAACAATAGCTCTTCCAAGTGCGACACGTTGTCTTTGGCCACCAGAAAGAGCTTTAGGTTTGCGTTTTAAATATTCTTCTAATGCTAGAATTTTGGCGGCTTCACGAACTCTTTTATCGATTTCTTCCTTTTGAAGGTTTTTCATCTTCAAAGCAAAGGCCATATTGTCATAAACAGTCATATGTGGATATAAGGCATAGTTTTGGAAAACCATAGCGATATCACGATTTTTTGGTAAGACATCATTTACAACAACACCATCGATCAAAATTTCGCCAGAAGTAATTTCTTCTAGACCTGCCAACATACGGAGAGTAGTAGATTTACCACAACCAGAAGGCCCGACTAATACGATAAATTCCTTATCTTTAACATCTAGATTAAAATCAAAAACGGCTTGAACATTGTTATCATAAATTTTGTTTATATTAACAAATTTAACTGTCGACATAATTAAAGACCACCCTATTCTCTTATATTTTATAAATAATAAGAAAAAAATGAAATAAAAATAACAAACTTTTTCAAAAAAACGGCTAAAAAAATGAAAAAACTGATAAAAAATGAAAAAAAATTTCAAAATTATTGAGGATAGAAATTGTTGTTGCTATAATTCTATATGAAATATATCGTCGAGGAGAAACTTATGAAAAATAAAACATTAGGTCTATTTGTACTCTTTCCTCTTGTATTAGCCATGGGTGGATGTTCTGGCGCTCAAATTATGACAGACGCCAACATCGACGAATGGTATAACACTGAAACTGGCGAAATTGATTTGCCAGAAGATCAAGTAATCGAAATTGATTGGTGGACTTGGGGTGGTCAAGCTGCTCGTGAAATTTTTACAAATATTGCGAATACTTTCTCAACAGAGGTTTGCCCAAACATTAAAGTTAAATATACATGTCACCCATCGAGTTCATATTTAAATACTTTAGCGAACTCGTCAAATAACTTACCAGACTTATTCTTTATGCCTGATACCGACTTCTATCAATATGCCTTCAATAGTGTTATTTGGGATTTCTCAAAATATGTCACTAAAGCTGAATTGGCCGATGTTTGGGAAGCCGGATATGAAAGATATATGTATAATCCTCAAACAAAAATTGTTGGAAATACCGAAGGCGCTGGATTGTATGCTCTACCAAAAGACATTTCTACATTCTCACTTTGTTATAACGAAAACTTAATGAAAAAAGTATGCACCGCTCTTGAAGCTAGTGATCCTAATATGTCTTATGCAAACGTTAAAGCAACTTATTTAGATGATAAGAATCCAGTTTCTTGGGAAAAATTCTGTGAATTAGGCGTCAAAATTCAAAAATATTTCAATGACAACCAATCTACAATTGGTACCAAATATGTTTTATCTCACTATGAACTAAATGCTGCTATCTTCTCTAACAACGCTGATTTCTTTACTGATGATGGTAGCGCTTCAAGAATTGAAGAACCGCAATTTGCTGGCGCTCTTGATTGGATGCACGACTTAGCATTTAAATATGGTATGATGGCTGGTTCCTCCGGCAGTAATACAACCACTGGTTATAATTCATTCGTTGGTCAAAATGCATTGTTCTCATTCTTTGGTCCTTGGGACTGCGAGAACTTCTGGGGTGTTACCAGCGAAGATCCTGAAGGTAAAGATTTTACTGTTAGAATGGTTCCGGTTCCATATGGCCCAGGCGCTGATGGAGTTTATGATACTGCAGACGATGGCATTTCAACCGCTCAAATAGGTTCTGCAGGTTATTGTATTTCTAATAAAACAACAACTACCAACCTCCAAAGAGCCGCTGCTTTAAAATTCTGCAAATGGTTAACCATTCAAGAAGATGCTCAAAGAGAGCTTTATCAAAAAGGTACACAACTTCCAAACCTTATTTCTATGAAAGATGAATATATTAAGTTTGGTTTAGGTAACGTTACCACCTATAGTGGCAAAAAGATTCCGGTTAATCCAAGCAATTTAGGCGCTTTTATTGATGTTGTTGATGGTTCTAGTGAAACTGATCATATTACCGGTAGAGCCAAACATCAAACTCGAATCCTTTCTAATGAATATTTATCTGACTGGTCTAAAGTCGTTAACTCGACCAAATTCTGGGCTGATGAAAATATGACAGGTGCTCAACTTGTCGCAGCTTATAAAGATATCCTTCAATCAAGAATTACTGAATCAAACGTTAAACTTGGAAGATAAAAAATGAGTTGTTTTGTAAACGAAGCAGAACTGAATCAAACTTTCGCAATTCCAAAAGTTAAAGTTAAGAAAAAAACTAGCAAACTTTTAAGACGCGAAAGAATTACAGCTCTTGCTTTCATTTTACCTCCTGTGATTAGCTTCAGTATTTTTACAATTATTCCATTAATTGTTGCTTTAGTTTTAGCTTTTGGCGATTATAACCAATTTACATTCGAGTATACATTTGTTGGTTTTAAGAATTTCCAAACCCTTCTTGATGTGTCATCAGTTCAAGGAAGGACTTTTGTTGATAGTGTTGTTACAACGGCTTGTTTTATTATCGAAGTGCCAATTGCTATTTTCTTAGGTCTATTATGTGCGACATTAGCCAATTCTAAGGGTTGCAGAAAAACAAACACTATATTTAGAGTTTTACTTTATTTACCAACCGTATGTAGCGCTGTTGCTGCTAACGTTATTTGGAGAATCATCTTTTTAGATGGAGCTACTCCAGACTCCAGCGGTGTTATTAACAACGTTTTCGATATCACTGTTCAATGGACTAAACAAAGAGTTCCACTAATTGCAGCTATCATTATTAAAAATTCTATTAATGGCATGGGAAGCGCGATGATTCTTTATTATGCTTCTATGTGTAATATTTCTAAGGAATATTATGAAGCGGCAGAGATGGATGGAGCAGGCCCATTTAAACGTTTCTTCCATATTACTTTCCCAATGTTGACTCCTGTTACGTTCTATTTGCTAATTATGCGAATGTCTGGGTGTCTGCAGTCATATGCAGATTCGGCAGTTTTTGCTAATAAAAACCCGAATGCTTGGACAGTCGTTTTCTATATTTGGAACTATGGTTTGAATGAATATAATTATTCATTAGCATCGGCTGCCGCTATCCTATTAGGTGTTGTTATTATGTCGATTACGATCATTCAGTTCCGCTTATCAAATAAATGGGTTTTGGATTTATAATATGCTATACATTGATGAAACAGTATTAACACCTCCAGTAATCATTTCTAAAAAGAGAAAAAATCATAAACAGAAAGTTACTGGTAAAAGAAGCGAAGCTCAAAAAAGAGATATTCGTGATCGTGTTTTAAGTGTCTTTGGTGGCATAGGGGCAAATGCCGTTTTAGCCTTCTTAGCTTTTCTTGTTTTGTTCCCACTCATTTTCATGGTTCTTTCTTCATTTAGATCAAGCGAAGAATATTTTGCTCGTATTGCCTATATGTTCCCAGAAAGATGGTTCAATTTTGAAAACTATCAGAAGGTTATTATTGATGCAAATTTACTTGTTGGTTATAAAAACACATTAATTGTTGTTGTGGCGGTTATTCCTATTGGAACATTTTTTGCAGGTCTTTCCGCTTTCTCGTTTGCTAAATTGAAATTACATCACAAACAATTCTGGTTGTTGTTCCTTTTAAGTGGAATGATGGTTCCAGGAGCTGTTTTATTAATGCCACGTTATATTGCTTATTCAAGTATGGGCTGGTTAGATACGTTATTGCCATTAATTATTCCTCACCTATTTATTCACGTTGGAACAATGTTTTTCTTCATTCAATATATGAAAGGCATTCCTAGCGAACTCTTTGAAGCCGCTAGAATCGATGGTTGTTCAACCTTTAGAATGTTCCTTCAAATCATGCTTCCGTTATTGCTTCCTGCTATAGCGGCTCAGGATATTTTCTGGTTTATGGGTATATGGAATGATTATTTTGCTCCATCAATTTATTTAACATCAACCGAAAATATGACTTTGCAAGTCATCATGGCTTCTATTAATAGTGCTTACATTGGTAGCGGTCGTCAAACCGTTGTCTTTGCTGGCGCAGTTATGTCTTGCTTACCAATGGTTGTGGTTTATTTAATCTTACAAAGGTTCTTTATTAAATCGATGTCAATTGGCGCTGTTAAAGGATAATTATGATTAAGTTTTTTCTTAAGAAAACAATACTTCCATTACTTCAAACTAGTACCCTAGTTACTTTGAGCGCGTCTATTGCTTTTGCTATTGCACCTTCAACATATGAAAATTATGTTGAAGATAAGGAAGAATCAATTTCTCAATTTGATTTTGATACAAACGACATTAGCGATAGCGAAATTCTTTTAGATGGCTATCGTGATGGGGTATATGGCGATCCAGTTTTGAGTTTTGGAACTAAACCAAAAGATAGTAATAAATATAATGTTGATTTATACACATATCATTCCAATCAAGCTCTATACATGTTTTTTGATGTGAATGATAAACAAGTTACAAAAAGAGCAATCGGCAATAATAATGCCCAAGATGAAGATGGAGTTGAAATATCAATTGATGTTCTTCTTAATGGTGGAACTACCCCTCAAACAGATGACTTAAAAATCTATCTAGGCGTTTCTGGATTTGATAAAGTTCTTAGAGGAAACGGAAAAGCTTGGGGCACCACTATGATTGGTTTTGGTGGAGAACTTAAAACAAGTCTTAAATATGGAACTATTCCAAATGACAACACCAAAGATGACACTGGCTATTGTTTAGAATATCGAATCCCTTATATTTCCCTTTATGGCGAAGCCAACAAAGAATCTCCATTTGCATTTTCTTTTGTAGAATCATATTTGGATGATGTGACAGGTTCTAGAAAAAGAGAAGGTATGTCTGGTCACAATCTTTTCAAAGTCCCGTATGAATATATGCCATATGCATACCCTGTTTTGACAAAATCTAACCGATTCTATTCACGTGCTGACTATGCCAATTTAAACGAAGCTTTCCCATCTGTAACCGGAAAAGTTTTTGACAAGGATGGCAATCCAATTTATAGGGCTCAAGTTCAAGGTTATTATTCAAAAACACCTACACAAAAATTTGATGTTGAAACCGACTCTCAAGGCTTTTTCTTCTTTGAGAATGTTGAAACAACAGATGATTTTATTGTCGAAGTTTCGAAAATTGGTTTTGATAAAACAAAATTAATTTATGATGCTAAAAATTTGGTAAACGCAAATGGCGTTGAATATTATCAAGATTTTGTTTTGATGCCAACTGGTTCTGAAACAAAAACAATTTCAGGCAAAGTAAAAGCTAGAGATGGAATTGCTAAGGACAACTTCAAAGTTGAACTTTTTGGTCATGAATCTATTTCAACAACTACGGATAGTAACGGAGCATTTTCTCTCAACGTTTATAAAGACGTTGTTAATAAAATTAAAATCACCAAAGCTAATTTTGAATCTGAAATAATTTCTGTAGAAGTCGATGCTACCGAATTGGCAGATGTGATGATGTATTCGCAGCTAGTTAATTTAGCAGTTCCCATTAACAAAGTTCCGTCTTTAAATTACGTAGAATGTGGTGTTAGTAGAAGTGATGACAATATTCTTGTTAGACTTGAATCTCCTTATTTGATTGAAGACGATGAGGTTGCTTCCTTGTATGTTAATACTAGTGAAAAGACTGGCTTTAATTCATTTAGAAACGGCGATTATCGTGTTGATTATGATGGAAAAGAAGTTAAAGTCTATTCATTTAATGAAGATATGGATAACTTTGTTTATGACTCTGAAAAATCTTTATTAACATCAGTAACAACATCATTAGATGTTTTGTACGAAACAAGAATTCTTATTAGTAACGAAGCGCTTGGATTAACTGGCAGCAAAACTTTTGGTGCGGCTTTTGATTATTTTAATGGAATTGAAAGACAAGTTAGCATAAGTGGAAACAACGTTATTGTCGATGAAGAAATTGATCCTTTATCTACCGCAACTTATCTAAGAATTGCTGGGGATGGAAAATGTTTCTTCTCCAATATGAATTCCAATACTGATTTCTTATATTATTACCACGCAGTCGATGGTGCGATTAATGAGGATATTCCTAATAACGCCGATCGTATTTACTTATCTTATGATCGCGATGAAACAGGACTTATTCTTAAAGTCATGGTCAACGATTCCTTTGGAAGACATTTCAACCCTAATTATGGAATTGAAGGTATAGAAGGCATTAATTTATTACTTAATTTAGATTCTTATTTTGGAACAGGTTGGAACTTATACGATCCAAAGGATACATCCGGTACCAAATCTTATTACGATATTAACTTCCGCATTTATAGCGATGACACTATTTGCTATATAAATTCGAATGATGTTAAAAATAAAGCGAAAGATCAAATGTGGTGGTCTGATAAAGCACATAATAATGGTGTGGCGTCCAACTTTACTTTGACTAGCAAAACATTAGGAAGCGAAAACTACACAATCGAACAAGAGAGCGGATATAGAGTTTATACTTTATTACTTTCTTATGACTTATTAAAACAATGTGGTGGTGCACCTGATTCAGTTTCATTTGATGAAGAAAGCAATATCTCTGCTTGTATTTATGAAGTAAGTGAAACTTCTAAAAAAACAATTCGTTTTTATACCTCAAGTGGAAATGGTTGGGTTTTTGAAGATATGAAATTAAGTAAAGTATTTAGTGGTTTTTTCTCTAGTCAAAAGAATTATATTTCTCTTCCAAAGAAGTAGTGGGTAGTAAGTATGAAAAAAGTTAATTTATTCTATTTGCCATTTATAGTTATATCGCTTCTTCTTTCAGGTTGCTCTGGGGCTGCCGAAGAGACACCAACTATGGACGATATTACTTTCCATGAAGATGGTAGTGAAGACGACCCAATCCCAAGAGACATCGACTTACCAACTGTTGGATCAGATGCTCCTGCTCCATTAGAAATCTCGGCAATTCCTGAATATTACAACAATATTGATTTACACAAATTCACTGGCCAATGGAATGGTTATGGCGTTCATTATCCATCTATTCTTAAATATGGTGATACATATTATTTATACACATCTACTCCAGATGTAAATGTTGGAATCAAGACTTATTCAAGTAAGAATCTTGTTGATTGGAATTTTGTTGGGACAATGGGATATGTTACAAAAGAAAAATCTTCATTTGCCGCAAAATCTCCTCAAGTTTTTCATATTAACGATTCCTTTTTGATGTATTTTAAATCAAACACCGGATATCAAATCTTTAAATCTGATTCTCCTGAAGGACCGTTTGAAGAATATTCCAAAATTGATTTTGATTCCAAATATATTGGTAATTTCTATTTAGCCCCAAATGGCAAGATGTTCTACATTTCCGGCGGAGAGGAATGCGCCTCTATTTATGAAATGGCTAATGATCATGAAATAATTGAAAATTCAAAAGCTAATATTTTGTCTACTAGAATCGATTCTTATAATGGTTCATCTTATAAAGTGAATAATCCATCAATCTCCTATGTCGGTGGAGTAGCTTATCTTATTTATTCGTCTCAAGATGAAAAGATTAATTCTTATCGTTCATACTATGTATCTGCAATTAATCCTGATTTCTCTTCAAGTGAAGCTCTTGCAGCGTCATTCTTTAACAATAAGCAAGGACCGGTTTTAATTAATACAAATTCACTTCATGGATCAGTCGGATTAGGCGATTTAAAGATTATCGAAGGACCAGACAATGTTTCTTATTATGGTTATTACACTTCGTTAGAATCAACGAACGTTCGAAGATTTAATATTTCTCCAGTCTATTTAGACAAAGCTAATTTATCAATATCTCATAGAGATGATGGAACAATTAAACCAAACAATCCTTCCTATATTCTTTCAAATCCATATGATGAAATTGCTCTTTCAGAAATTGATAGTAGAGAAAGTTATGTCGCTTCCTTTAATGTAAAAGAAATGAAGGAATTATACTTTTCCTATCATTCTTCAAAGAACACTTTTGTGATTGAATTTAAAGAAAATGTTACATCACTATCTTTGATAGAAAATGGTTTAAAGAAAGAAATCTCAACTCGTGAAACAAACGCGAAATATCATGATGTCAAAGTAATTGCTCATAAGAGTGTTGATGTTTATCTCGATGGTTATTTAATGGTTGAGAATTATCAAACATCATTTGCTTTAGACGGAAAGATTGGATATCAATTGTTAAATTCGAACAGTAGATGTTTGTATGCAAGTTTTACAAACGGAGACTTATCTTCTTATCAACAAGGTTTATTTAAAGAATCAGACCAAAGCATTTCTGCAACAATGTGTTTAGAAGAAGAAAGCAATATTTCTGCTGAAAACAAATTTGTTGTTATTGAAGATAAAACAAGCGATTTTTACGGGCAAAGATATGTCGATTTATCCACTGCGAGAGATTATGTTAGATATCTTGTCGATGTCAAAGAAGATGCTCGTTATGGTGTTGAACTAGTTCTCAATACCTCATTCACTAAATATGAATCGTATTTGGGTGTTAGACTAGGCGTTAATAGCGAATTAATGTTCAAAACATCGCCCCTTGGCGATACTGGTTATTGTCGCTTTTTAAGTGCAGAATTTGATGTAAATAAAGGACCACAAGAATTGCTTATTGAAAATCTTTCAAATGCGAACTTAAGGATCCTATCTGTTCGTTTGGTTAAAACTTCTAAATATCATCCAAAATATTCAAATAATCTGGCCAATTATGTAACAAGCGGAATTCATTACGAAACGGATTTCCGTCTTAATTCGTCTTTCAATGCCCATGCAACATATGAGGGCGCGAGAAGCTTTGCTTATGTTGGCGACAATACAATCACTAACTTTAAACTAAAAATTGAAATAGGTTTCCATGGAGGATTTTATACTTCTGGATTCGTTGGACTCGGATTTAGATGTGATAATTTTGCTTCTTCAAGCTTAGACGATGATGAGAGTTTAGTTGGTTATTATTTGGAGATTTCTCAATTCCAAACCAAATTAATGAAACATCAATATGGTTATGGAACAACTTTAGGCGTAATTGATATAGCCCACTCAGTTGATGAATTTAAAACTTATACAATTACTGTAAGTGGCAATCACATTTTATGTGAGAATGAAGATTTCCAATTGTTTGATATCGTTGATCAAATGGGTTTCACTAGTGGTCATCTTGCTTTTGGTAGCAGCAATGTGAATGGCTTACTCCGCAATTTAGAGATTTCAAAAGCATAGGAGGATGATTATGAGAATTAGAAAATTATTATTAATCTTATCTATTCCAGAGTTGCTTTTGGTTGGCTGTTCAAAAGATGAGATTGTTCCAAATAGCAAAGGTAGCAAAGCCACATATGATTTTGCTTATTATAACAACAACGATTTTAACGACTATGTTTTAAATGGAAATTCTTTACTAAAGAATCAGTGGTCAAATTATGGTTTGTCTTCACCATTTATTATGCGTTTTAATGGCGAATATTATCTATATGCATCAACAACCTCTAATTCTAGTGAAAACGGAATAAGAGCGTGGAAATCCAAAGATTTAGTTCACTATTCTCCTATTACAGGCAAAGGCCTACCAACTGGTTATGTTGCCGGAACGAGTGTTGGCGCAACGACATCTGCAAGAGCTCCTGAAGTTTATTACTATAATGGTGCTTTCTATATGTATGAATCATTCAATGGTGGAAATGGACATTTTATATTAAAAGCAGATCAACCCGAAGGGCCATTTACATCCTTAACCAATGGCGCAATTGATGATAAATATGATGGAACACTTGTTTTTGATAGAGATGAAAATCCATATTTCGTTACTGCTGCAAAAGGAAATATTAATGTATCGACTATGGAAGGTATGAATTCCATCATCAATACAAATCTTGTTGTTGGTGGCACAGATAAATACGGTGGTTTACCCGCTGAATCTCCATCAATATTTGAATATATGGGTAAATATTATTTGCTTTATTCATCTTCATATGAAAAAACCGATGGATATCAAATCAATTATGCTGTTAGTGATGGTTGGGAAGATGAAACACCTAGTGGTTTAGCAAGGTCATTTAGATACGGCGCTACCAATAAATTATTAGTTAATGCCGATTCATCGAAAGGATTTACTGGTCTTGGTCATCCTTCTGCAATATTAGGCCCTGATTTAGATAGTTATTACGTCGCTTATGATTGCCTTGATAGCGGATTAAACAATCTTCACAGCTTCAATTTGGATAGATTGCTCATTAATGGCGACATGTTATCTCTTAAACACAATAGATTTAATTCTATCGCTCCAAAAATGCCAGAATTTATCGCGAATGATAAGCTTGGTTTTATAGAAGATGGAAATTACTATTTGAGTGAAAGTAGCAGCGATGACACTTTTAGTGTTGAATATAATTTTGAAAACGCTCAAGATAGCGAACTTGTTTTCTCTTACATCGATCCAAACAATTATTCATTTGTCAAAGTTGATATGAGTAAAGGAATTTCTTTGTATAAAAAAGAAAATGGAAACAACACTCTACTAAAAGAAGTTGAATTCTATAATTATTTTTCAAACAGCGATTTACACACAATTAGACTTGCTTATCGTGATAAGAAATTAGATTTGCATTTTGAAAACTCATTAAAGATCAATGCGTTAGACGTTGATTTGAGTGGTGGTAAAATTGGTTATTTAAAATCAAACGAATTAAATATTCAGTTTACTTGCTTCAGCAATGTAGCTAGAGGATTGTCTAATCAAAAAGAATTTAAGCAAGCCGATATGGATGTTTTGGCAAATACATATATGAGTGATCTTTTGGTTGATAATACAACATCGTTCTGGTTTGGTGATGGTAGTGGTTTAAAAACGATTGCAACCGAACAATATTCAAATGTGGAAGAATTGCAATTCAATCATAAATACGATTTTGCAAGATATTTGCTCAACTTCAATAAAGATGCAAACTATTCTTTAGAATTAACATTAAATAAAAAATATTTAGGTAAAAAAATTTGCATCGAAATTGATGATGAAGATGACATTGAAATCAATGTCCCTGAATTAAAGGTTACTGGCGAATACGCAAAAGTAAAAGTTGGTTGCTTCAATGTTAAACAAGGAATCCATCAATTCAAGATTCAAAACTTAAGTGATAATTTTGGATTTATTTCTTATCGTTTGATTGAAACTGCTTCAAGTGATTATTATCTTAATTCTTCTCTTGCTAGCGAAAATGATATTAGAGGTCTTTCATTTAAAAGTGATGGACGTTGGAATTTTGTTGATGGAGCGATGACTTCGCTTGATAATTACCGCAACATTGCGTTGGTCGATAACGAAAATATCTCTGATGTCAATATTTCGGTCGAGATGAATCTTAATGGTAGCGACTCCATTTTCACCGAATCAAACGAAACCGGACTTATCTTTAGAGCATCTAACTACGTTTCATACAAAGATTATATGGATTCTTATTCAGATTTAGAAATGTGGAATAATCGTATGAGTATGGTTAGAGGTTATTATCTGGCTTTCACTACTAGAAAAATATCTTTATATCGATTGGATGTTGGCCAAGAATCAAAAATTCAAATTGCTACCGAACAATATGCTTATGGTTCTAATAAAAACAGAACCGTTGTTATTAAAATTAGAGACAATCGCTTTGATGTCTTTATCGACAAGAAATTTGTTATTACTTGCTACGATGATGAACCGTTTTATTCAGGCTCGGTTGGCTTATATACAACTGGTGCAAAAGTAGCTTATAAGAATCTTAAAATTCAGGTGGTTTAATTATGGAAAAGGTTAAATTTTTTGATAATACTCGCTTCAACAATTTTGATAATGGCGGATTAGACACTAGTGTCGTTAAAGGTCAATTTACGACTGGTTGTGCCGATCCTTACATTTTACGTTATAACGGAATGTATTATTTATATGTCACTACTAGCGGTCTAACCAATTACGGACTAAGAGCTTGGAAATCTAGAGATTTACTTAACTGGGAAAAATGCCAAGGAAAGGGTTTGCCAGTTGGTTATGTCGTCGATGACAAAGATGAAAACGGAAGATATACTCAAAACGCTTATGCTCCAGAAGTTTATTATTTCAATGGCAAGTTCTATATGATTATTTCTCCAGGACCAGCAGCTGTCAGCGAATTTAGAGGACACCGCATTTTGGTTGCTGATAATCCAGAAGGACCATTTGAGGCCTATTCAGAACAAATCGATAGAAAAATAGATGGTTCGTTATTAATTGATGACGATGAAGAAATTTATTTCTTCCATGCCACACCTTTCGGCATCACTGTTCATCCATTCAACAATATGAAAGAACTTGGTGAAGGTGCTTTAATTAAAGCGAGCGATGGTACTGGAGCGTGGACAGAAGGTCCAGGCATTGTCAAAGTTAGAGGTTATTATTATTTAACTTACACCGGTTGTCATTATCAAACTCCTGGTTATCAAGTTATTTATGCTGTAACAAATAAATTTGATAAAACAAATATCAACACATTTGCGGACTCGTTTGTTAGAGGCGCAAGTCGTATAGTCTTGCTTAATTGTGATAAAGATGAAGGCCATGTTGGTTTAGGTCATTCAATTAACTTTATGGGCCCAGATTTAGACAGCTATTATATTTGCTATCACAATCTTGATGCGTTGTATGAAGACGGAATGACTCATCGTTCCTTTAATATCGATAGATTATTAATTAAAGACGGAGTGATGACTTCGGTTCAAAATAAGACTGGATCTATTTTGCCTAAACGACCATTTTTTGAATCTTTTGGTTTAGAGAAATTATCCAAGAATTGCGGACTTTATCTTTCATTAGAAAAATCAAAACAACGATTTACAGCAGAATTTAATTCTTCTAATGGTGGCGAAGTTAAATATTTGTTCTCATATCAAAACGAGAAAAATTACTATTACATTAAGATCGATTATAGAAATAAAGAAATCCTTTTGGGTGAAGTAAAAGATGGCGAAGATATCGTTTTAGAAAAAGGAACATTTAAATATCAATATCGCATCGAAAACAATCATACAATTAGAGTAGCGTATGATGGTTTATTGAATGTTTATTTCGATAATCTTCTTAAGATATCGACTCATTTAGAATTAAAACCTGGTTATGTTGGTTATCTTTTTAAAGACGAAGATATCAATATTGGTTATACCGCTATTTCAGAGGAAGCAAACGGCAGTTCTGATAAAAACGAATATAAACAAGCTTTAGGCGAAGTGATGGCCACTTTATATGTCGACGAATTGTCGAAAATAAGTGGCGGTCCACATTCTCTTAAAGGTAGTAAGAGCGAATATTATTATTCAAATTCCTTATTATTTAATAAAAATGATTATGCTTCTTACCTATTAAACTTTAAAACCACTACAGATTACGGAATTCAAATTTGTCTTGAAAAGAAATATCTTGGAAAGAAATTGTTCTTAGATATTGATGAGAAAGAATATTTGATTGAATTACCTAAAGAATTTAAAACCGAAGAAGATGTTGTCAAAGTGTTTGTTCCACTTGGAAATATTTCTAAAGGCTTACATACGCTTAGAATTAGAAATGTAGAAGACAAGATGAGCATTATCTCTTTCTTGTTTGTTCCGTTAAAAAACGAGTTTAAGTTTAATGGTGATTTTAAATCTCTTAATTATGTCACTCCTGGATATAGTAGTGTTGGTGAAGAACTATTGGTAGAAGGAAGAAGAAATTTTGCTTCTATTTCAAACCAATTATTAACTGATGCTGTTTTTGAATCCGATATTAAGCTCGATGATGTTACCGAAGAAAAAGGATCAATCGGAATAATGCTTAGACAAAACAATTACGCTTATAGCGATGTTCCAAAACAAGACTTTAAAGATGCGAATACACACATTCAAGGTTATTATCTAGAAATCAAACCGAACAAAATCTCTCTTTGCAAATATAATTTTGGAGATGTTAAATCATACTCTTTAATTTCCAAGGATTTTGATAGTTTGTTAGGCATTTATCATAGATATAGAATTGAAAATGTTGGCAATAATTTCAAAGTATTTATGGATGGCGATTTATTATTTGACGTTTGCGATCCGCTTCCATTTGCCGTTGGTGCCTGTGCATTATATTCATATCGTTCTAAAGGTTCTTATAAAAATTTGAAGATTGAAACCAAATAGGAGGAGGAAGAATGAAAAATAAACTTTTTAAAACCTTATTAATTGTTTGTTTTGGCATGCTTATTTCTTCTTGCGGAGGTGAAACTACTACTTCTAGTACCGAACCAACTCCTACTCATGAACACAAATATTCAAATGAATATAAAATCGATGGCGATTATCATTATCAAATTTGCACAATTTGTGGCGAACCTAGCGAAAAAGTTTATCACTCCGGTGGTCATTCAAGTTGTATTGAAAAAGCTCATTGCGAATTTTGTGGGGTAGAATATGGCGATTATGATGACCACAACTACGAAGGTGTTGAATATACATTTGATGATGACTTCCATTATCGAGAATGCACAATTTGTCATGAAATCGAAAAATGTGAGCATATTTTTAATCGCGAAGTCATTAAAGACGAATGTTTAGCTGCTCCTAAAACTGATGTTTGTTTAGAAAATAATGCTTATTATTATTCTTGTATTTGTGGAGAGCATTCTTCGTCGGCCGAAGAAGTATTTTTGGTCCGTAATGAACACGAATTTACATCTCAGGAAGTATTACCGGGCGAAGCTAACAAAATACACAATTCAACCTGTATGCATGGAGCGGAATATGGTATGGTGTGTACACATTGCCATTCTGCTTACGATGTTGACCATACATTCTTTTATGGTCCTGCAACAGGCCATAGCGTTACTTTAGTGCCGATTGTTGAGTCAACTTGCTCTAAACATGGCATTGCTCAACATTATCATTGCTCTTTATGTGGCAAAAATTTCCTTGATAGTGAAGCTATGATTGAAAAAACAATTGAAGAATTAACTCTTCCATTAAAGGAACATACCTATGTTTTACACGAACCAACTAGTTCATTATTAAAACGAAGTATTCAACCATATTACACATGTGATGATCGTGATCACGAAGATGCTTTGGGCAAATATTTCATTAAAGAAGGTTTGATTTATAGAACTGCAACTGAGAGTGAAATATTCGTTTCTCAAAAACAATTAGAAGATGATTCCTATGGAACCGAAGAAAACCCATATATTATTGTTGATTTAGACGAGATGTATGAATTTAGGACGGCTGTTAATGGCGGAAATACTTTTGCTAATAAATTTGTTAAATTAGGCTCTGACATTATAATCCGAAATGGTCATTCTTGGACTGACGATTGTATTGGCAATAACGATGGACATCCATTTTGTGGCACATTTGATGGAGATAATCACACAATTGTTGGTTTTTCTAAAGATGGTTCAGACGCAGTTGCGTTATTTTCTAGACTTACAGATGGAGTAGTAAAAAATCTTAAAATGTCTGATGTCTATATACATTATAAAGGTACTCATAGAGGTGCTGCCGTCGCTGCTAGAGTATCTAATGCAACAATTGAGAATGTTCACGTTTTGAGTGGTTCAATCGGAAAAGCCGATGCTAAGGTGAAAGCCCAAAATGGTGGTATAGCTGCTTTCGTCATGGTTGGAGCCAAAATAAAGAACTGCTCTTCATATCTAGATATTTATTCTAATAGCACAAGCAATGGTGGTATTGTAGGCATTGCTTATAATACGGATCCTGTGAATTTGGAAATAACCGATTGCGTTAATTATGGAAATATTTCTGGTGGAGCCGGTAATAATGGTGGTATTTATGGTGGCTCAACATTAGCCAAATTGACATTAACGGTTACTAACTGTATTAACTACGGCTCGGTCACTGGAACTGGAAATGGTACTTCTGGTATAGTTGCAGCAACCGGTGGTGGAGGAACATCTGTTACCGTGGTCACTAATTGCGTCAACTATGGGACTATTTCTGGTGCTGCTTATGTTGGTGGCATCGGTGGAATTTTTAGAGAAGGAAACAAAACAACATCCTTAATTAGCAATTGTACTAATAAAGGCAGTATCTCTGGAACGGGTGTTGGCGTTGGTGGAATCAGTGGTATATCCAGAGTAGATACGACTAACTGTCACTGTTTATATTCAGTCAAGGTTAAAAATGTCAACGCTAATACGTTAAATGCAATCGGTTCAACCGTTTCTGGAACAGGTGGAGCCGAAGCTACTCCTGGTTATATTGCAGGTTCAGCAGGAAATGACGCAACTGTCACTGGTAATCTTATTGATGAGAGTGGCAATCCTTATGTCTCAGCATAGATGAAAATGATAAAGAGTGTTCTAATTGAATGCTCTTTTTTATTAAAACGTTTTCATTTATCTCGAATAGAAAACCATTCAATGATAAATATCAATAAAGAAATTTTTCATTTTTCAGTATCTTTCAGTAATTCTAATAGCTCAAAAATGAAACTTTTTTTCTTTACATACCGATAATAAAATATTATATTTTAAGTAGGTATTGATCAAAGGAGATTTGCTATGAAGTATAGATTTGCTTTAATTGCTCTTGGAGGTGCTGTCGCCTTTACTGCGGCTATCGCATCATCAAAAACATTCTTCAACAATGTTAATAACATCAAAGCTGATCCTAGCTATTATTTAGAGTTAACGTCCGAAAACGTTTCTTCGGATTCATCATTTGTTGTCACTAATGAACGTGGAAATAAATTTGTATTTGAAGGTAGTGGCGTTTCCGTTGCTGATGGCAAAATAATTATTTCTGCTGGTGGTTACATTAAAAATGCTTATGGCTCTGAAATAAGAGGCATTGCAACTGTTAATCCAGTATTTACTGGAACAGTTTCATTTGATTATACATGGGGTAATTCTCTTGCTGTTGAATCTCCGTATTATCAAAGACGAGATATTCATTTGATTAAACCTGAAGCCGAAAAAGAATCTGGTATGTTCTCTTTTTTAGATGAAAAACCAAATTATGTAAAAATAAACAATCCTAGTTCATCTGACTCAATTACATTAGACAAGATTACTATCAACTATTCTTGTGAAAAGACCCCGGAACAAGGAGATAATTTAATTCTTAGCGATGCAACAATGTTCGAGAGATTTAAAACAATTGTTAACTGGGGTTCATCTTTTGAAGGTCAAACCGTCGAATTGGGTGATGACATTGATATGTCTGGAACAACAACAGCCCCAATTGGCAATTCGGTATATCCTTTTAGAGGAACATTTGATGGTAAAAATCACACAATTTCAAATTTAACTCTTAGTGGTGTCGACCAAATTGCGCCTTTTGGCAATGTTGTTGGAGGCACAATCAAAAATGTCAAGTTTTCCAATCTTTCTATAACTGGTACAAGTCAAAGAGCTGCTGGCGTTGCAGGAAGATCCTCTGATGGAACTTTCGAAAATGTACACGTTCTTTCTGGAACTATTCAAGGAACCACTCAAAATGGTGGAATCGTTGGAGTTTCAGTCGCAGGAAGCGATAGAACATCAATCATTTGTTGTTCTAATGCAGCTTCTGTAACAGGAACTACTGGTGGCGGAAATGGCGGCTTGTTAGGATATAACTTTTCTGGTAAATCATTTGTTTACGATTCAGTAAATACAGGTAACGTAACTTCCACTGGTAGTAAAACCACTGGTGGCATTGTTGGAAGCACCGCTGCTTCAAATGCATCAGTTGTAATAGAACTTTGCGAACTTGGTAAAGATACAGTTGTACAAAATGCGAATCCAGCAACCTCTGCTAGAGCAACTTGCGGTTATATTATTGGTAGTGCCGATACCACTGTTGTTACAGTAACTGGATCTGGTGTCGTTACAGATTTAATTAGTAGCGTTTCCGAATATGATTCATTCAAAGCATCTTGTTCTAGTTCACCAAATTATCAATATAAGGTTGCTAAATTAACTGCTGATTTAGATTTTAATTCAGAAACTACACATATGTTAACAACATTTAGTGGACTATTAGATGGGGACGGCCACACAATGTCGAACTTTAAAGCTACAGGCGCTAGTCAAATTGCTTTAATTGGTAACTGTTTAAGAGGTGGCGTTAAGAATTTAAAAATGGCTAACGTCGATATTGAAGCAACTACTCAAAGAGCTGCAGCAATTGCTGGTCGTTCAGAAAGCGCTAGTTATAAAAACATCGAAGTTTTATCTGGAACAATTAACGGTGTAAAAGAAAGTGGTGGCTTGGTTGGTGCATCTGTCATTGGTAAGACAACCATAAGAAATTGTATTAATAAAGCTAACGTTGTTGGTATTTATAAAGATGGCGTTGATGGTAGTGGAGGCTCGATAGGTGGCTTAGTTGGCACCGTGACAAGCGTTTCATCTGCTGAGGCGTTAGATATTATTGATTCTGTTAACGAAGGAAGCGTCTCTTCCACTGCTTCAAGCGTAGGAAAAGCCGGCATTCTTGGTTATTTGAAAATAATATCAGGCGCAACCTCAATAAATATTGTTGGCTGTGAGAACAAAGGCTCTGTTAGTGGAGGCGGAGAATACACTGCTGGTGTATTCGGTGGCTGGGCTACTAAGCCAGGCAATACCTCATATATTTTGCATATGACAATTAAAAACACAGTTAATAGTGGTTCTATTAGTGGAACTGGTAATGGGTGTGGTGGTATTGTCGGTGCTACAAATAGTGTTCAAGATTATTTAGTGATTAAAATTCTTGATTGCACAAATCGTGGCAATATTTCTGGAGCAGCATATGTTGGTGGAATTAGTGGTCTTATTCGTAATGACTCAACTACAAACGAGTCCTTAATTGATAATTGCAAAAACTTTGGCAATATCACATCAACAGGTACAGGTTGTGGCGGTATTTCTGGAACAGGCAGAATTAACATTACTAACTGCGCTTGCTATAAAGACGCTACATTAAAAGCCGGTTCAACTACTAAACTTGCTTCACAGGCAAGCGCAACTGGTGCTCCAGGTTATATTGCATTAAATTACGAAAAAGGATGCCCTGTTCATACTGGAAATCACCTTTGTGATGCAGATGGTGCTCAAGTTTGATAATTCTTATAATTAGATATTTAATTGTTTTTCTTCTTTAATAGATTCGAGATTATATTTAAAGGTAGAAGACTAAAATGAAAAAACAAATTGCTTCTATTACTTTATTAATACTTTTTGTTTCTTCTATTATTGGTGCCTCTGTTTTTCTTAATTTGAATGGCGGTGCCCAACAATTTTCTAAAGCTGATGAGCATTTTTTAGAATTAAACAAAGACAACGCTTATTCTGGTGTTGATCAATCAATAACTACGAGTAGCGGGCAATACGCTGTTCCGTTTTCATATTCAAATGTTGAAGAAGATTCTGGATATCATTGTAAACTCGATTCTACTAGCAGCCTTAAAAACACAAGCGAAATACGCTATATTACATCCATTTATGCAGCTTATGATTCTACCAATGATGCAAAATTAATGGTTCGTTATTCTTGCGATAATTTTGTTTGGAGTGAGTATTTTACAATCGAGTCATCTTCTACTTTAGATATTTCAAAAAAGCCTTATTTTGTTGAATTTAAATCTTCCGATGAATTTGTTGAAATTAAAAATATACGTATAGATTATTCTTGCAGCGATAATCCAGATATTGATGATTTAGATGATATGGGCCAAGAAGGTATTGATACATTAACAAACTCATTTACCGAAGATGGTGGTAGCTATATAGCTAACGATTATCGCTGCGTTAAGATTTTTGATGATTATTTTAATAAGGGTACTTATCAAGTCAACTTATCAAGAACTGGCAGTGATGTTTATGATGATTATTTAATTTTTGCTTATAACGAAACTAATAAATCTTATTACTCTTTCGGTTTAAACTTAGCAAATTATTTACAAATTACATATTTTGACGGCAATACTTTATCGCTCGTCAAAGCTTTAGATGTTCCAGTCACATCTTCGGCTAAATTATCTATTGCATTTGATGATGTCACAGGCGCGACCAGCTATTTCTTAAATGAAGTGTGCGTTTATACAAACAAGATAGATACCGATGGCAATCTTAAATACGGTTTTTATGCAGGAACGAAAGGATGTATTTTTAGCAATGTTATGATTGATGAAGACGATACTATTTTAGATAACGGTTTTGATAGATATCAAACCGCTAACGGAGAAGTGACTTATAGCGACAATGCCTTTAATGTAGTTGCTTCTGCCACATTAACATATCACAAAACTAAAACCCTTAAATACGGTGATATTGAAGCTACACTTAATACAGCTGATGCAACAAATAATGCAGGTATTGCTTTTTGTATAGATAATAATGGGAAAACAACTTTCTATCGAGAAGAAGGCATTTCTTATTATTATTTATGCATTTCTATTAATGGTTCTGTCGCTTTATATCGAGTTGAACATACGACTGCTACATTAGTCAAAAACATTAACACTAAACAGTTTTATAAAGATCGAAATCACACACTTAAAGCAATTAGAGATAAACATAATGTCATTCATGCCTTTTTAGATGGCGTATATTGTTTCTCTTATAATGACTTACATCCATTAAAAGGTGATAAATTCGGCATCAGCGCATCTTCTGCTGGAGTTAAGTACTATCATTTTTCTGCTAAGGCAACTATTGGTGAAAATGATGCTGCAATAACTAATTATGATGTTGTTTCTGGATCATTTTATAAAAACAGCAATGTTATTGTTTCGAGTGTTTCTAATTCAATGATAATCTCAAAAACCCCAGGCACGTATAATGGCACAATCGAAGCCGAGATTGCTATGGGTAAAAATTATGGAACAGGATTAGTCTTTAGACTTACTAAACCTTTAACTCCTACTTTCTATGAGAGTGAAAGTGGTCTTTCATATTATTGGTTAGATATAAAATCTAATAACCGTATAATTTTTGGAAAAGTTGTCGAAGGTAATATTTCTTGGACAATTGAAAAATACATGCCTTACTTTATGAGTAATGCTGCAAAATGCAAAATTGTTTTGGATGGAAATAATATCTATGCATATTTTACAAATATTCTTACCTTCCATTATGTAGATGATAATCCATTAACTGGTTTATATTATGGTTTAAGAAGCGATAGTAAAGGAACCGCGATTTATGGGGATATAACCTTCTCTTCTAATACCGAACACGAACAAAATGAATATTTAATTTTTGGACATTCTTATACTCAACTTTGGCATCGATATAAAGAAGATTTTGCTCAACTTGGTGAGGATGTCAATAACATTGGTATCGGCGGTTCACAAACAATAACTTGGAGCAAACAATATAAAAATGAAGTGGTTGCCTATAATCCAAGTTGGGGCATTTATTGGAACGGAATTAATGATATCAATTCCGATGTTCCGGTCGACACAATTGTGTCACGTTATTCAGATTGCTTATTGTATTTGAAAGAAAAATTACCAAACTTTAAATGCGTTGTAATTTCGATTTCTCGTTGTACACATGAAAAGGCTATGGCAAGACTTGATCAAATAGCTGAAACAAATCAAAAACTTAAAGAATTATGCGATAGTTACAATTGGCTATTATATGTTGATGCTGAAGAGGTTTTTTGCGACGTAGACGGACAGCCAATTGATTCGTATTTCGTCGATACACTCCACCCAACATCAGCAGGATATAAATTAGTTGCTCCATTAGTAATTAATGCGATAAATAATTTTCACGAATAGAAGAACACGATTATGATTAAATTTACGTTCATCCCCATTTTTATCGGAACACTCACCTCTTTAGTTTTTACAAACACCAGAAATTTTAAAACAGAAGAAGTCAATGTTGTTTCATCCTATGTTGAAAGAATAGAAAAGTATCGTCAAAAAGCAATCGAATGCATGATCCAAGTTAATCTTGACGATTATCGCGAAGCTCAAGCTAACTTAATTTCATCAACTAGAGAAGCGACAATTAATAAAATTAACAATTCATATAATTACTATGAAATGGATTCGATTGTATCTAGTTATAATCGTTATATTTTATCGATACCTACAGATGCCGATTTGACAAAAGAAGAAGAGGAAGAAGCATCAGAAGATACTGGCATTTATTACATTTCTTCATATGAAGATTTGGTCGATTTCCAACAAGATGTTAATTCTGGCTATAGTTACATAAACGAAACTGTAGTCCTTACTAATGACATTGTTATTCCTAATGGCGTAGTTTTTGACCCAATTGGGAAAACTGACACATTACCTTTTAGTGGCACTTTCGATGGAGCTGGATACACAATTAGTGGAATGACAAAATCTGGCGATGATTCGATTGCTTTATTTTCTAGGGTGACTAACGGAGTTGTTAAAAATTTAAATATCGCTAACTTCAATATAACCGTTACCAAAAATCAAAGAGCCGCTGGAGTTGTTTCAAGAGCGAAAGATTCGTTGATTGACAATGTTCACGTCTTATCGGGAACAATTACTGGTAAGACTCAAACTGGTGGCGTAGTTGGATTTGCTTTAGGAAATACAACGATTCAAAACTGTTCTAATGCCGCAACAGTTATTGGCGCTGGTGAACATACCGGAGGTATTTTAGGTTCAATACATACCGATGCATTTACAAGAATCATCCGTAATTGCATAAATACTGGATCAGTTTCTAGCACTGCTAATAGTACTGGTGGAATTATTGGCGGAAGCCAACCTTCTTCTAGTGGTGTTTTACAAATTATAGATTGCGCAAACGAAGGCTCTATTTCTGGCTTAAATTATGTTGGTGGAATTATCGGCATTGCTAGACAATCTGCTCAAGCTCAGTCAAATATTATTAATTGCGTAAATAAAGCAAATGTTGCTGCATCAAGTTCCACTGGTGTTGGTGGAATTTCCGGTTTCTCTAGAATTGCTGTTACCGATTGTTCTTGCTTATATTCTGTTACAATAAAAAACAAACTAGCTTCTACACTTCCTGATGTCGGCTGCGTTGTTGAAGGCACAGGTGGCTGTTTAAGTAATAAATTTGGCTTTATTACTGGTGGCATGGGAATGAGTGCAGTTCAATCTGGTGGTAAATTAATTGATTCTGAAGGTCACGAATACATTCCTTCGTAAAAAATATTAAATTATAAAATTTTATTATTTTCCAAAATATCATTGAATAAGTTTTCATTTTTTTAATGAAGATGTTTCATTTTATTCAAATAATATGAAAATTCTTTTCTTTACAGTTGATAAGTAAAATATTATATTTTAAGTATAGATTAAGGAGTTTATATGAATAAAAAAATATTGTTGCTTGGTTTAACAGGCGCTCTATCGATTTCGGTTGTTGCTACTGTTATATTTTTATCTAGCAAAGGTGAATCTCAAACTCAAATGGCAAAAGCGAATGATGTCATTGAGATTTCAGGATCATCGGTTCAAGAATTTGGCAGTGGTTCGTTTTATGTCAGCACATTAAACGGCAATAAAATAAGATTTGATTATTCAGGCGTTACAATTGACGGCGATAACAAATTAAGTTTTGAAGAGGGTGGATTCATTCTTAACCCAAGAACGTCTGATTTGCACAATAATGCTATATCAGGCATTTCTTCTTTAAAAATCACCCACGAAGGATCTGCTAATGATTTAGCTGTTGATTATACTTGGGGTGATTCATTAGAATCTCAAGCGCCATATTATCAAAGAAGAAACATTTCTTTTAGCAGTGAAATTACTTATTCATTTTTAAGTGAATCTCCGAACTATTTACGTATTAAAGCAAACAATGCCACAACAATAGACTTGATAGAATTAGGATTTACCTGCGTTAGAGGTGCTGAAAAGGGCGATAATTTACAAATTAAAACCGCTAGCGATTTAGAAAGATTTAAAACAATAGTCAACTGGGGCAACTCTTTTGCAGGGCAAACAGTTGAATTAGCAAATGATATTGATTTATCGATTTATTCGAGTGGATTTACGCCAATTGGAACAAATGGCAGACCATTTATGGGAACATTCGATGGTAAAAATCATACTATTTCAAATTTAACGATTGTTGATGCGGCATCCGGAACTACCAAAGGGCAATGGAGAGCTTTGTTTGGTCAAGCATCGGATGCAACAATTAAAGATTTGAAATTAAAAAATGTAAACGTTAACGCTTCTTCTCAATTCAATGCCGCTTTGGTCGGTGAAGGAGGAGGCTTACTTATCGAGAACGTTACAATTGAATCTGGAACAGTTGCTGCCAAAGAAACTGTTGGTGGTTTTATTGGTCGTATTAATAACAAAACACTTGCAACTCGCCCAATGTATATTACAAATTGTGTAAACAAAGCCGATATAATTCAAAAGACTTCATCGAATTATGGTTTCTTTGGGGGAATTGCTGGCTCGACTATTGGTGCAGATGAATTCCCAGTCACTATAGTTGGCTGTAAAAACTATGGCCATATTTCAGCTACAAAAGCAACAAGTGAGAATATGACTTGTGCAGGTGGCATTATTGGTTTGGTTAGAGTTATCGGAACTGGTGGATCGTTTGAATTATCTCATTGTGCTAATTTTGGAAACATTGATGCTTCAACTGGATCTGTTGGTGGTATTGCTGGTAGAGTAAGAACCGGAAAATTTAACGATAATTATTCTTGGACATCTTCTATTGTCAAAAATGGCGATGTTGTTGCCACTGATTTAATTGGTTCAGATACGACTACATCTGGTCTAATCTATGGTATTAATGAAAGTGGAAAAGCCACTTTGAATATTTATGATATTTGTGATGAAGATGGCGTTTCAATTAATGCAATCGCTATTTCTTCGGCCGACGAATTGAAAGCCGCAAGAGATTTGGCTAATAGTGCTTCTTCTGCTGGTACTTTCTATAAATTAGTCAATGATATCGAATTATCCGGCGATTTTGGTTCTGGTTTTGGATATCCAACAGATGTCTCTTTTGCTGGTGTTTTTGATGGCTGTGGTCATACTATTTCCGGTTTTGAAAGAACTGCATCTACACAAGCCGGATTGTTTTTCAGTACTGAATCTGGCGTTATCAAAAATATAATTGCTTCTGATGTTGATATTACTTCTTCAGGAAATAGAGCCGCTTTAATTGGCAGAGCAAAAGGAGCGCTCATATATAATTGCCACGTTTTATCAGGTACTATTAGTTCTTCCACTGGAGAGACTGGCGGTATTGTCGGTGTTAGTTTGGACGGCACAATTGTTCGTGATTGTTTAAATAATGCCTCTGTTTCAAGCGAGGCCGCTATGGTTGGTGGTATTGTTGGTTATATGTATTCAAATATCAATACTATTGATCATTGCCAGAATAATGGTTCTGTTTCCAGTTCGAAGGCTTATGATGTTAATGGCTCAAGTGTTGGTGGTATTTTAGGTGGTGTTTATAGAACTGCTACATCTTTAATTGTTACCATTAGAAATAGTGTTAATAATGGCGCCATTTCGTCAAACAGTAGAGGTACTGGTGGAATTGCTGGCCAAATTGGCTGTAATAGCAATATTAGAGCTCATACAATTTCTTATTGCATTAATAATGGCTCAGTAACATCTTCTGCTAGTGGTTCTCAAGCTGTTGGTACCGGTGGTATCGTTGGCGCATTAGGCAAATTAGATGCTGC
>CAMOEQ010000001.1 GCA_946612405.1 uncultured Erysipelotrichaceae bacterium | reverse complement strand
TAACAAATTTAAAAAATATTCATTAATTCTGTGAGAATAAAAAAATCGCCAGGATTTGCTGACGATTTTTATCATTTAATCATCGAATTCAAGATCATCTAACGCCGCAAATCTCGGATCGACTTTTTCTTCTTTTTCTTTTAGATAATCATCGCTAGAAATGACGCGGTAATCTTTTCCTCCTTTAGGAAGTGATGCTCCTGGAGCTTTTGGAGAAGGAGGAATTGAAGCGGATAATGAATCGAAAATATATTTATCTAATTCAATATAGTTGCCTCTAAATTCAATTAAATCATCGTCACCTTCTTCAACACGATTAGCAAAATGTAATTCTTCATTTGTTTTAATTTTGCTATCAAATGGTTTAAGAGTATATGAACATTGAAGCACCACATCGGCTTTAATGTTTAAATTCATAAAAATGAATTGTTCATAACGTCTCACTTTAATTTGAACATGACATTTTTTAACTTCTAATAAAGGCGGATAACATTTATAAATTTCAGGATCAAAATTAACATCTTCATCTAAGATGCTTTCTTTTGTATAGGAAAGTTTTGTGACATCAATTTTGATCATTTACGAAGTGATGCTCCAAATTTAACTTCAATAGCTTTGATAATTTCTTCCTCAACTAAAGAAATTTCTTTATCAGAAAGTGTCTTTTCGTTGCTGTTTAAATAAACAGAGAATGCCATCGAATAATGACCTTCTTCAACGTGAGCGCCACGATAAACATCGAACACTTCAACCGCTTTAATTAAATCACGATTAACTTTTCTAACTTCAATCATGACTTCTTTAGCGGTGACTTTATCATCAAAGATGAAGGCAAAATCACGTTTAACACTTTGATAACGAGAAATTTCTTCCATCTTCTTTAGACCAGTCTTGGTAT
This sequence comes from uncultured Erysipelotrichaceae bacterium, assembly GCA_946612405.1. The sequence continues at coordinate 83,313 of CAMOEQ010000001.1, read as the reverse complement.
TGAATAAGACACCTAAATCCATTTCTAAAGCAACGACATTATCGTTATCAAGATGATATTTCTTTAATGTGTTTGGATGAAGCTCACCAAAAATGGCAGCTAATTTACCATCGATTTTAATAGTGGCAGATTTTCCAGGATGGAATTCATCTAAATTAGCTCTTTCAATTACTGTGCGTTTTTCATCGATATTAAATAACGCGAGTAAAGAATCTACGACGCCTTTAGCGTGATAATAAGAATAAGCTTCTCCATTCATTGAATAACGACGTAAATCATTACCAACCATGACGATACCTAAATGAATGCGTTTATGTTCAGGAAGTGAATAAATATCACTTACTTCAAAGATAGCAACATTATCATTAGAATGGTTTTTATTGAATACTAAAGTATTCATTAAACTTGGAAGTAAATTGGTTCTAACATATTCATGCTCATCAGTTAATGGATTAATGACATGGTATGCTTCGTCTTTGTTTAAAATTCTAAAATCATTGATCTCGCTTTCTTTCATGAGCGAATAGCAGAGAACTTCATCTAAACCGATTCCACGGAGATAACTTCTAACGATACGTTTCTTTTCTAGATTTGGCTCAAGACCACCGACAAATAGCTCGGTAACAGGAAGCTTGCTTTCAATATGTTCAAATCCTAAGATACGAATGACTTCTTCGCTTAAATCAGCTTCACCACCGATATCAATTCTTTGATCTGGAATAGTAGCGATAAATTTATCACCATCTTCTTCAATTTCAATATGTGCTGCTTTCAAAGCAGAAAGGATTTGTTCTTTTGAGAAATTTGTTCCTAAGCGACCATTGATATAATTGACTGAAGATTTGATTTTGTTTGGAGAATATTTCTCTTTTAAATATGTATCAACTTCAGCGATTTCTTTTGCATCGGCTAAAGATAATAATAAATCAGCAGTTAAATCCATAACAAAGTTATATTGATTTGGATTAATGCCCTTAACGAAACGTTGAGATGAATCGCTACTTAAATTGAGTCTAATTGATGTTCTTCTTATAGAAGCATAATCAAAATTGGCGGCTTCAATAACAACATTTTTAGTATTTTCATCAACGGCACAAGCTAAAGAACCCATCACTCCACCAAGGCACATGACTTTTCCATTTGAAGTAATGCAAATATCACCTTTTTGGAGTTTATAAGTCTTTTCATCTAAAGCGATAAAATCACCTTCGATATCATCACGAACAATGAGTTCTTGTTTTTCAAGTTTATCAAGGTCATACATGTGAAGTGGTTGACCTGTTAAAAGCATGACATAGTTACCAATATCAACGATGTTATTAATCGATCTAATACCAGAACTACGTAAAGCTTCTTTCATCCATTTTGGTGATTCTTTTGTGACAATACCTTTCACCACTCTAGCGGAGAACTGCGGACATTTTTCAGTTTTTGAATCAACCGGGAAATTAGCTTTAAATGTTTCTTTAACACTTATTTTTGGTAATTTAACTTCTTTAGCAAATAAAGTGTTAATTTCTTTAGCGACATTTAAAATCGAATACATATCGGATCTATTCGCGAGTAATTTTAAATCTAAAATGACATCATTAAGTCCAAGTAAAGAAAGAACATTTTCATCACCAACTTCAAATGATGATGGGAGTTCTTCGATACCTTTTGTTTGTTCTTCGTTTAAATATTTTGAATCGACACCAAGTTCAAGAAGTGAACAAAGCATGCCATTTGATTCATGGCCTCTAATTTGGCCTTTTTTAATTGTTCCACCAGGAAGAACACATCCGTCTAAAGCAACGATGACTTTTATACCTTTACGACAATTAGGAGCACCGCAAACAATATCGAGTGTTCCATATTTAGGACCACAATTTACTTTAGTAACATGGAGGTGATCGCTATTTTCCATGTTTTCGCAATAAATAACTTCACCAACAACAAGTTTTGAACCTGAGGCAATCTTTTCAATGCTTTCGACTTCAACACCAGCAAATGTTAATCTATGGGCAATTTCTTCAGGAGTTAAGCCCTCTAAATCAACATATTTCTTTAATAAATTAAGTGAGACTTTCATGAGCTATTTCCTCCTTATTTTCTAGTGAATTGTTCGATAAATCGAACATCACCTTGATAAATTTTACGGATATCATCGATTCCATAACGAAGCATCGCGACACGTTCAATGCCAACGCCAAAGGCGAAGCCACTATATACTTCTGGATCATATCCTGACATCTTTAAGACATTTGGATGAACCATACCAGCACCTAAGATTTCAATAAATCCAGTACCTTTACATGTTGGACAGCCTTTACCACCACAATTCATACAAGTGACATCGACTTCAACTGATGGTTCGGTAAATGGGAAATATGAACCACGGAATCTAACTTGACGTTTTTCGCCAAACATTTTGCGAATAAATAATTCTAAGGTACCTTTTAAATTGGCTAAGGTTATTCCTTTACCAACGACAAGACCTTCAATTTGTCCGAATTGATGGGAATGAGTAACATCATCATCATCTCTTCTAAAGCATTTGCCAGGGCAAATCATCATGAGAGGTTTACCACCTTTTTCATCCATTGCTCTAGCTTGTTCTGGAGAGGTGTGAGTTCTTAAAAGAGTAGTTGGATTAATATAGAAAGAATCTTGCATTTCACGAGCTGGGTGATTAGCAGGAATATTCATTCTTTCAAAATTATAATAATCAGATTCAACATCCGGTCCTTCTTTAACTTCGTATCCCATTGATACAAATGTATCAATAATTTCATCTTGAACTAAATAGAATGGATTGATTCCACCCATTTTATAGTTATAGCCAGGAAGAGTGATATCGATCTTTTCTTTGGCAAGTTTAATCGCTAAAAGGGCATCATTAATTTCTTTTGTTTTCTTTTGGAAAGCTTCATTAACAGCGTTTCTAGCTTCATTCATTGCTTGGCCAAATTTAGCTTTTTCTTCATTAGCAAGATTTCTGATTTCACCCATTAGTTGTGATAATTCTGATTTTTTTGAAAGATGTTTTTCTTGAAATTCTTTTAAAGAAGCTTCATCTTTAATCGAATTCATCTCAGAAATTATCTTCTCTTTAATTTGTGTTACTTTTGAGAATATTTCGGACATATTTTTCTCCTTTTTTATAAAATAAAATGACACTCTAGGAACGAGTTTCCCCGTGGTGCCATCCTTCTTCAACTTTATTTATTTGTTGCTCTAAGTCTTAACGCGACTAACGGTTAGTTACCTAACATGCTCAGAGGTGAATTCGCTCTCATCTATAAGTTGTGGGTTCCACTATTCCACATTCCCTATTTATAGATGTTGATAGAGTTACTACTTCTCGTCAACGCGTAATAATTATAACCCATCTCCTAAAATAGATAAATATCTTTTTAAGAGCAAATTTATATGAAAAAGGACCGGTTTCCCGATCCTTAATCAAATAATTTTATAAATTATTTATATGTTACAGAGATGCTAGTAACACGAACTTGACCATTGGTTCCAGCAGCATTATCACCACCATCGGCTGTAAAGGTTGCACTATTACCAGTAACAGCAACAGCTGTTCCGCTAGCAACTTCAGCTCCACTTGGTCCTTTTAATGTACCACTATTATTGGCTTTAAAGGTAATTGTGATGGATAGAAGTGTATTTCCGGCTGGAACAGAAATTGTAAATGCGCCACTTTCGGAGTGATAAATTCTCCATTGTTTACCTTGGGATGCGTCATAATATTTAGCATTATTTGTTCCAGATGTAGCTTCAACAGAAACGACATCATCTAATTTGAATGATAAATATTGATGTTCACTTACCCAACTATTTGCATCAGCAATTTGATCAATTGTTTTTGTAACAGTTACTTCTTTAGCTGGTTCAACCACATTAAGTGTACATGTGCCATAGACAGTTTCAGAATAACTAATTTTTACAGTGGCTGTTTGACTTGTGCTTGCACTAGCTGTTGCAGTAACAACACCACTATTAGAAATGGATAAACCACTATTACCAGTTACTTCATAGGTGAGAGAATAATCATCAGCATCTTCTGGCAAGACTGTGAATTCGCCTTTTAAATCCAAGGTTTTACCTTGTTCAATTGTATATGAAGCTTTTTTAAAGGTAATGCTTGTTGGTTTTGGATATTCGGTATAAGTCTTGATTGTAACAGTTGACTCATAATCACCTTGTTTAGCGGTAAAGGTTAATTCACCAGCTTCTTTAATTGTAAAGACAGCTGAACTATTATCGGAAGATTTAAGGGTTGCAGCAGTTGTTGGAGAGACGCTATATGTAACTGTTCCAACTTCAACTGTTGAACCTCTTGTAATTGTAAATGTAACATCTTCACCGACTAAAGCTTTAGCTTTATCAGCAGTTAATTCAAATTCTTCTTCAACAGGTGGTTCATCACTTAAGTAAAAATAAACATAACCAAGTTTTAAGTCGGCATTTTGATCAAAATATCCATTTAAGTAACCAGTTGATGTTTTCTTGAAGAAAGATTCGCCATATTCATCTTCGTAGAATGTATAGTGATTGCTTTCATATAATGTTTTCATTGCAGTATAGTTATAACTATGCCCGCTTTGAATATAATAAACACCTTCATAACTAGATTGATAAAGTGTCGACCATTTTCCAGCAGGGAAAGGTGGAACTTCGCCAAAATATAGTTCAAGGCTAGGTTTTAATTCAGCATCCCAATCAGTGTATTCTTCATTGAAATAACAGTCAACGTAAGTGCCGTCTTCATATTCGGCAACAGCAACATAAACTACGCCATCAGTGTGAATTTTGGTAAATTCGCCTTCATCATTTTCGGTATCGATTGATTTATTCCAAGTAGAATCAAAAGCAGCTATTGGTACAGATGGGCCTGTATCAGTTGAAACGCCTGAATAACAACCGTATTCTTCATCATAGCCCCATTTCCAAGTGCCAGAGAAATATGGAATGACTTCGCCATCCATATATTGTTTCATCTCATTTAAGACACTATCTGACCAATTGTTTACGGATGGATCTTCCGAAGTCGTTGATGAAGTTGATGTAGGATCGCTTGTTGAGCTAGAAGTTTTTTTCTTAGGCATCAACATGCAGCTACTAAGGGCTAACGACGAAGCCAACATAGTAAATGCTAATAGTTTAAATTTTTTCATAATTTAAGCCTTCCTTCTTAACAAAATTATTTTAATTTAAGTGTCCATTAAGGACAAGAATTATTTATTTTGTGATAATTCGTACATTGCAATTGCACCAGCAATAGCAACATTTAATGACTCGATGTTTTTAATATCGATGCGAACACGTTTATCCGCTAACTTTAATATAGGTTCACTAACACCATGAGCTTCGTTGCCAAGAACCAAGACAAATTTGGAATTAATTTTGATATTTTTTAATGAAGTTGAACCCTTAATTTCGGTAGCGATTATTTCGTAATTTTCTTTCTTTAAATCTAAGAGATTTTTATCATGAACTATATTCAAATTGAATATAGCGCCTTGGCTAGCTTGCAGGACTTTTTCATTATAAATCGAACAACAATTTTTCGATAAAATTACATCAGAAAAATCAAAGGCTAAAGCGGTCCTTAGAATCGTTCCTAAATTACCTGGATCAGAGACGTCGTCTAAATATAAAACCTGGTTAGATTTAATTAAAGATTCGTCCTTAATTTTACAAATTGAAACAATACCTTGCGGAGATTTGTTTGAAGATATTTTTTCCATTATTTCAGGGGTGACGATGTATTGATCAATATTTTTATCTAAATCTTTAATTTCCTTTAATGTAAAAATTTCTAAAAGTTGTCCGCTTTCTTTAGCCATCTCAAACATATGAAAACCATCAACTTTAAATTTGTGGCTATCTTTTCTATAAGAAGATGAAGATAATTTAGCAATTTCTTTAATTAATTCGTTTTGACGAGATTTAATTTCTTTTATCATTGATGGATTCCTCTTTTTAATTTTCTTTGAAGTGGTTTGTAGTTAGGACAATATTTATAAACAATTTCATAGAAATGTTTTTGGTGATTTCTTTCAAATTCATGGGCGAGTTCATGGACCACCACCGTATCAATTATATCTAAAGAATAATGAATTAAAGATGTTTGAAATGATAATGTGTGAGTCTTTTTAGAATTCGATCCATATTGGCGAGTCGTATCAGCAATTCTTAATTTATAAATGGTCGAAATATCCATAATTTGTCGATATTTTTCAACTTCTTGCGAAATTATTTCTAAAGCATATTTTTTTAAATATTTATGCAATTCCTCTTCTTTTTTTATATTAAGTAAGGAAATAGCGACTTTTTCTCCAAGAAGATAAACGTAATCATCTTCAAATGAAAAATGTGATGTTTTAGCAACATGTTGTTTAAGTAATTTATCAAAGAATTTATCAATACCAGCTTCGATAGTTTTGCGCCTAGTAAAATAAGGAGCGCTGATATGAAAACCATCTTTTTTATATCTAAAATATATATTCCTTTGATATTTATAAGTAACAAAGACATTGTAAGAGTTATTATCTTTAACGAATTCAAACTGCTCTTGCTTCATATTTAAGATTTTACTATATTTCATTGAGAAATATTACCTATTTGATAGAATATTTTTATGCAAAAGATTCTAGTTAGTGCGTGTTTAGTTGGTGAAAAAACTAACTATAAGGGTGAAGGTAAATATTGCCCCGATATCGAAAAATTAAAAGAAAGATACGACTTAGTTTTATTTTGCCCAGAAGTTGAAGGTGGATTATCTATACCTCGAGAACCAAGCGAAATCAAAGGTTCGCAAGTCTACCATAAAAGTGGTAAAAATGTCACAAGACAATTTGAACTTGGTGCAAATAAAGCTTTAGCTTTATGTAAATATCTCGGTATCACGAAAGCAGTTTTAAAAGAGAATTCACCATCATGCGGAACTCATATGATTCATAATGGTTATTTTATGGATCGACTTGTTCCTGGTATGGGCGTAACAGCTCGCACACTTAAAGCACATGGAATCGAAGTCTTTTCTGAAAACGAAATTGACAAATTATTAAAAGAGTAAATTATGAAAAAAGCTTCAGGAATTATCTTACTTATTGGCGCAATCATTGGTTTTGTTACCGCTATTTCACTTTTAATTTGCGGTATTATCTTCTTAGTTCTAGGTTCTCCAACAATGGTTCAAATCGTTAAAGAAGGTATTCAAAATGGTACTTTAGAAACAACTGAAAGTCTTGATGTTGCTATTGCGATTTGGCAAGCAACATTCATTTCAATGGGTGTATTTATGCTTTTATTACAACTTGTAATGCTTGCATCATCAATCGTTGGTTTAATCGCTAGAAAAAGAGAAAGCAAAACTCTTTATGTTGTCGCTATCGTTTTAGGTGCAATCGGTAATGAAATCATCTTAGCTGGTGCTATTTTAGGCAGGATTGCAGTTAGACATAAAGGTAACGAAAAAGTAGTTGATGTTCAATAATTTATCTATAGATAAAAAGAAAACGGTCGAGTGACCGTTTTTTAATAATTTGTTTCTTGTCTTACGTGATTTATTTTTAATTTAGCTTTATATGAAGAGATTATATCATCTTCGCTCATTCCGATTGAAGCAGACAAATTTAGATATTTTTGAAATGTATCATAATAATGCTTTAAATCATAATGATCTAACAATAAAGTAGCAGCTTTATAGACTTCATGAATTTGTCTAGTTAAATCTAAATCACTTTTTGCGATTTCATAATCAAATTTATCAGCCTTTAAAGGAATGCCAAGCGATAAAAGGAAATGAATTCCATCAGCAAATTCATCCATCACCACTTCTTTTGGAGATGGACCTTTATTTGACCAATATTTAAAACATCTAGTTTCATTAGCAAGTTCACCTATTTCAACGATGAGCGCTAAAAGACGACGCTCAAAAGTTGATTCGTATGTAACATGATGATTTAAAGCAATCTCTTGATCAAGGCTTGCTTGTAAAGAATATAATTCTTTAATGTTTATCATTTTTAACAGAGACTTTTTGAAGGTGCCAAATATCTTTAATGTATTCTTTAATGGTTCTATCAGAAGAGAAATAACCACTACCAGCAATATTAATCAAGCACATTTCGGCCCATTTATCGCGGTCTTGATATAATTTTTCAATCTTTTGTTGAGCTTTGATATATTCTGGTAAATCTTTCAAAATGAAATAACAATCGTTATTATTCATAATTTCATCAAAGATCATTGTGAATTTGTCTGGTTTAGTGACCCAAGGTCCAACGCGGAGTGAATCCATAATTTCATGGACGATTGGATTATTGTTATATTCATCCCAAGCAGAATAACCACCATTAGCGTAATAATTCAAAACTTGTTCACTGGTTAAACCAAAGATGACGCAATTTTCATCACCAACGAAGTCTTTAATTTCAACATTAGCTCCATCAAGAGTGCCAAGTGTAATTGCACCATTCATCATGAATTTCATATTTGAAGTGCCACTTGCTTCTTTAGAAGCAGTTGAGATTTGTTCACTAACATCAGCGGCTGGAATAATCTTTTCAGCAAGTGAGACACCATAATTTTCCATGAAGATAACTTTCATAAATTTAGAAACTTCTGGATCGTTATTAACGACATTTGAAACTGAAATGATTAATTGAATAATCTTTTTTGCATAAACATAACTTGGAGCAGCCTTCGCACCAAAGATGAAGGTACGTGGATACATCTTAAAGTTCGGATCGGATTTAATTCTATTATATAGATATATAACGTGGAAGATGTTCATTAATTGACGCTTATAAGCATGCAATCTTTTAATTTGAACATCAAAGATAGAATTAACATCAACATCAATGTTCATCTTCTCTTTAATATATTTTGCCAATGCAACTTTTTTCTCATGTTTAATATCTAAGAATAAATCTTTAGTTTTCTTATCACTTGCAAATGGTTTAAGTTTGATGATTTCATCTTCCATATCGGTTTTCCATTTAGTACCGATACGATCATCGATAAGTTTTTCTAAACGTGGATTGCAGTACATCAACCATCTACGTTGAGTAACACCATTTGTTTTATTATTGAATTTTTCTGGGAATAAAGAATAAAATTCTTTAAATGTTTCTTTCTTTAAAATTTCAGTGTGAAGTTTAGCCACGCCATTAATTGAGAAAGAAGCAAAGATTGCTAGATTGGTCATATGAATCAAACCATCTTTGATGATTTGAGTAGCATATCTAGTGGCTGCATCAGCGCCTTTAGAATCCAAATATTGATTAGCGCGTCGATTGATTTCTTCAATAATCATGTAACAACGTGGACAAACTTGTTGAACATAATCAACTGGCCATTTTTCTAAAGCTTCGGCCATAATCGTGTGGTTTGTATACGCTACTGATTTAGTAACGACATTCCAAGTTTCATCCCAGCCATAGCCATAAACGTCCATCATTAATCTCATTAATTCAGGAATAGCTAAAATTGGATGAGTATCGTTAAGTTGGAAAACGTAATATTCATGTAGATTGAGCAATGTTCCATGTTCTCTCATGTGACCTCTTAAAATTGATTGAAGTCCACTGCTAACAAGGAAATATTGTTGTTTTAAACGTAAAAGACGACCTTTTTGAGTAGAATCATCTGGATATAAACCATGTGATAATTCTTTTAAAGTTGATAAATATTCTTCAAATGGAACGCCTTTTGGAAGATTTTCTTCACTTGGTTCAGCCGACCAAAGTCTTAAAGTATTACAAACGCCATTACGATAGCCAACGATTGAAACATCGTAAGGAACGGCTTTAACATGAGTTGCTCCTACAGTTCTTAAACCGAATGAGCCATCTTCTTTAATATAAGATTCTGAAGAGCCACCAAATTCAATTTCAACGGAGTGTTTTGATTTTCTTGTCTCAAAGACAAAACCGTTTGTTAACCATTGATCTGGGACTTCGAATTGTCTTCCTTTTTGAATTAATTGACGGAAGAAGCCATATTCATATCTAATGGTATTTCCTTGAACTGGATAACCTAAAGAGGAAATTGAATCAAGGAAACAGGCAGCAAGTCGACCTAGACCACCATTACCTAAACCAGCATCGGTTTCTTCGTCTTCAAGCTTATTAATATCGATGCCTAAATCCGCTAAACCTTCTTTAGCAACATCGTAAATTCCTAAATTTTGTAAATTGTTTGTTAAAAGTCGACCAATTAAAAACTCCATTGAGAAATAAATTAATTGTTTACGACCTTTGTGAAGAACATCTTCACGAGTATTTCGCCAGAATTTACCAGCGTAATCTCTTACCATCTCGCCAAGAACATCATATAGTTCACTTGGATGAGCTTCTTGAACTGAATTTCCATAACGTTCTATTAAACGTTGTTGATATATTTCTTTGAACTCTTTTTTCGAGGAAAACATAACCTACTTTTTAACCTTTCCTTTATATTTAAATATCATCGCTCCAAAGGAAGCGAGTTTAATTCTAATTTTATGAGGACGATTTTCTGGACCAAAATCTTCACTTTGAAGCGGTAGTCCATTGTATTGATTATCGCCACCATAAACATCTTTATCCGAATTGAAAATTTCTTCATAAATTCCATCTTCATTAACACCGATTTCATAATTTTCATAGAAATTAGGAGTCATATTGAAAACGAAAACGAAACGGGATTTGCCGTCGAATCTTTCAAAAGCAAAGACACTATCGTTAGAATTATCAACCATTAACCAATTGAAATTGGATGGATTATATTCGTTGGTGTGAAGAGCTTTTTCATACGAATAAATAAGATTCAAATCACGAACAAGTCGAGAAATGGAATCGTGTTTTGGGAATGTTTTTAAAACCCAAGGTAATGATTTCTTTTCATTCCATTCATCAAATGAAGCAAGTTCATTACCCATAAATGACAAATATTTGCCAGGGTGAGCCATCTGATAAGTTAATAAATTACGTAATAAAGCAAATTTATTATCATAACTGCCCCACATTTTATTAATTAATGTACCTTTACCATGAACAACTTCATCATGTGAGAATGGTAAAAGGAAATTTTCATTGAAATAATAGGCCATTGAAAATGTTAGTTTATTGTGGTCATATTTTTTATAAATTGGATCAAGACCATAATATTTCAAAGTATCATTCATCCAACCTAAATCCCATTTATAGTCGAAACCAACTCCACCGTATTCGGTAGGTTTGGTAACTCCATAAAAATCACTACTATCTTCAGCAATCATCATCAAAGATGAGTGACGGGAATGAAGCAAGCCATTTGTTCTTTTTAAGAATTCAACAGCCCCATCATTTGTGCCTTTAGATTTATCTCCATCATAAAATAGCATATTGCTAACGGCGTCAACTCTAATGCCATCAATGTGAAACATTGTCGCATAATAATTCATCGCTGACATCAAGAAAGAACGAACTGGATCTTTTCCTAAATCAAAATAAGCACTTCCCCATGGTGAAAACATTCTTTTTGGATCGCTTGGTTCAAATAAATGGGCACCATCAAAATTGATTAAAGCATAATCGTCGACTGCAAAGTGAACCGGAGCAAAATCAAAGATAACTCCGATTCCGGCTTGATGCATTCTATCGACAAAGGACATTAATTGTTTTGGATTACCATAACGTGAATCAACAGAATAAAATCCAGTTGCTTGATAACCCCAACTTCCATCAAATGGATGTTGGACAATCGGCATTAATTCAACGTGAGTGTATCCTAAATTTTTGACATAAGGAATTAAATAATCAGCGATTTCTTCATAAGAAAGATTTCGACCATCAACTTCACCTTTCCAAGAACCTAAATGCATTTCATAGATTGACATTGGTTTATCGAAGTTTCTGGTACGTTTCTTCATGTGAGCAGAATCATGCCAGGCAAAGCCTGTATAATCAAATAGACGCGAACAAGTCGCTGGACGATATTCACTATAAAAAGCAAATGGGTCAGCTTTATCGACGTAGCGACCTTCTGCATTCTTAAAATGGAATTTGTAAGATTGATAATTTCTTAAGCCAGGGATAAATATTTCCCACGCCCCAGAATCATCGATCTTTTGCATTTTGTGAACTCTAACGTCCCAATTGTTCCATTCACCGATGACTGAAACATCTTTAGCGCATGGAGCGTAAAGTCTAAAAACAAAGCCAACTTCTTCACCTCTTTTTTCAAGGTGTGCACCAAAATAGGTGTAAGCGTCGATACATTGTCCGACGAGATAATCGTAAAATAATCCGTATGCCATAATGAGACAATTTTAGCATATTTTATTTAAAAATTGCACGCGTAAGCACCTATGTATGAGACGAATTTATTTATTCAATTATATTGAAAGAATATGCAAGTTTTACTATAATTTGTCTCGAAAAGAGGATTTTTATATGGCAAAAGTAATGGCAGTTAACGCAGGTTCGTCAAGCTTAAAATTCAAGCTTTACGAAATGCCTGAAGAAAAAGTACTCTGTTCTGGTAATGCCGAACGTATTGGTCATGAAGATGCAATTTTTGGTATCAAATGGAACGGACAAGAAGAGAAAACAATTCTTCCAATTCTTGATCATGCCGCTGCAGTTGAACTATTAGTTAAAGCTTTAATTGATAAAGGCATTGTTAAATCAATGGAAGAAATCGTCGCTTGTGGTCATCGTATCGTTCAAGGCGGTAAATATTTCTCTAAATCAGAATTGTTCACTAAAGATACCGAGGATAAGATTGAATCTTTGATTCCACTTGCTCCACTTCATAACAAAGCTCACTTAGTTGGCTTTAGAGCGTTTAAAAAGATTCTTCCTGATTCAGTTAACGTTGCAGTTTTTGATACAGCCTTTCATCAAAGTATGAAAGAAGAAGATTATTTATTCCCAATTCCTTATGAATATTCAACTAAATATGATTGCCGTCGTTATGGAGCGCATGGTACATCTCATAAATATTTATCCCAAGTTGGTCTTAAATATGTTGAAGGTATCGCTCATCCAAGAATGATCGTTTGTCATATTGGCTCCGGTGCTTCAATCACAGCCGTTAAAGATGGCAAATGCGTTGCTACATCCATGGGTTTAACACCTTTAGGTGGAATCATGATGGGAACAAGAACTGGTGATTTGGATCCTTCCGTCATGAATTACTTATGCAAATGCACTGGAAAATCAGTCGAAGAAATGTATCAAATCTTCAATAAACAATCTGGCTTTTTAGGTGTTTCTGAAGTTTCAAACGATTCTCGCGATGTTTTAAAAGCTTGCGAAGAAGGTAATAAGAAAGCAATACTTGCTAATAGATTATTTATTCGTAGAATAGCTGACTTTATTGGTCAATATTATGTTAGATTAGGTGGCGCAGATTTAATCATCTTCTCCGCTGGTATTGGTGAAAATTCCACCATCACAAGAGAACAAATTTGTGATGAAATTGGTCCAGCTTTAGGTATTGAAATTGATAAGAAACTCAACGCGACAATTAGAGGTAAAGAAGCTTTGCTTTCCACTCCAAATTCAAAGATTAAAGTCGTTGTTATTCCAACCGATGAAGAAGTTATGATTGCTCGCGATACTTATGCTTATTATTTAGCAAAATAAAATGGATATTTTAGAAGAAAGAAATCAAACATACGAACATAAATATGCGGAAATATTTAAGAAGATAAAAGAATATGACCGCATCGCTATTTTCCGTCATGATCATCCTGATTATGATGCTTTAGGCTCTCAAATGGCTTTTGTCCATTTTATCAAAGATAATTTTCCAAATAAAAGCGTCATCTATACTGGTGATGATCACGTCACTTTAACTGGTCAATGCTTCCCAAAAATGGAGGTAATTGATGATGCTTGGTTTAACCATCCATTCCTAGCAATTGTCCTTGATTTATCCAATCTAGATAGGATATGTGATGAAAGAGCAAAGAAAGCTGATTATCTAATTAAAATTGATCATCACCCTGATGTTGAACCATTTGGTGATCTCTCAATTGTCGATGAATCGATGGCTGCGGCTGGTGAATTAATTGCTAATTTATTCTTCTCCTATCCAAAAAAATATAAAGTTGGTGTTGAATGCGCAGAAAATTTATATAAAGCCATCGTTGGAGATTCTGGTAGATTTCTTTATGAATCTACTACTACTCATACTTTCTATATCGCTCAAAAGATTCTTGAATGTGGGATTCAAATTTCCAAAGTCTATGCCGAAATGTATAATCAGAAACTCGAAGATTTAGAAGTTACAGGTTATGTCTTAAGACATTATTCAATTACTCCAAATGGAGTGGCCTATTATATTTTGGATGATGAAACTCTTAAAAGATTTAATCTTCCGGCTATTAGAGGCAAAGAAAATGTCAATTTATTCGCCCATCTAGATGGCATCAATGCTTGGTTAAGTGTCACTGAAGATGTTAAAAAAGGCAATTGGCGGGTCTCGCTTCGTTCAGGTGGAATCGATATTTCTCACATCGCTGAAAAATATAATGGCGGAGGCCACGCTCAAGCGAGTGGCTTAAAACTTAAAAATCTCGATGAACTTAAAGATTTATTAGCGGATTTAGATAAATTATTTGAGAAAAAAGATTCTTAACTTAAGTTAAAATTCAGATTATAAGCAAATAAAAAGGTGTCAATTTTGATACCTTTTTCATTACATATAAAGTAAAATATAAATATGCAATTTGTACCACTTCACGTTTATTCGGGGTATTCTTTTGGAAAATCTGGTCTAAAAATAGATCAATATGTTAAAGTTGCCAAAAAGTGTGGTTATACATCCCTTGGTTTAACTGATTTTGCTTCTTTAAGTGCTGCCCCACTTTTAGTCCATGAATGTGAAGCAAATAATATAAAGCCAATTATCGGTGAAGATTTTTATTTTGATAATTTATTATTTTCACTCATTGTCATTAACGAAGTTGGTTATCGCAATTTATTAAAATGCAATTATGAATATGCATTAGGAAAGCTAAATTTAAGATTTCTTAAAGAGCATTCAGATGGTTTAGCGGTTATTTTAAGCATTCAAAACGATGCTTTTAAGAAAGTTTATATTTCCGAGCCACAAGAACTTGCGAAAAAAATGGCAAAGCTTTCAAATGGCATTAAAGAATTCTATTTAGGTATCGAAGTTAATCATGAACTTGAATATCTCAATTTTATGAGAGATTTCGCTAAAAAATATGGTTATCTCACCATTGCGTTCCCAGCAGTTAAATATGTTAAAAAAGAAGATGCAATCATCTTAAGAATGATGGAAGCAATTTATGCTAAAGAAGTCTTAAATCAAAAAAGTGAAAATGGCGATGAATATTTATTAACTAGCGAAGAAATAACTAAAATTTATTCGCCTTTAGAAATCTCTAATTGTGAGCTTCTTGCTAAGAAGATTAATTTTAAATTAATCACTCCACGAGGAAAGATTATTTCATTTACTAATAATGAAGGATTATCTAGTCCAGATTATTTAAGAAAATTAGCCATTGATGGCTTAAAGAAAAACAACAAAACTGATCAAAAATATATTGATAGATTGAATTACGAATTAAGTGTCATTAACAAAATGGGCTATAGTGATTATTTCTTAATCGTTCATGATTATGTTGATTATGCGAGAAAAAACGGTATCGCTGTTGGCCCTGGTCGAGGTTCTGCCGCTGGTTCATTAGTCTCTTATGCCTTAGGAATAACTGTTCCTGATCCAGTTGAAAATGATTTGTTATTCGAAAGATTTTTAAATGAACATCGACAAACAATGCCTGATATCGATGTTGACTTTTCTGATATTCATCGTGAAGATGTCATCTCTTATATACGTGATAAATATGGTGTCGATAAAGTCGCTAGAATTATGTCGGTTCAAAAAATAGGTGCTAAACAAGCACTTAATGATGTCGGCAAAATATTTGATTATGAAGAAAGAGATATTCAATTATTCACTCGTTTAATTAAAGATGAAAAAGAAGATAAACTCTCTTTAAGAGAGATATATAAAATTAATCCTGATTTTAGAAAATTAGTTAATGATGATAAATATTATTTAGAAATCGTTTCTTTGGCTTCTAAAATCGAAGGTTTGCCAAGACAGTCGTCTTTGCATGCTGCTGGTATCGTTTTAAATGCTGAGCCTCTTCAAAATATCGTTCCTCTTTCTCCTGCTTTTGATGGCGGATATGTCGAACAATTTGAAAAAGATTATCTTGAAGAACAAGGCATCTTAAAAATGGACATTTTAGCGTTAAGAAATTTAACGATCATTGAAGATTGTTTAGCTTTGCTAAAGCAAAAAGGAATAAACATTGATAGAGATTCAATTCCTTATAAAGATGAAAAAGCAATTAAGATTATTTCTAATGCACAGACGATTGGCATATTCCAACTTGAATCTATAGGAATGAGAAAAGCAATTAAGACAATTAAAATTAACGATTTTGAAGATGTTGTTTCTTTGATTGCTTTATATCGACCTGGCGCGATGGGTGAAATCGATGATTTTGCCAAATATAAAAATACTAAAACCAAGATTAAATATATTGCTCCAGAATTAGAAGAAATATTAGCCCCTACTTATGGGCAAATCATCTATCAAGAGCAAATTATGCAAATCGCTTCTAAGATGGCAGGATTTTCTCTTGCTCAAGCTGATTTATTTAGAAGAGCAATTTCGAAAAAAGATTCATCTAAATTAGCTTCTTTAGAAAAAAGCTTTGTCTCTGGGGCAATTAAAAAAGGATTCGACATTAAAGTTGCTAATCAAGTGTTTGAACTTATTTATAAATTCGCTAACTATGGCTTTAATAAATCACATGCTTTTGTTTATGCAATATTCTCCATGAGAATGGCTTATTTAAAAGCCTATTATCCACTTGAATTTTATGCTTCGATTTTATCGAATGCTTCACAAAATGAATTTAATAATACGATTGTTGAACTTAAAAAAGCAAAGATTAAAATTTGCTGTCCAGATATAAATGAATCGGAATTATATTTCAAAATTAGAGGCAGTGAAATCTTATTCCCACTTACTTCTATTAAAGGAATATCGAGCAATATTGCCACTAATATCATTAATGAAAGAAAAGTAAAACCATTCGAAGATATTTTTGATTTTGTCTTAAGAATGGGTAAATATAAATTATCGAATGGAAATATTATCAATATTATTGATGCTGGATGCTTTGATGCAATAGAACCTTCTAGAGCATCGCTTCGCTTCAATTTAGTTAGAGCGTTAACATTCGCTTCTTTTGCTTTAGATGATCAAGGCTTATTAGCCTTTGATCCAAATCTATATCCAAAACCAACCTTTGAAAGGGTCGAAGATGATTTAATTGAAAATCTTGATAAAGAATTCCAAGTTCTTTCACTTATGGTTTCAGGTTCTCCTTTGGAGAATTATAAAAAAGAAATGAAAGAAGCCAAGGCTACTTCGCTTGAGCAATTAGTTAACACTCATGGAAAAGTAACAATTTTTGCCATCATTAAAAATATTCGAAAACATATCACTAAAAAGAATCAAGCGATGGCTTTTGTTAACATTTATGATGAAACAAGCGAACTTGAAATTGTTTTATTCCCAGAAGCCTATTTAAAATCGATGAAATCACTTAAAAAGAATCATATTGTCGTCATTGATGGTTATATGAAGAGCGATGGTCAATTAAGTGTTAATGAATTAAAAGATATTAAGGAGTTCATAAATGAATAAAGCTTATATTATCGACGGCAATTCTTTACTTTTTAGAGCTTATTACGCCACCGCTTATGGTGGAAATGAGATTATGCGCACTAAAGAAGGTATCCCTACCAACGCTATTTTCTCATTCTCAAATATGCTTAATAAAGTCCTTCAATCTTTAAAACCTGGCGATGCTTTATTCGTAGGTTTTGATACTGGTAAAGCTACTTTTAGGCATAAAGAAGATGAAACATATAAAGCAAACCGTAAGCCTGCTCCTGAAGATTTAAAAATTCAAATGCCGATTGTTAGAGAATTATTAAAAGCTTTAGATATATTCACTTTTGAAAAAGAAGGTTATGAAGCTGATGATATATGCGGAACAGTTTCGAAGATGCTTGGCAAAGATAATTACGAAGTAATTGTTTATACATCTGACCGCGATTTCCTACAATTGATCGATGAACATATATCTATTCATATCATTAAAACTGGTATGTCTAATATCGTCGTTATGAATGAAAAGACCATGCCAGAACTTTATGGCTTTAAACCACTTCAAATTATCGATTATAAAGGTCTTAGAGGCGATTCAAGCGATAATCTTCCAGGTATTCCAGGCGTTGGTGATAAAACCGCGGTTAAATTAATTCAAGATTATGGTTCATTTGAAGCAATTGTTGAAGCCGCGAAAAGTATGAAATCAAAAGTTGGAGAATCAATCGTTCAAAATGCCGATTTAGGTCGTCATTGTTATGAAATGGCAAAGATTCTTACTAACGTTGAACTTCCATTTTCTTCTAAAGATTTAGTTTATGAAGGTTATTCTTTTGATAATATCAGAGCATTTTGTAACAAATATGAACTCAAACAATTTTTAAATCGCATTCCTCAAAACCTTAAAAAGAATGATGGAAATGATGACATTAGTTTTGAAGAAGTAAATCAATTACCAAAAATAGAAAATGTCGATGAAATTTCTTTAGCACTCGATATTGAACCAGGTAATTATAACGATGCAAATATCTATGGAATCGCTGTATATTTAGCACAAAAAATATATTATATTCGCGAAGAAAATTTCAAAAATGATGGATTTTTGCTGGAGATTTTGAAAAATCCCAAAATCAAAAAATATTGTTATGACTATAAAGCGATAAAAGTAGCTTTAAAACATAAAGATATTGAAATTGATGGTTTATATTTCGATGCTCTTTTAGCGGCTTATTTACTCGATTCAACATTAGTTAACAATGTCGATTCAATCATGCATTATTTTGGGGGAAATATCGCTTCTAAAAAAGATGAATCGATGTCTTTGTTTGATAATTCTGATCCTGAACGCACTGCTAAGATTGCATATTATTCTTATAAATTTGCTAATAAAGCTTTAGCAGATTTAGATGCTTTAGAATGTCTAAATTTATATCAAAACGTTGAGATTCCACTTGCAAGCGTTCTATCCGATATGGAAATTGAAGGTTTCCCACTTGATGTTGAAGTATTAGAAAAAATGGGTGATAACTTTAAAGTTAATCTGAGCAATATTAGGACTAGAATTTATGAAATGGCTGGTCAAGAATTCAATATTGATTCGCCTAAACAAGTTGGAGAGATTCTTTATGATAAACTTCAACTTCCAAATTCAAAAAAATCTACATCAGTAGATGCTTTAAAGTTATTAATTGATAAACATCCAATCGTAAGTGAAATTCTTTTATATCGAAAATATGCAAAACTTATCTCTACTTATGTGACTGGTTTATCATCTCATGTTTATGGAGATGGCAAGATTCACGCTATCTTTAATCAAGCTTTAACTCAAACTGGTAGATTATCTTCTAGCGAGCCTAATTTACAAAATATTTCGGTTCGCGATGAAGAAGGTAAATTGATCAGAAAAGCTTTCTATTATAAAGATAATAATTATTCGATTCTTTCATTAGATTATTCTCAAATTGAATTAAGAATATTAGCAAGTCTATCAAATTGTAAAAAACTTCAAGAAGTTTTCGAATCAGGTGAAGATATTCACTCCGCCACCGCCGCTCACGTATTTCATGTCGATAAACCATCTCCTGATTTAAGACGTAGAGCAAAAGCTGTTAATTTTGGAATTATTTATGGCATTTCTGATTGGGGTTTGTCTGAACAAATCGGAGTAAGCGTAAAAGAAGCTAAACAAATCATTTCTTCATTTTATGAAGCGTATCCAGAAATAAGTCAATATTTCCAAGGTATCACAACTGAAGTTGTTAAAAACGGTTATGTTACAACCCTATTAGGTCGAAGAAGATATCTTAGAGAAGTTCATGATTCTAATTATCAAGTTAGAGAATTTGCTAGAAGAGCAGCGATGAACGCTCCTATTCAAGGAACAGCAGCTGATTTAATTAAGATTGCGATGATTAAAGTTGATAAAGCTTTAAAAGAACATAAATTAAAAACGAAATTAATTTTACAAATTCATGACGAACTTTTATTCAAAGTTCCAAATGATGAAAAAGACGTCGTTTATCCACTTGTAAAAGACATTATGGAACATGCAATGGATTTACCAACAAAATTAGAAGTTGATGGAGGATTTGGTCATACTTGGTATGATTGCAAATAATTATGCCTGAATATCCAGAAGTTCATACGGTTATTAAAACCCTCGAAGAATTTGTTCTAAATAAAAAGGTAGTTGATACCTATGTTTTAAGAAAGAAAAATGTTGAGGGTAATTTAAATGAATTAGTTGATTCGACTATTACACATTTTAGTCAAATTGGAAAATTTATTATTTTCCATTTCGATAATAAAAAAGTCTTAATTTCCCATTTAAGAATGGAAGGTAAATACTTTTATAGAGGCATTAATGAAGAGTATTCTAAACACGATATTGCCTCATTAACGATGAGCGACAATCATAAACTTGTTTATAACGATGTCCGTAAATTTGGCATTCTTAAAGTTAGTGATGAAGATCGCTATTTATTAGAAGAGCCACTTAATAAAGTTGGTCCGTCTCCATTTGAGATGAAAAATGCCGATAGATTAGTTAAAGCGTTTAAAAATAAAAATATTCCAATCAAAACTGCTCTTTTAGATCAAAGTATCATGTCTGGATTAGGTAACATCTATGTTGATGAAGTTCTTTTTGAATGTAAGATTCATCCAGAAACACCTGCCAAACTTGTTTCTAACAAACAATTAGAAGAAATATTAAAAGCTTCAAAAATAATTTTGCAAAAAGCGATTGATGAAGGTGGATCTACGATAAAATCGTATCATCCTAAAGAAGGCGTCTCTGGTAACTTCCAAGTTTCTTTGAAAGTATATGGCAAAAAAGATGGAACGTGTCTTAGATGCCATCACCACTTACGAAAAATATTTGTAAATGGAAGAGGCACAACTTATTGTCCTAATTGTCAAAAAAATCCTGCTATTAAAAAAGTTATTGCAATTACTGGTCCTATTGGAAGCGGTAAATCAACTGTTTTAGACTGCTTTAGAAAATTAGGATATAACTGCTTAGATGCCGATAAAATTACTCACGAATTATATAAAGATAAAAAAGTACAAAGCGATATCAAAAAATTCATTCCTGAATTAAAAATTAAAAAAGGTAAAATTGATCGAGATTATTTAAGAAATTATCTTCTAGATAATCCAAAGAAAAAGACTCGCTTAGAAAAATATGTTCATTCTTTAGTAAGTGATGTCATTATCAATGAAATAAAACATTCTAAAATAAATGTCGCTATGGAAGTTCCTTTGCTTTTCGAATCTCATCTTGATGATTTTGCAGATGAAATTATCTATGTTGATTCTCCTATAAAAGAAAGAGAAAAAAGGGTTTCAAAACGCGATAAAAACGCTTTAGAAATTTTAAGAATTAACGATCAATATAATATTAAAAATAAAGAAAAAGCGAGCTGCGTTATTTTAAATGACGGCAATCTCGCTTCTTTAGAAAATAAAATCAAAACTATTTACGGTAAATAGAAACGCCAGTGAGGTCGAATTCCTCTCGGCACATCTCTTCTAATATATTAGCTAATTGTTTGGCTCTAATATCGCCACCACTTTTACCAATGCTATAAAGCTGTTGGATTTCTCTAATCGTGT
Source organism: uncultured Erysipelotrichaceae bacterium (assembly GCA_946612405.1). Next base: position 61,503 of record CAMOEQ010000001.1, on the reverse strand, counting down.
AATTAGAGGAAAACATCGTTAATTTGTTTTGATGCTCTCTTTCTAAAAGGATTGGCATTAAGATTTGATCACGGATATATTCAGATTTATATTCATCACCAAAATCATCGATGGCTAATAAGCCAACATTTGATAATGCGACAAGATTACGTGTAAATTCACTTGGATTAGAAATACTTAAATCTGCTAATTCTTTAAATCTAGTACGAGCATTAATTATGGCAGCTTGTTGATTTGTTTCAGCGATAAATTGATTAGCAGAAGCCACAAGAATAAATGATTTACCAACTTTGTGGTTGCCTTTGATATAAACCCAATCAGTTGTTTGACCTTTAATGTTATTAATTACGCGTCGAATAACTGGACGACGATTAGTTGACATATCGACAGTTGAGAAATTGATTCCTTTCCATTCATTAGGAAAATCAGCTACTAAATAACGAGAATCGAGACGAATTTGTTCCATAATTTTATGGCATGGTTCATATTGAGCACTTATAAAAGAGCCTTCTTTTTGAACATACATCGAAATATGGGGAGTTTTCTTATTACATTTTTCGATTCCTGGGCAAGCTTTACAATAATTGTAATCTTCACGAAAATCGGTCAATTTACCGATATTTTCCCTAACTTCACCCATAGTTAGATTTAAAGACTTTAATTTTTCATATACTTCAATATCTTCTCTTAATTCTTTAACGAGTTTGTTAATATAACTTTTCATATCAACTTCTTCGTTAACGATATCTTTAACAGAGAATTCTTTTACTTCTTGTAAAGTCATTATTTCTTACCTCCTTTTTTCAAGCTATTTAATGAACTTAATAGTTCATCCATTTCTTCATCTGATATTTCTTCAACTTGTTTTTTCTCTTTAGTTGGTTCCACTTTAGGTGGCTCATCATTATATGTTTTCTTTGTCACCTTATTTTCTAATTTGCTTTTCGATGATAATTTTTTAAGCTCGTTCATCGCATCTAAAGTAGTTTCAACATTTTTAGAAACAAGAATGCTTGCGACCTTATCGCAGAATGCATAAGAGAGAATGTTATTATTCTTTTGCATTACATAATCGATAATTGCGTTTATTATTCCATTTCCTAATTTGTAACCTAATGACAATTTATTTAAGGTATTTAAATCAGTCATTGAAGGTGGAGTATTATTTAATAATAATGAGAGGTATTTTGATGGAGCGATTTGTTCCATTTTTATAATCTTTTGTTCAAGTGGAGATTCGCCACTTAAATCGCTTCTCTTATTACGTGGTTTAGATTCAACTAATTTGAATTTAACTTCTTCTTCAGCGCGATATTTAATGCGTTCAAAATTTAGATGTGGAAGTTCATTTGGATCATATTCATCAATTGTAATTAATGCCATTTGTTTCTCATCTAAACCAAATAAAGTAGCAAGACGCTCAATTTCCTTGAGTTCTTTTTTAGAAATTGCCGAGATTTTAATTTGACTATTTTCGCTTATATATTTAAAGAATAAATCGAGATTAAATCTAATTTTGACACGTCCAGCATCATGACCAACGATGTCACTTCCAAAGCTTTTCCTAAAGGAAGGATCATCATAATCAGGATGGAAAACATCAACAAATGATGAACTTACTTCTTTAAAACCTTCATCAACACTTAAATTGACTTTATAAGCGTGGGCTAACTTTTTAGCTTCTTTTTCACCGATTGATTGAATTAGTAAACCATTGAACAATACATCATCAAAGAAATCTTTTGGGGATTTAGGAGCATAAAGTACATAAATGTAATATCTTCCTGATTCAGAAGCTTTCTCATACGAACGAAGTAGACCAACGGCTTCAAGGTAATGTCTAGAGGCTAATAAAGTATTAGGATCAGATTGCATTCCATTTAAAAGAGATTGAGTTGAATACATATTCTCATCATCTTCATTTCTTTTTTGCTTTAAAAGGGTGAGATATAAAATTGTGGCATTTGCCCCAATGATTGGTTGATAAAGTTCAACTAAAACATCTTTATCGACATTTGAGACGATAGAGGCGAGTCTAATTTCATAAAAGTCTGATGAAAGAATGTAGTCCATAATTGCACATTAGTTTATCACTCTCACAAAGTGAGTGGTAGAAATAAATTCGATGAAATCGACGTTTTTGGCTATTTTGTGGATAACTATCTAACATTAAAAAATAAAACTTAATAAGTATTTATCGAGAGTTTTTGAAAAATTAAAATAATTATCCACACGTTTTCCACAACTTTCATTTTTTATATAAAAATAGAAACAAAAATTACTCATATTAAATAAAAATAAGATCGAAATAAAAATATTCTCAAAAGCAAAATAGTTGATTTATCAATTTAATTGATTATACTAATTTTAGCGTCGATGAAGACACGTTACTAATATAGCTCTTCTAAAGAGAGGGAATGGTAGCTGAGAAATTCCTAGAAGAAAATTAGTAATACCACTTCAGAGCTTCTAAAAACCAATTTAGACGTAACCTTGCGTTAAAAGGATTGAGAGTATAGTAACTTGTTACTATAAATTAAGGTGGTACCGCGTTGATAGCGTCCTTAAAGAGGACGTTTTTATTTATTTTAGGAGGTAAAATTATGGCCTTAGACTTCAAAACACTTAATCACTCAACTTCTCATTTAATGGCAGAAGCAATTTCAAACCTATATCCAGGAGCAAAATTTGGATATGGACCAGCCATCGATGAAGGTTTTTACTACGATGTTGATTTTCCATGCCAAATAACCGAAGCTGATTTAGCAAAAATTGAAAAGGAAATGCACCGCATCGCTAGTCGAAATGAACCAATCGTTAGAGAAGAAGTTTCTAAAGAAAAAGCCTTAGAATTATTTAAAGATAATCCATATAAAATCGAACTTATCAATGGTATCGATGGAGTAATCACCATCTATAGACAAGGAAAATGGTTCGACTTATGTGCTGGTCCACACGTTGAAAGAACTGGTCAAATTCAAAATTTCAAACTTCTTTCCATCGCCGGAGCATATTGGAGAGGCGATTCTAAAAATAAACAATTAGTTAGAATTTATGGCACTTCTTTTGAAAAGAAAGCCGACTTAGAAGAACATCTTCGCATTTTAGAAGAAAGAAAGAAAAGAGACCACCGTCTCTTAGGCAAACAACTTGGTTTATTTATGCTTTCAGATTATGGTCCAGGACTTCCATTTTGGCTTCCTAATGGCATGATTGTTAGAACTGAAATTGAAAACATGTGGAAAGAAATCCATAACCGTTATAATTATATGCTCGTAGATACTCCAATTATGCTTTCTAAAGAGCTTTGGATTACTTCCGGCCATTGGGACCACTACAAAGATAATATGTATATCACCATGGTTGATGAAGATGAATTTGCGATTAAACCAATGAACTGCCCAGGCGCAATTCTTTGCTATAAAAATGATTTACATTCATATCGTGAACTTCCACTTCGTTATGCCGAACTTGGTCACGTCCACCGTCATGAAGCTAGTGGCGCACTTAACGGTTTATTTAGAGTTAGATCATTTACCCAAGATGATGCTCATACATTTGTTAGACCAGATCAAATCGGTGAAGAAATCATTTCGATTTTAAAACTCTACGATGAAATTTATTCGATGTTTGGTCTAAATTACAAAATCGAATTATCAACTCGTCCAGAAGAAGGTTATATCGGTGATATCGCTATCTGGAATGAATCGGAAAGAATCTTAGAAGAAGTTTGTCGAAAATCTGGTAAAGAATTCAAGATTAATCCAGGTGATGGAGCCTTCTATGGTCCTAAACTTGACTTTAAAGTCAAAGATTCGATGAACCGCATTTGGCAATGTGGAACAATTCAACTGGACATGAATTTACCAGAAAGATTCGATGTTTCTTATATCGATGATAAAGGTGAAAAAGCTCGTCCAGTTATGATTCATAGAGCATGCTTTGGTTCTGTTGAAAGATTTGTCGGAGTTATCACCGAACATTTCGCTGGTGCATTCCCACTTTGGATGTCGCCTGAACAAGTTCATGTTTTACCAGTCAACAACGAATTCCATCTAGAATATTCTAAAAAAGTTGTTGAAGTCTTAAAGAAGGCTGGAATTAGAGCACATTTAATCGATGCTAGTGAAAAACTTGGCTATCGTATGAGAAATGCTCAAGTTAAAAAAGTCCCTTACACTTTAGTTGTTGGTGATAATGAACTTAATTCTAATAGCGTGACTTATCGTCATTATGGCTCAAAAGAGCAAATCAATATCTCTTTAGATGAATTTGTTAATAAATTAAAAGAGGAAATCGCTACTAGAGCTTTACCAAAAGTCGAGGAATAAAAATATTTGTTGACAACACATTTAATGTGTAGTTAAATAATTCTCGCAAAACGTAGAAAGAAGAGCGCCCACGCTTCTCACCAGATTGATGAATCGATTGGTACATGCTACGATAACTAATAAGTTATTTATTAACGGGCGCAATTCGCGTCCGTTTTTGTTGAAAAGGAGGATGAAGTTATCAATAACTATCCAATGAAGCAAGGACCACAACGTCCTAATAAAACCAACCAAGATCTCATTAATGAGAGAGTTCGTTTCCCAGAAGTATTATTAATTGGTGCTAATGGAGAACAACTTGGCAAAATGTCTAGCAAAGCTGCATATGATGTAGCTGTTCAAGCTGATTTAGACTTAGTTTGTGTCGCTCCAAACGCTAATCCACCAGTTTGTAAAATTATGAACTATGGAAAATATCGTTTCGAACAACAAAAGAAGGCTAAAGAAAACAAGAAAAAACAACACACAATCGAAATTAAGGAAATTCAATTAACTCCTCAAATCGGTCAACACGACATTGATACTAAAGCTAGAGCTGCTCGCAGATTCTTAGAAGAAGGTAACAAAGTTAAAGTTGGTGTTCGTTATCGCGGAAGACAATTAAGTCACGTCGAAGTTGGTGAAGAAGTTATGAATAAATTCATCCAAACCTTGGAAGATGTAGCCGTTATCGAAAAAGCTCCATTTATGGAGGGTAAATGGCTAAACGCAATTTTAGCAGCCAAAAGAAAGTAGGAGGAAATTAGCATGCCAAAAATGAAGACAAAAAGAGCACTCGCTAAACGTGTCAAAGTTACTGGTTCTGGTAAACTCAAAAGACATAGTGCTTATACATCACACCTTGCTCCACGCAAGACAACCAAACAAAAAAGACATTTAAGAAAGGCTTCACTTGTTCACAATAGTGACTACAAGAGAGTGAAGACCCTTATTCAATAGGAGGAGAACCGATGGCTAGAGTAAAAAACAGCGTCACTACACACGCTAGACGTAAAAAAATCTTAAAGAGAGCCAAGGGCTACTTCGGTAGTAAACACCTTCTCTTCAAAACCGCTAAAGAACAAGTCTTACGTTCGCTTAGATATTCTTATATCGACCGTAAACAACTCAAAAGCGATTACCGTAAATTATGGATCAAACGTATCAATGCCGCTTGTAGAACAAATGACATTAGCTACAGCAGATTCATCTGCGGACTTAATAAAGCAAACGTCAAAGTCAATCGTAAAATGCTTGCTGAACTCGCAATTAACGATCCAAAAGCATTCACTGACTTAGTCGAAATTGCTAAGAAAGCTAAATAATTGAGTCACATTGTGACTCTTTTATTTTTAAATAAAAAGCTATGGAATTCCATAGCATTTTTTTATATTTATTTCTTTCTCATTAGATACCAAGCAACCAAGGCACCTTGAGCAGGTATTCCAACTAGGAATAAAGGCCAAATAAATTGATTTTCAAAAATTGTCGTTAAGAATATCGAAGCAATAAGTGACCAAACAAATACCGACCAAAAGATAAAGAATAATAATCTAACTTTTCGGAAATAGGCAAACGAGAATAAAGCGGATATTACACATGTAGAAGGAACAGCGTATATAAAAGATAGCCAATATGGTCCTTCACGACCATTAATCAAAGCATAAACAAAGATGATTGTAGCGATAAACCAAAGCACCAAATTTACTAAAACAATGATGAGAATATGATTTAACAAATTTCTTTTTTCTTCATCCTTATTAAGTACATATTGAGACTTATTCTCACTAACTGGATGGGTTAAATAATCGAGACTAACCCCGTAAAAATTGCATAATTCATATAAGGTCTCAAAGTCAGGAAGGACATCGCCTTTTTCCCATTTCGAGATTGATTTGTCGGAATAATTTAGTTTTTCAGCAAGTTCAAGTTGCGTTAATTTTTTATTTTTTCTTAACTCTACTAGATTCTCACCGATCGTTTCTTTAAGAGTTTTCATGGGACTATATTAATACTAGTATTAAAATTTGTCAAATTTCGAACGAAAACAACTCTCACGAAATGAGAATTCAACTCTCAAATAAATATTTTCATCATTAGATTACATTTTTAGGTACGCGTACATATAATAGCGAATGCTGATTATGAAAAAGGCTGAGAAAAAAGAAAGAAAACCTGTAAGCAAAGTCCATGTGATTGCTTCAATAAGTGTAACCGTAGTTTGTCTAGCGCTTGGTGGAGTAGGTGGATATTTTTTAGGTCAACAATTCTTTAGAAAAAATCAGCCAATAGATTATTCAAAATTAAGTGCGGCCGATTTCGAAGATGATCAAGTTGCTTTGATGAGACGATATCAATCTTCAAAAGCAAACGATTATACAAATGACTTTAAGCCTTATGAACTTGCTAATATTGCCACTAATAAATTTGCCAATCATGAGTATGTAGTCTCAAAAACGCATGGAAGTGTTAATGCGATGGGTGTTGAACAAAGCGTACGCGCAACATCTATTAAATATAAAGAAGAATATTTCATGGAAAATATCTCGGCTTCATCGATGCTTCAAACTGGTAAAAGGTTTTATCAAAAAGACGGAACAATCAAAACCTATAATGGAGAGAATGTTGAATCAGAAAAAGCAAAATGGAATGAAAATCCTCAAAGCGAACTCTCAAATGAAGAGCATGAAGCAAAATGGGGTAAGCAATTATCTAGACCATTAATCTATATTATTTCTTCAAAAACAACATTCGATACCTCCACTGCTGAAAAGACAAATGAAGGTTATACGGTTCGTCTAGATTTATCGCCTAAATACGCTGTGCTACGCTACGTGAAGCAAATGGTTGAGATTTCCCCAATTAAAGACCCCTACTTCCACAGCATTCAATTACATTTATATTTAGATGATCAATTAAATTTAATCAAATCTGAGGTTGAAGAATCTTATTCGGTTGTCATGGTTGTAACTGCTGAATCAGTTGCTCATGTAAGCGATGAATATATTTACGATGTTGAAACTCAAATTCCATCTTTAAATCAAGATTTAACTTATTAAAGGAGAACAAATATGAAAAAACTATTTTCTAAAACATTTATTGCCGGAATTATTGCTGCTTTTGTTGGCTTTGGTTCTGTTTTTGGAACTCAAGGTATTATGAAAGCTTTAAGCCCAGCCGTTGAAGAAGAACCGACTTCTAATGTAAGTGGAGAAATCTCACATCAAAGAATGCTTCTAGATAATTTACTTAAGATGGGTTCTTTTAATGTTGACGGCGGAATTGAATTCACTTTAGAAGATAACACCGCAATTAACGTTAATTTAGATGTTGTTGGTGATATTTCAGATCTCAACGCCATCAAAGTACAAGGCGATGTTAATTTATATTTAAACGGCATTAATCTAACAACTAATTTAGGTTATTTTAAAAATACTGAATCTGAAAATCCAAATGATAAAGGAACAATATATTTTTCTTATAAAGAAAATCATTTCTATTTAGAAACCGAACATCTTTTAGATTTCATCGATATGCTTCCAAGCGAATATGGAATTAATTTAAATTTACCAAGCGAATTCCAAAACTTAGATTTAAATACTATTTCTAGCATGATTGATGAAATGGAAGAAAAGACAACTCCTAGTGGAGATATTTATTTCATTTTAAATTTAAGCGAAGATTTACAATTATATGTTAAAACCGATAGCGAATATAATTTTAAAGGTTTAAGAACCGATACGATTAACTATAAAGGTAACATCATTAAATTAGATATTGATTTAACTAAAGTTGAAGATGTTGAATTAGTTGAACCAGATAAAAATAATTATCAAAACTTTAAACCAATATTTAATATCTTTAAATCTTTATACAATTTCTTAGAAACTAAACAAAATGCTTTAAATATTAAAGCAAATATCCAAGAACTCAATGAAGAAGAGGAATATGTTTCCTTAATGAATGCTTCGTTAGATTTAGGATATGATGTCACAAATAAATCATTCCAAATTGATGCTGATTTAAGTGAAAATGATCGACATCATAATTTAGGAATGCTTTTCGAAGATCAAACTGCCTATTTAGATATTAGAGCTACAAAATTATCAATTAAATTTGATTCAGTTGGAGACACGATTGCCTATATCGTTAATCAATTAGATTTTGATTTAACTGAAAAATTAATGTCTTCTTTAACTGAAGTACTTAATTCAGATAAATTTGCTTCATTAAGAGAAGGATTAAATGATTTAATTGGTACAATTACAATCGATGATACTTCTTTAGCGATTTCAATCGATACTGATGCTATTGGACTAGATATGGGAATAATTACCCCTACTATTCAATTTGAAGATGGCCAATTAAAAGCTGTTATATTACATGGATTAAAAATTAAAGGAAAATTAATTGATGTTGATATTACCTTTAAAGAATATGCTCATAAAGAAATAGACAAAGAAAGCTATGTTGCTTTCGAACCTGCTTTAACAATTGTTGAAGCTTTAATGCCGCTACTTAAGCAAAAAGATTTTAGAATTGAATTTGCTGCTAAAGTAGAATCAACCGAGGCAAATGTTAAAGACATCACTATTGATGGTGGATTACAATTTAACATTTCTGAAAATGGCTTTGGTTATGGTAAAGCCACCATCGTTGACCGCGATTCATATCGTCATCAAATCAAAGCAGACATGAAAACAAAAGACGAATTCTTATTCTCTTATAACGATACTTTAAATGGTAAATTCTCTTCAAGAACTCTAAAAGAGTTATATGGCTTAATCAGCGATATTATCAATAATCCTGACGATCACTTTATCGAACTTTTTGGTGAACTTATTGAATCGATGAAGAACACTCCAATTGGTAAAGTAATGGAAGGTGATTATCTAGCATTATTAGAAACTCAACTTATCAATGAAATCACCATTGATGATACTCATATCGCGATGAATATTTCATTAGCCATCATCGGCATGGATGATAAAACATGCGATGTTGAAATCTTCTATCACCGCGATAACGAAAACGATAAAGCTTATTTGGATGGCATTAAATTAAGTAATTTAGTTATTGGCACTAATGAAATAACTTTCTCGGCAAATCTCAAAGATTTTGACCCAACTAAAGAAAGCGAAAGACTTGATCCATACGAAGAATATCTTGATTTCAGCGATATCAAAGTTTTATTACAACTCGGCGTTAATACATCTAAATTTGAATATTTCCATTTTGCTGCTACTTTAGCCTTTAAATTAAATTTACTTGTTGATATTGAAAGAGACATCAAATTAGATATCAAAATTAGAAATAATAAAGGAAAAGTTCAAGTTGCAATTGAAATGGAAAACATTCCAATAATTGACTTAAAAATTATTAGTTTTAATTCTAACCAAGATTATATTGGAACCGACTATCGAAGCGCATCCTTCTATTTTGACGAGGATACATTCTATGTAAAACGAGTTGATGACGTTCATACATTCTTAAGCATTCATAAATATCGCATCACTTATGCCGCTACATATACTCAAGAATATTTCATGGATAACGTTGCTCAAATCTTACTACATGACGTTTTAGGTGTTAGAGATGAGTGGATGGATGATATTTTAGGAGATACATCAACTGAATCGACTTCTAAACAAATTGAATATGAAAAGATATTGAAAGATTTTAGATATGATTCTAACGCTGGAAAATTCACCTTTAAGATTGATTTATATTCCTTAACGCACATCTCGGTTTTCCAAACACTAGATTTAATCGTTTATGAAGACAAAGAAACCGAACAATTAACTGGACTAGATGTTAATTTAACAATCCATTTCTTAAAAGATATAAATATTACTCTAAAATTAACAACTGTTGAAAAAGATACGACCTTAAATGAATCTAACGAATTAACTATCATGAATAATTGGATAGCTTCAAGGGCTGATCAAAGAATCAATAGTTTCGATCAAATTAGCAAAGTTAATCGATAAAAAAGAAGAGAAGACTTAGTCTTCTCTTTTTACATAAATAGCTTCAATATTATCTAATGCTTCTTCGATCAACGATTGGTAATCAAATTTCTCTTCATATTCTTTGGCTTTATTTAAAGCTGGTTTTGTTTTGGGATTTTTAGGAGCGAATATTGTGCAGCAATCTTCATAAGGCCTAATCGATATTTCATATGTATCGAGTTTACGAGCTAATTCGATAATATCTAATTTATCGGTTACTACAAGTGGTCTTAAGATTGGCATATTAGTCACTTCATTTATCGTATTCATTGATTCAATTGTCTGCGAAGCAACTTGACCAACGGATTCGCCACTCGATATAGCCGGGCAATTTCGACGCTTTGCGAGCTCACTAGCAAGGCGAAACATCATTCGACGCATAATTGTAATGCAATACGATTCATCGGCCGTCTCATATATCTTTTCTTGAATTTTAGTAAACGGAACAATATTTAAACGAATTGAATCTTGATAAATATTTAATTTAGCTAACAAATCTTTTAATTTTTCAATTACACCTATATTGGTGTATGGAGGTGAGGCAAAATGAATGCATTCGATTCTGAGCCCTCTTTTCATTAATAAATAAGCAGCAACAGGAGAATCGATTCCTCCGGAAAGCATGTGCATTACTTTTCCTCCGACGCCTAAAGGATAACCTCCGGCTCCAGGATACGTCTTTGTGAAGATATAGCAACCATCTTCTCTAATTTCTATCGAAAGAAGAATATCTGGATTATGAACATCGACTTTTAAAGAAGTGTTTCTAAGAATTTCCCCTGCTACAATTCGATTTATTTGATCAGAGATAATTGGATATTTTTTATTCGCTCTTTTTGAGTGAACCTTAAAAGTCTTACCTTGTTCTAATTTGATTAGCTCTAAAGAAACTTTTTTAATATTTTCAATATCATCACTGGTTTTAAGTACCAAAGATAAAGCGTGTATGCCAGAAATGCCCTGCAAAATCTGGATAATTTCGTCAGGGTTATTCTCATTTAGCTTAATATAAATGTGATCTAATCTTACGATAAATTCCAAATTTGAAAAATCGCGTAAAGCATTTTTGATATTGCGAGCTAAAATACGAATGAATTCTTTTTTGTTTTTACCTTTGGTAGATAATTCTCCAAAGCGAACCATTATATGATCGTATTTCATCTTATATTCTCCAAAGATATTTTAAGTTCTTTTAAGAATGTATCAACATCTTCCATTGAATTATCTTTTGAAAAAGATACTCTAATCGTGTTATGGGCTAATTTGTCATTTTTGCTTAAAGCTTCAACAACATAAGAAGAAGCTTCTTTTTTGGAATTACATGCTGAAACTGAAGACACAAAGATATTTTTGTTTGATAAATCTTCAACAACAACACTTGCCTTTTTATTAGTCAAAGAGAAGTTAACAATATATGGAGAGCAATCTTTGTTGCTATTAAGTTCGATGCCATCTATTTTTTCTAAGCCATCGACAAGTTTGTCTCTAAACTCATAAATAGGTTTTCTATCTTCTTTAATAGATAATTCGATTGCTTTAGCAATTGTAACGGCATTGCTAACTGCAACTGTTGAACTTCTAAAACCATCTTCTTGTCCGCCACCACTTAATAATGGCATAAAAGATAATGATGATTTATAAATAAGCGCTCCACTACCCTTAAGCCCATGGATTTTATGAGAAGAAACCACAAACATATCGATAGAAGAATAATCTAAATCTAATTTGCCAATTGCTTGAGTTGTATCGGAATGAAAATTGGCTTTAGGAAAATTATGTACCACATCAGCAATTTCTTTAATCGGATTAATTGAACCAATTTCATTATTTATGGCCATTATTGATACAAGAATTGTATCTTTTCTCATTGCTTCTAAAACTTGAGAAGGAGAAATTATGCCTTTTTCATTCACATTTAAGATAGTAACTTCAAAGCCAAATTTATCTTCTAATTGTTTAAAGCATTCTAAAACAGAAGGATGTTCGATATTGCTTGTAATGATGTGCTTTCCACGATTTTGATAATTGAGACAATATCCTTTAATAGCAAGGTTATTTGCTTCTGTAGATGAAGAAGTAAGAATAACTTTGTGATTTTTAAGTTTAAAATTCTTTAAGATATTTTCTTTAGCAATTTGAACCTTCTTCGCATTTTTAATTCCTAAAGCATGAATGGAATTTGGATTAGCGAAATTATCATTTTCGCTTTCCACAAATAAAGCGACGACCTCATCATTAACTTTGGTCGTCGCAGCATTATCAAGGTAAACGATGTTATTGATTTTCATTGTTTGCTCTTATTTTCTTTAAGGCATTACCGGCAATGATATATGCTTGTTCAAATTCTCCTTCTTTGAAGAATGTTTCAGCTTGAGATACAAGTTGATCGATATCAGAAAGATGGGAACGACCTCTATTAGCATACATAATTGCATTTTCTGCCAAGGTCATCATATTGTGTTCTTGAGCAATCGCTCCATCATCAAGAATGTTGTTACTAACTTCATATAATTCAGCAACACATTTATTAACTTGATCGACATCAATTGGGCATTTCTTTAATAAATCATATATTGAATTGAGCAACTGATAGCTCTTATCAAAATCTTCACTATATTTTTCATTTAAACGAGAGATATTGATATCGCGGATTTCTTTTTCGGCCTTTTTGACTTTGTCAAAGAAAGTAAATAATAATTTATATGCGGCTTCAGAATCACTCTTTAAAGAAGCGATATATGAATTAAATTCATCTAATTCAGAAATAATTGAATCTGATGCTTCTTTTAATTCATTCATTTTGGCAACTAAAGAAGAATACGGTTGTTTAACATTAGAATGAATAAAAGTATCTAAACTACGTTTTAACGCCCCAACGCGGTTAATATTTGTTTGGATTTCATTGACTTTAGAATTATGAGCATCGTTAATGATGTAAATACGAGAAACTTCAGGAATTGTATTACAAAGTTTAATAAAGCGACGTTCAATTAAATTAACTGTGCTATAAACGGATTCGTTTTGTTCATTGAACAATTTGCAAGCTTCTTTTTCTTCATCGAATTTCTTAAAGAATTCATCGATGCGATTAAGCATATTATCTAAACCATCTTGAATGCCATGGACATTGAGATATTTTAATGATTCACGATATTTCTCAAGCGTAGCGCGCATCTCGCTTAAAGCAGTTTCAACACATAAATGATGAAGCGGATAAGATTCATTAGTCATGCGGTTATAAGCATTTTCTAAATCAGATAATTTATTTGGAAGAATATCGCTTACTAAAACGCAAAGATTTGGAAGTTCAACCATTGATTGGGCTAAGCTATTTAAAATCTTTTCAATTTCTGGAAGAACATTATTTGCGTCGTCATATTGAGCAGATTCAACAAAAGTTTCGAAATCATCAAATTTAGCATCGATTAAAGAGAAAATCTTATCAAAAGAAGAAGCGATCATTACTAAATCGCCTTGTTTTGCATAGTAATCTTGTCTAATGCGACGAAGTTGCTCTTTAAGAGCTAAAGATGATTGTCTACAATCTTCTTCAGGTTTAACAACTTTTAATAATTCAGCATTTAAATCTGAAACTGCTTTTTCATAATCTTCCACTACTGTTTTAACTTCAGGAATATAGGCACGAGCTTGTTTATAGTGGCGATCAGAAATCATATCTGCTAAACGATTAATAGATGTTTGAGTGTTAGCGTCTTGTTTATCGCGGATTTCTTTAAAAACTTTTAAAAACTTTGTATGAATTTCAACATACAAAAGATTGGTACGAGAAATAATTTCTAGACGTTTAACATATTGGGCGTTTTGACCAATAAGAAGGGCATGATAATATTGGAATAATTTATCTAAAGCACGAAAATCTTTACGGATTTTGTTTTTTCTAATAACAAAGAAATAGACAAGGAAAATAGCGGCAGCTAGCACGAGAACGATTATGCCAATAATTAAGAAAATCATACCGATATATTCACCTTTACTGCGCTAATTTTAGCACACAAAAGTCTTGTTTTATAGAAAAACAAAAAGTTTTTTCATTGACCGAAATCTTTAGATTTAACTTTTTCTTATTATCCCTAATTAATTAGGGATGTTAACTTTGAATTAATTTAAAATAGACTTATTAATTCCACTAGAAATTAATTCCAAAAATTCTTTGTTGACAAAAAAATACTGATATTTATAATATCTCTTGCATTGTTGCAGCATGTAAATACTGCTTGTCTGATGTCCTAACAACCGTGGAATAGTAGCCAATGCTCATAGGTGAAATTCAATATAGTGTACATCCGAAGTAAGGAATTTACACCTCTTGCTAAATAATGCATTTAGTGAAAGGAGTCATATATCATGAGATATACTGGTTCAGACTACAAACGTTCTCGTCGTCTCGGTTTTTCTGTCCTTGAAACAGGCAAAGAACTCTCCAAGAGATCTTATGGCCCAGGACAACACGGCAATGGCCGCAAAAAGAAACCATCCGAATACGGCAAACAATTGATCGAAAAGCAAAAACTCGAACAAATGTATGGTGTTAACGAAAGACAATTCCGTCGTTTATTCATGCTTGCTAGAAAATCTGACGAAGTCACTGGCATCGCTTTCTTCAGAATCCTTGAATCTCGTTTAGACAATTTAGTCTATCGTATGGGATTTGCTAGAACACGTCGTGCTGCTAGACAACTCGTCAATCACGGTCACATCACTGTTAACGGTAAAAAGGTTGATATTCCATCATACCTTTGCAAAGTTAATGATGTAATTGCCATTAAAGAAGGTCACGACCTCGCAGTCGTCAAAGCTTCTTTAGAGAGCAAACCAGCTTCTGTTGGATATGTCAAAGTCGATGCTACTAAGCTCGAAGGAACATTCGTCCGCGTTCCAGAACGTAACGAACTTCCAAGAGATATCAACGAAGCCCAAGTCATTGAATACTATAACAGAATGTTATAATTCAACGAATATGAGCAAATTAAAGCGGAGTCAATGCTCCGCTTTTCTTTTGCTTAATTATTATATGGAATCGTTATCTTATATGAAGGATAGATGATATCGCCTGAAGCATATTTGAAGTTTGTTTCAACCACCGTTTTTCCTGAGATGGTCTTAATATAGTTTAAGACATTATTCGAAATCAATATCTCATATTCGTTAGTTTGGGTTTCGGCTCCAACGACAGATTCAGTAGATTTTAAGAATAAAGAATTACCATTCATTGATTTTAAATCAATTGGGTTAGATACATCTTTAATTAAATCACGTGAATGTTCGATAACATCTGAATATCTTCTTGCAAGTCTGTCTTCATATTCATTTGCAACTTTTTGCCAAGCTTCATCACTATATTTTTCATAAGTGACAACATATTGCTTTTCTAAATCATTAAGATTTTGAGGGGTGATATTTCTAGTGATTGTGAAGATAAAATCTTCTGTAGCATCACTAGTTTCATATTTATATGTTTGTTTAAATTTCCATGATTCGCCGATACGACCAGTCGCTTGAGTAGAAATCGTATAAGTGTGATAGAATTTGCTTTCTTTAGAATAAATATAATAAGCTTCTACTTCGTTTTCTTCAGATGTTGTTTTTGAAGAAACAAAATATGAAGTTGAAGTTAAATTAACATATTCTTTTTCAATATTTTGAAGAACGTTTAAAGCATCCTCTCGAGAAATTGGAAGACCACTACAAGAGGTTAATAAAGGTAAAATGCTTAAAAAGATTATTTTGTTCTTCATTATTTAAAACTTACTAAATAATAGTTTTTCTTTCCTCTTTTAATGACGACGTATTCATCGAATAAAGCGTCACTTTTGCCGACTTTTTTCGTTAAATCGGTGCATTTTTCACCATTGATAGAAATGGAATTGCCGTTTATAAATTCGCGAGCTTCTCTTTTAGAGGAAGCAGCTTTAATAGCTATTAAAAGATCTTCAAGAAGTAAATCGGTTGGTTCATTAACTTTAAAATCACCAAATAATTCTTCAATTGCCTCTTTAGAAAGAGATTTAATATCGTTTGAGAATAAGACTTCAGACATCTTTTTGCATTCTTCAGCTTTAGCTTCACCATGAATCAAGCTAACAACTTCATAAGCTAAGGCTTTTTGGGCTATTCTCATGCCTAAATTTTCATAATGTTCTTTAGTGATTTGTTCGATTTCTGCAAGGCTTTTGAATGAAAATACCTTCAAATACCTAGCAGCATCATCATCACTTACATTGATGAAATATTGATAAATTTTATATGGAGAAACTAATTTTGGATCAAGATAGAGAGCACCACCTTCGCTCTTACCAAATTTCTTACCATTTTGATCAAGAAGTAATGGAACGGTAAAAACTCCAACCTTGGTGTCGATTCCTTCAATCTTACGAATGAGTTCAAGACCACTAGTTAAATTACCCCATTGATCACCACCACCAATTTGAATGGTAACTCCTTCATTTTTATATAATGTTAAAAAGTCGATTGATTGAAGAATCATGTAAGAGAATTCAGTATAAGAGACACCACTTTGTAAACGTGAAGCAACAATATCTTTATTTAACATATAGTTGACAGGGAAATATTTGCCATAATCTCTTAAATAATCTAAAACTGATAATTTAGATATCCAATCATAGTTATTAACTATGAGACCTTTTTCTGGATCAGATAAATCGATGAATCTTTCAAGTTGTTCTTTAATGCGTTTTGTGTTCTCACTTAAAGCTTCTTTAGATTGAAGATTTCTTTCTTTTGATTTACCAGATGGGTCACCAATCATACCTGTTGCACCACCAACGACTGCAACAACTTTATGTCCTGCTCTTTGAAGTCTCATAAGCATTGAAATCATAACGAAATTGCCAACGTGCATTGAGGCAGCAGATGGATCGAAACCACAATAAATGGTTTGTTTTGTATTTAATAATTCACGGACTTCATCTTCGTTTGAAAAATCTTTGATAAGTCCACGAGCTTTTAATTCATCAATAATATTTTGCATAACTACTCCTTAGTTGAACCGCGTTTCTTATATTGAGATTCAACACGATAAGTTTTATTTTGAAGTTCACCATTATTTAAATCGATGAGCATATACATAGCTCTACGACCAACATCTTGCATATCAACAGACATACTTGATAAGGTAGGACGAGTGATTTTTGCGTATTTAGTGCCAATCAAAGATAAAACTTCAACATCATCTGGGATTTTTAAACCACTATCGATAGCAGCATCTAAAACAGCGGCGGCGATTGAATCACGATAAGCAACAAAATATCCGGATTTATTCTTTTCAAAATACTTCATGAAATCATGATATGTTCTTGATGATGAATCATCAACATTAAGAACTTTGTAATTAACTTTGGCTTCTTTACAGACATTATTGAAACGTTTTTCAGTTCTAGCGAGCAATCTACCACAGTTATGAACGTGAAGGAAAACTAATTGTTTATCATCTTTGGTAGCAATTTTCTTTCTTAAAATTTCGGCTAATTTATGCTCATATCCAAATTGGATACAACCAACTTTTTCACCTTCAACATTATTATTGATAACAATAGTTGGAACAGAATAAGAATTAAGTTTTTTAACATCTTCTTCATCGAGTTCATCATCGAAAATGATTGCTCCATCAACATGAGATGTAATAACTCTTTCAACCATTCTAACAGCATCTTCTTTCGAATGAGATGTAACGAAAAGAGAAAGATTGAATCCTTTTTCTTTTGCTACTTCAGTAATGCCGTTTAAAACTGAAGAAATATAAACGTAGTTAGCGCTAGGAATAACAACACCGATTGTGGTTGTTTTGTTTGTTGCTAAGGCTTGAGCTAAACCTGAAGGTTTATAACCAAGTCTAGCGATTGTATCTTCAACTTTTTTCCTAGTGGCTTCAGTCATATTTCCCTGGTTATTTATAACACGGGAAACAGTCGCTAAAGAAACGCCAGCGGCTTTAGCAACTTCGTAAATTGTTACACGTTCTTTCAAATTATTCATGAAAATATTTTCCTTCTATTTGATGTTCATTATAAATGAAACTATTTTCCTAATCAATATATTCATTTTCCTAATAAATAGGATATGGAACTCTTTTTAGACGAGTCGAAGGAATGTTACGACGTCCCTCTTTAGCTTCATCTACACCATCTAATTCAACTAAATCACCAGTGAATCCAACGGTCATATTATTAATTAAAGAAGTGCCGACTCCATAAGTATCAACTGGCACGCCAAGTTTGACCCATTCAGATATTTTTTCAGCTGTAAAAGAAGATGAGACGATTATTTTGACATAGTCAAATCCGTTTTGGTTTAGTGCATCACGGAGAGCATAAATTAATTCTTTACAAACTCCATGAGGATCAAAATCAGATGTATCTTTATCATCAAAATAATGATCGATTAAAGCTTTAGATGTATCTACTCTAACTGCTCTTAAATCTTCACCCAAATGAGCTGCTAACTTTAAAGAATCAGTTATAACGTCGTTATTGTAGTCGATTAAAGCCGTTACTTTTTCATTTGGGAAAGTCTTATGATACATATCAGCGGCTTTGCAAATATCACCACCGCAAATTTGGATTAAAGCATGTGGCATTGTTCCCATGCCTTTTCCACCCCACCATAAGCCTTGCGCATCAGTAGATACTTTTCTAATACCTGCAACATAAGTCGCATATCCATCACCAATTTGAGTGTTATATTCATCTTGACGGTCGGCCATAGAAAAAATATCAGCGCCTTTTAAGGCTTTCATAACGCGATATACATTTGTAGCGACACTACTTCTTCTAGCAAGTATGCCGTCAAGCATCGACTCAAGAAAACCAAAATTTTCATATTTACCTTTGATTTTTAAAACTGGTTCATTGGCAAAAACAACATCGCCATCATTTAAGGCTTCTATTTCAAGTTCTTCAGGTTTAACAGCAAAGGTATGAATTAGAGCAATTGCTTCATCGACGCCACAAACCATAGCATCATCAGTTCTTTGGAAAAATTGCATCGTAACAATGTGGTTTGGCGCGCAATTCTCCACTATTTTGCGACTTTTTAAAAAATAATTAGCGGCAAAAAAGCCAGTTCCTAAACGTTCATCAAACTTAAAAGTTTTATTGGTTAAACGAGAAATTTTACCTGCTTCTTTTAATTTAATCTCCAATTCTTCCATAATTAATCCTCCTTATTTTGTTGCAACAATACGGTGAATATTTTGACCTAAATCCCTAAATTTTCTTTCATATTCACTCATCGCATCATTTGCTTCATCAAAATCATATTTTTCATTTATTTCTAACACTTTAAATTTTGTGTTCTCAATTACTTCTTTTGTGTATTCAAATAAGCCATCATTATCGGATTTAAATTTAAGCATTCCACCTTTTTTTAAAATTCGATAATATTGGTTTAATTTATCAATAAAAGTTAGCCTTCTTTTTTCATGTCTTTTCTTTGGCCAAGGATCAACAAAATTAAGAAATATTTCGCTAAGAGATTCATCTTTTATTTCTTCAAAAATGATATTAATATCATTAGGAAATACTTTTACATTATTAATCCCTTCTTCGACAATCTTTTTTGCCATCATTCCAGCGACGGTTCTAACTCTTTCAACTGCTAAGAAATTGTAATCAGGATATTTCTTCGCCATTGCGATGATAAAATCGCCTTTTCCAGAACCGATTTCAACTCCTAAATGGTTATTAGTAAAAAACGGATCAGAAAAATCGATTTGTTCTAAAACTACTTCTGGATGAAGGTCTAAATAATCAACAGCCCATTGGCGATATTTATATCTCATTATAATTTTCCTAATAAGTCGATGGCATGAGCATAAATAACTGCACTTAAATAAAAGTCTTCAAGTGGCATATATTCATTTGGTTCATGCATCGTCGATTCTCTTCCTGGGAAAAGCGCTCCAAAGGCGATTGTATTCTTTGAATGTTTCGCATAAGTTCCACCACCAGTTGTTAATATTTCACTCTTATAATCGCCGGTTTCTTCTTGATAGGCTTTAAGCAAAGTTTTAACAAGAGGTGATTTTGGATCAAAAAGGAGATGATGAGAAACTTTACCAATTTTATTGGTCTTAGTTGAAAAGACTTTATCAAAATTAGCAATTGCTTCATTATAATTACCATTTTCTGGATATCGAAGATTGATTGAGAAAGTTAATTCTTCTCCATCATATTTAATAATTCCTAAGCAATAAGTTGAGTCTTTAAGTAAATCTGAATGATAATATCCACCAAAAGATTTGCCACTTGTATCAGCTAATTTTGTCGCGATATTGCTTAATAAAGGAATCTCATAAACATTTCCAATAGCTTCTAAAGCAATTAAAGCGGCATTAATTCCTAATTCAGGAGTAGAGCCATGACATGCTTTACCAATGAGTGTGATGGTTTCACCATTTTCTTCATATTTATAAGAATGTTTATCAAGATAATCTTTAATTAATTTTGGATCATCTAAAGTGATTTTAACGCGGTCACAAACAGCGTTGGTGGCAACTCCACCTTCAATTGATTTTACATGTGGAATTTTAATTTTTAGAGATGGCCAGAAATCTATGATTTCTTTTTCACCATAAATAAGTGGGAAATCACTATCTGGAGTAAAGCCATAAGTTGGGCCTTCCTTCTTTAAATTATGGAAATAATAAGTTAGGCAAGAAGAGCCTCTTTCTTCATCACCACCGACGACAATTTTAACTTTATAATTTCTTAATAAACCATTGTCTTTTAAGGCTTTAACAGCATAAAAAGCAGCGATCATTGGTCCTTTATCGTCACTTGTTCCTCTTCCATAGATATTTCCATTTTCAATGGTTGGATTAAATGGTCCATATTTCCATGAACCTGTTACAGGAACAACATCAGCGTGAGCATATATTCCAATAACTTTATCGCCTTCACCAATGCTTAATTCAGTGGCGTAACCATCGCAGCGGTCGACATCAAAGCCAAATCTTTCACCTAAATCGGCGACAAAAGCTAAAGCATTATCAACATCTTTACCAAATGGGGTTGTTTTCGTAACTGTCTTTTCATCATAAACTGATGGAATTTGGACGAAACGACGTAAAGCGTCTAACATTTGATTTTTATAAGGTTCTAAAAGTTTTTTATAATTCATAATCACTATTTTTGATTTTTATAAATCAAATACATTCCTTTCAATACTAAATCTGGATCTAAAATATATTTAGGAGATAAAAAGTCATTGCTAAATAAGGAGGAAAGCCCACCTGTAATAACTTTTTTAAACTCATAACCAAAATATTGTTCAGTATTTTCCATAAAACCTTTAATTGCTTCAACGTGACAATAATAGATTCCACTACTCATCGCTTCGATTGTATTTTTGCCAAAGAAATTATTTGGCTTTTTAAAATCAATTTCAGGAAGTTGAGCAGTTTTAGCAGTTAAAGTTTTAACGTTTAATTCAACACCAGGGAAGAATGAAACGCCTTGGAAAATACCATTTTTATCTATGATAATATTTTTAGTAACAGTCCCTAAATCGCTGATGATAATTGGTGAGCCATATTCATTAATTGCCCCAACAATATCAGCAATTAAATCTTGACCAATTTCATTAGGATTATCGACATTGCATTTAAGCTCTTTTAAAGTTTTTGTAGGATTAAAAATATCAATTAATAAACCGATTTCATTTTGAATTAGAATTTGAACAAGTTTGGTGACATGAGGGACAACTGAGAAAATAAGTCCTCCATCAATATCATTAGGATTAACATTTATTCTATTAAGAAATTTTTTAAGAGGTTGATGTTCACATTCAATTTCAATCTTAGACGTTTCAAAATGAAATTTTCCCACCATTTCATTAGGTGAGAATAATCCCATTTCAATTTGAGAATTTCCAATATCGACAATCAAAGAATATTTCATTTTTAAATAGCAACAATATTAACAATCTTATTTTTTACGATGATGACACGTTTAATTTCTTTTCCTTCGATATGACGTTTAACGCCATCTAAGGCAAAGGCTTTTTCTTTAACTATTTCATCATCACTATCTAAATCAATTTCAAGAAGTCCACGTGGTTTTCCATTTACACTTACAGCCATTTTAACCGTGTTTTGCACGAGTTTTGACTCATCCACAGTTGGCCACATCTCTTTATCGAATAGTTGTTTTCCTGTAGAAAGTTCAAATAATTCTTCAGAGACAAATGGGCAAACGCAGCCAAACATCTTAATAAAATTAACCATGTATGGTTTATATAATGATTTAGCCTTATATAAGGCGTTTACAAAAATCATCATTTGAGCAATAGCTGTGTTAATTTGAAGAGTCTCAAAATCATTTGTGACTTTCTTAACAGTCGCATTATAGACATAATCTAATTCATGGTTATTCTCATCTGAAAATAATTTTGTAAAAGCTTCATCAGTATATAAACGATAAACTCTTTCAATAAATCTTCTAGCTCCAGCTAAACCATTTGTTGACCAAGCAAAGCCTTCTTCAAGAGGACCGGCAAACATTTCAAATAAACGAAGCGAATCGGCGCCATATTCTTCGATGACATCATCAGGATTAACTACGTTACCTCTTGATTTTGACATCTTTTCACCGTTTGAGCCTAAAATCATTCCTTGATGATATAGTTTCTTAAAAGGTTCAGAGCAATATACAACTCCTTTATCAAAAAGGAATTTATGCCAGAATCTCGCATAAAGTAGATGCAAAACAGCGTGTTCTGCTCCACCGATATATAAATCAACTGGTAACCAATGTTTTAATAATTTTGGATCAGCGATTGCATTATCGTTTTTAGGATCAAGATAACGAATGTAATACCAGCATGAGCCAGCCCATTGCGGCATCGTATTTGTTTCTCTTTCACCTTTTTTGCCATCGATTGTTACATTTAGCCAATCTTTAGCATTAGCTAGTGGCGATTTTCCGTCTCCACTAGGTTCATATTTATCGAGTTCAGGAAGAGTTAAAGGTAAATCTTTCAGTTCGTAACAATACATACTTCCGTCAGTAAATGTCACAACTGGAATTGGTTCTCCCCAATATCTTTGACGAGAGAAAATCCAATCTCTTAATTTATAATTAACTTTGCTCTTTCCAGCACCTAATTGTTCGAGTTTAGCAATGATTGCTTTTTTCGCATCTTCGATATTTAAGCCATTGGCAAAATCAGAATTGATGTGTTTAGCGTCATCTTCCATTGCTTTTTCTTTGACATCACCTTCTAAGACTTGAATAAATTCAAGGTGATGCTTTGTAGCGAATTCAAAATCTCTTTGGTCATGACATGGAACCGCCATAACGGCACCTTCTCCATAACCATATAAGACATAATCAGCAGCATAGATAGGAACTTTTTTGCCATTTATTGGATTGATTGCATATGCACCAATAAAGACACCGCTTTTATCTTTATTAAGTTCAGTTCTTTCCATGTCGGATTTAGATTTGATTTGTTCGACATATTCTTCCACCGCTTTAGCTTGTTCTTTAGAAGCAAGTTTTTTAACAAGTGGATGTTCTGGGGCTAAACAACAATAAGTGCAGCCAAATAAAGTATCTGCTCTAGTAGTAAATACTTTAAATGATTCATTAGAATCAGCAACTTTAAAGGTTATTTCTGCACCTAAAGATTTGCCAATCCAATTCTTTTGCATTGTTAAAGTGGATTTTGGCCAATCAAGTTCATCTAATCCACTTATTAATTTATCGGCGTAATTTGTGATTTTTAAAACCCATTGACGCATTGGAAGTTTGATAACTGGATAGCCACCTCTTTCGGATTTACCATCAATTACTTCTTCATTAGCTAAAACAGTTCCGAGTTCAGGACAAAAATTAACTGGAACATTACTAACGTAGGCTAAATCAGATTTATATAGCAAAGAGAAAATCCATTGAGTCCATTTATAATAACTTGGATCACAAGTAGCGATTTCTTTGCTCCAATCATAAGAAAATCCTAAAGCTTTGATTTGATGACGAAAATTATCGATGTTTGCTTTAGTAAAGCCATATGGATGTTTGTTATTGGCAATTGCGTATTGTTCAGCAGGAAGGCCAAAAGCATCCCAGCCCATTGGATGAAGGACGTTGAATCCTTGCATTCTTTTCATTCTAGAAATGACATCTGAGGCTGTATATCCTAAAGGATGACCAACATGTAAACCTTGTCCAGAAGGATAAGGAAACATATCTAAACAATAATATTTAGGCTTACTAAAATCATATACATCGCAGTAGAATGGCTTTTTTTCTTCATAAATCTTCAGCCACTTAGCTTCGATTTTCTTATGGTCATAACTCATTTATTTAAGACCTCCTTATACAAAGAGACATATTTATTCATTGATTCAACCCATGAACGATCAAGTTTCATCGCATTTTCAATCATTGAATCCATCTTATTTTTATCAGTGTAATAAATATCTAAGGCTCTATCGATAACCGCTCTCATAGAGAAAACATCATAATATTGGAAAGAGAAACCATCGATTTCAGGATGAACGGTATCAAACAATCCACCTGTTTCTCTAACGATTGGAAGTGTTCCATATCTTTGAGCGACGATTTGGCCGATTCCACATGGTTCAAATAACGATGGCATTAAGAAGAAATCTGCTCCAGCATAAATCTTATGAGCTAGTTCATCGTTATAGCCAATATAAACTCCAACTTTATCTGGATGAGCATCGCGTAATTCTTGAACAGCTCTTTCTAAAGAATATTCTCCACTACCAAGAACGACGATATTTGCTCCTCGATATAATAAATGCAAAGCATTTTGAACAACTAAATCGACACCTTTTTGATATGTTAATCTCGAGACGATACCAAATGTTGGAGCGTCAACATCTTTTAAACCTAAGCCGTTAAGTAAATCTTTTTTATTTTCTTTTTTGCCACGTTTAAAAGCTTTAGAAGAATAACTAGCTTTAATTCTTTTATCATCTTCTGGATTGAATTCGATAACATCGATTCCATTTAAAATGCCGACGAAATCATCTCTTCTAAATTCAAGAACATGACATAATCCTTGTGAGAATTGTTCACTTAATAATTCATTACGATGGGTTGGAGAAACGGTTGTAATTTTATCCGCGAAGTAAATAGCGGCTTTTAAAGTAGAAACCATTCCTTCGAACCTTACTGAACCATTATTAAATAATTCGATGTCAAGATTATATAAATCTCCTAAAGATTCAGGATAAAGATAGCCTTTAAAGGCTGGATTATGAATTGTTAAGATGTAGTGAGAAATATGATTATCGATTGGACGGACTCTCATTAAAGTTGGAAGCATGCCAGCTTGCCAATCGTGAACATGGACGATGTCTGGTTTAAGATTAAGTTTAGAAATAACTTTTTGAGCTGCTAAAGCAAAATAGGCGAAACGTTCGCCATCATCATCATAACCATAAAGGTTATCGCGACCAAAATATTGTTCGCTATCGATAAGATAATAATTAACGCCATCGATTATCTTTTTGAAGATGCCAACATATTGATGTCTCCAAGACATGTCGATGTAGTCATAACCTAAATATTCAGCACCAATATTTTTATTTTTAACAACTTTAAAAAATGGAAGGATGATAGAAACTTCATGTCCCGCTTTAGCAAGTTCTCTACTTAAAGAATAAACGACATCTCCTAAACCACCACTTTTAACAAGTGGATTAGCTTCACTAGCAACATTAACAATCTTCATAATTATTTAACTTTCTTTCCTTGCGAAATATAAACTGGTTCATCAACTAAACCAATGACATCATTTTCAATTGTTGAATATTTATCGATAACAGCATTTTCAACTAAAACGCCTTTCTTAATGACACATTTTGTTAAAACAATTGAGTTTTTAACAGTAGCGCCATCTTCAACAACGACATATCGAGAAATAATTGAATTCTCGACTTTACCATTAACTTCTGCTCCATTAGCGACAAAGCAATTTTTGATTTTAGCTTTTGGACCATAGAAGGTTGGTTTGGTATTTCTTGTAATTGTATAAATTGGCCAATCTTTTCTAAAAACTTGATCAGCAACTTCGACATCGAATAATTCGAAAGAATATTTCATGAAGTGGGCTAATGAATCAATGCAACGAGCATAACCTTCATATTTATAGCCAAATACTTTATCTTCTTTTTCTTCGACAATTGATTCAAGAAGCATTCTTAAAGAAGTCGCATCTTTAAAGTCTTTATGACGGAGCCATTTAAAGAATGTATCTTTAGATATAACATATGTTCTAAGTGAAACGTTCGCTTTGGCTTTGTTGCCTAAATTCTTTTTATAAGAAACGATTGCATCATCTTTAAGTTCGACGACATTGCTTGATAAGAAAGAAGTATCAGCATCTTCAATTTCTTTATAAACAATGGTGACATCAGCGCCTTTTTCAACGTGATAATTGATGACTTGATTATAATCAAGCAAGGTGATGATATGAGCTGGAGCAATAACGATATAATCAAAATCGATATCATATAAAATCCAGTCATTTTCTCTTAAAGCATTTAAGTCTGAATTATATTTTGGATCTTTGATTCCTTTTTCATTAATCAAAAGATTTTGACGACCAATCTTAGTGTTATTGACCCACGCTTTTAATGTGCCAGCGTGTTTAGCGACTGATCTAAAATTATCTTTAATAAGGACGTTGATATCATCAATATGGGAGTTTGTGAAATTAGAAAGGGTAAAATCCATTAAAGCAAAACGGCCTAAAAAGGATGTTGAGCCTAAGGTTCGATTTCTAGTTAAACCACCTAAAGATGGTGAATCATATAAATTTAAAATACCAATAACTTTATTATTCATGAGCTTTCACCTTCCTAGAATATAAAACGACATCATTGCCTTCTCCAATTACTTCATCGTTTTCAAAAACGATTGAATCTGGAGCGACGACTGCGTTTTTAACTACTGCAT
This sequence comes from uncultured Erysipelotrichaceae bacterium, assembly GCA_946612405.1. The sequence goes on along the minus strand of CAMOEQ010000001.1, from coordinate 34,212 downwards.
TCTTTTTGATGAGAACATTCGGCATGACGACACTATTTTCGACAGTAGCGCCTTTTTCAACATAAACTCCATCGGAAATTACGGAGTTTTTGACTTTTCCTAAAATAACTGCGCCTTGGTTAATTAATGAACCGCTAACGGAGGCAGCTTTACCGATATATTGAGGTGAAGAATAAGTATCAGCAGAATAAATCTTTAATCCACCCATGATTTTTTCAAAATTTAAATCAGTGTTTTCACCAATTAAATCCATATTTGCTTCATGAAGTGATTTGATGGTGCCAACATCTTTCCAATAACCTTTATATTTATAAGCTACAAGTTTTTTACCTTCGGCAAGCATTGTTGGAATAATGTTTTTGCCAAAGTCGTGATCGCTGTCTGGATTTTGTGCATCTTTAATTAAAGCTCTACGAAGAGTTTTATAAGTGAAAATATAAATACCCATCGAAGCTAAATTGCTACTTGGATGAGCAGGTTTTTCTTGGAATTCAATGATTTTATCTTTCTTATCAGTAACCAAAATACCAAAGCGAGATGCTTCTTCAATTGGAACTTCATAAACAGCGATTGTACATTCAGCATTATTAGCGATATGCTTTTCAAGCATTTCATCATAAGTTGTCGAATAAATATGATCGCCAGAAAGAATCAATACATATTCTGGATCACATTGATCAAGGAAATCGATGTTTGCATAAATAGCATCTGCAGTTCCTTTAAACCAAGATAATCCTTCTTCAGTTTGCCTTGGTGTAAGGGTGGTTGTAAGTGAACGCACACCATTAAGTCCCCATTTTTCACCATTACCGATATATTCATCCAAAGAAACTGACTCGTATTGCATTAAAACACCAACGGTGTCGATATGCGAATTAGCACAGTTTGAAAGTGGGAAATCGATAATGCGGTATTTAGCGCCAAAACTAACTGCTGGTTTGGCAACTTTTTTAGTCAATGCTTCTAATCTGGTTCCTTTTCCGCCAGCTAGAATCATCGCAACAATTTTCTGTCCCATATAACGTCCTTTCATTTGCATACAAAAATACAATTTTTTTGCAATGAAAGTTTACCACAGTTTTGCGTGCGAGTGTATGCATAATGTGAAAACAAATTATTTTTTTATATTTTCTTAACGTTTATTTGCTAAAATCTAACTATGGCAAAGAAAGATGAAAATAGAAAATTAAGGGTTTCAGCATTAAGAATATCAATCATTTTCACCATCCTCTTTTTAGTGATGGATGTCATTTTTTATTTTTCATTTCAACGCTTAGTGTTTTGGCCTCTTGATGTTAGTTTCTTTGTTTATACACCGATTTTATTTATCGTTTCTCTCTTCTTTTGTATCTTCACAATCAAATCAACTTACTATGTTATCGATACTAAAAAGCTCATCCATTCCAAGATGGGAGTTGAAAAAGAATATTATTGGAAAGATATTCTATATATCGATGAAGAATGGTCAAGAAAGCATAAAATGCTTCTATTTTATATGGCGGATGGAAAAGATCGTTATTTAGCCTTTGATAAAGAGGGTTTAATCTTCGAATATGCTCTCAACTATTCGCGCTTAATTTCGCAAGAAGAATTTCTTGCTCGTTTTCCAAAAGCAAAACTTTAGTTTACAACTTTAAATAGTTTTGATAAAATACACAATGCTTTTATAAAAAGAGGTTAAAATTATGTCAAGAAGATGCCAAATTTCCGGAGTCGGACCAAAGAGCGGTAATGCTCGTTCACACTCTAACATTGCTACTCGTCGTGTTTGGAACGCTAACTTACAAAAATTCAAAATCAACATAAATGGTAAAACTGTCACCGTTAAGATGACAGCTAGAGCCCATCGTGCTTTACTCAAAAACGCGAAATAAGCTGTGTTGTTTAAAAAGATAAGGATGCTGAGCATCCTTTTTCTTTTATTTAATTAGAGTTATTAAGAAGAGAATCTCTCCAATTAGAGATACCCCTATCGTAATCCATTCAGATAAAGCTAAGATAAATACTTTTCCGCGACTATATGATTTTTCGCCATCGCTTGAAACGTTTTCTTTTAATTTAGCCCAATTCGATAATTTTGGATTGAAAATTAAGAAGATCATTCCAAGAGATAATATTCCACATGCAATTGCTAAAACTAGTGAAGATAGATGATTATCATTCATATCCAAATAAGATTTATAAACTAAAATGGAAATGAGAGTTGATAAAGCGGTTGCTAACAAAGTTAGAGACATTGAAATAGTCACTAAAGCCATATGAGTTTTCGTGTATCTAACATCAAAGAAAAATAAAAAGCAATTGCAGATTGCGTTTAATCCAAATACACAAGTAATTAAAATGCATAGAAATCCTAAATCACCAAAATCTTTCATTAATGGACTAATAAAAAATAATGGGGAGAATGCTAAGCCAGATAAAATGAACATCAATGTCTTAAAAACATTAAAGACGTTCGGATTCATCTTTCCAAATTCAAACGGAAAATTTCTTAATAAAGAAAATTCTTTACCTCTAAGTGAAGAATTAAGCAATAAAAAAGATAAAAGAATCAAAGATACAACACCGATTCCAGCTAGAGAAAAAATCCAAATAGCATTAGGAGAAATCATCGAAGTAATTTAACCCTTTCATCGAAATTATCATGACCAAACAAATATGATCCTGCAACGAGAATATCAGCCCCTGCTTTGCGGCACTTTTTACCAGTAACATCATTGATACCACCATCAACTTCAATTAAACAATTTAAACGGTTTTTGTCGATGATTTTTCGCAAAAGTTTAATTTTTCTAAGAGCCATTGGCATGAATTTTTGGCCACCTTTTCCTGGCTCAACAGACATCACTAAAACTAAATCAACTTTATCAAGCAAAGGAATAATAGCGTCGACTTTTGTCGCTGGTTTAATTGATATTCCAGCTTTGCATTTTAATGAATGTAATTTATCGATTATTTGAATAGCTTCATCAAGCGATTCTACGGCTTCGATATGGAAGGTAACTAAATTTGCTCCACATGAAACAAATAATGTCGATTCAACTTTTGGATCGGCGACCATTATGTGAACATCATTAATCATCTTATGGGTTTTAGAGAAAGCTTTTACTTCGCTAGCTTTAAAAGAAACATTAGGAACAAATTTTCCATCCATAATGTCCCAATGGATATATTCAGCACCACTAGCTTCTGCAGTTTTAATCTCTTCAAATAGATGAGACTTATTAGCAGCTAATAATGAAGGTGAGACGTATTGTTTCATTTATCATACCTCGTGGATTTATATGGAAGAGAATTTAGCAATTTAATATATGCTTCATAACCTTCTTTAGAAAGGTTTCCATTACATATTTCCTCTTTTATTTTACATTGTTTTTCGTTTTGATGTAGACAATTTGAGAAATAACACTCGGTATATAAAGAAGTATAACCAGGGAAATATTGAGCTAAATCTTCTTTGAATAAATTTAAATCGAGTGATGAAAATCCTGGAGTATCTCCAATAAATCCGTTTTTAAATGGCAAGAATATGACTTCTTTAGTTTGGTGTTTTCCTCTTCCAAGAGCTAAAGAATATTCGCCAATTTTACGTTCAAAATTTTCTTCGATGTGATTTATCGCAGATGATTTACCAACTCCGGTTTGTCCCATGAAGACAACGCTTTTATTTTCAATATCTTTAATCAAACGATTTAATTCATCATCTTTATCTTTAGATAAATAATAGACATTATAACCTAATTTAAGTAAATCGTTTTTAATCTCATTTAAATGAGTGAAATCGTTTAATTTATCGACTTTTGTAAAAACGACCGAAGCTGGAATTGAATTCATATTTGCATACGTCAAAAATTTATAAAGAAGTTCAATTGATAATTCTGGTTCGATAACCGACATCGTTATTAGAAGCGTATCAACATTAGCAACTTTTGGTCTAATAAGTTCATTTTTACGATCATAAATAACTTCGATGACCATCTCGTTTTCATTAAAAAAGACATTGTCCCCTACAACTAGTCTTTGTTTTTTATGTCTAAATATACCTTTTGGGAAAAGTCGATAATTTACACCCTCAGCATAAACGACATAAACGCCACCAAGAGTAGAAAGAATTTTACCTTCCATTATTTAAATCCAAATATCCTTTGAAAGATGTTTTTCTTTTGTTTGAAATTATCTTTATTTTGCATTGCACATTTAAGAGCATTAAGCATCTCATCAGCACTTTTATATCGATCTTTAAGATTCTTTTTACAAGCTTTTTGAATAATTTTATCAATTTCTTTAGAAATTTCAGGATTAAATTTTGTCACACTTGGGAATGGTTTTTTAATATGAGCAATAGCAATATCGATCGCGTGACCTTGTTCATAAGGAAGTCTTCCTGTAACAAGTTGGAAGAAAGTAACTCCAAGAGAATAAATATCAGATTGATATGTAGCAGGTTTACCTGCACAAACTTCAGGAGCTAAATAAAAGACTGAACCGATAATTCCTTCTTCCGATCTAGTTTCATTTACGTTTTGATCAACAGCGATTCCAAAATCGGATAATTTAATTGTTCCATTTGGAAGATAGAAAATGTTTTGAGGTTTAATATCGCGATGGATAATTCCATTATGATGAATATAACTAACGGCATCAAGAAGTTGACACATTATTTCACATGCTTCAAAAGCCGGAATTTGAGTTAAAAATTCAATCTTTTCAAACAAAGTTTGACCTTTGATATATTCATAAGCCATATATGGGCGAGATTCATAAACGCCTTGATCAAAAACTTGGATAATGTTTGGATGATGCATTGCTGCACAAGCCCTTACCTCATTTTCAAAACGAGTAACATTTTCAGGGAATTTTAATAAATCTTCACGCATGATTTTTATAGCGACTGTTCTTTTTAAAACTTGGTCATGGGCTTCAAAAACTTCGGCCATACCACCAGTGCCAATTCGAGAAGTAATGCGATATCTATCGTCGATTCGATCACCAATCTTAATCACGTTTATTTACCTCCCAATAGGCTATTCCGATGTTATCGGAACCGCCATTGCTTTTGGCGATGCCAATTAATGTATCAATCTTTTGATCAACTCTTTCATTTGTAGATAGAGCACTATGAATTTCAGCTTCAGTAGCGTTGTTATAAAGCCCATCAGAACAAACTAATATTGGTAAACCATTATTTGGATAAATCTTATAATCAAAACTAACTGATGGGAACGTTCCAACCGCGTTCATTAAAATATGTCTTTGAGAAGATGTTTCCATCTCTTCTTTGGTAATCTTTCCTGTGTGATAAAGATAATCGACATATGTTTGGTCTTCGCTTAAACGTTGCATTTCTTTTTTATTAACAAAATAAGCTCTTGAATCACCAGCATTTACTACGTAAACGAAATCGGAATATAAAATTACAAGATTGATGGTTGTGCCCATCTCTTTATAATCATCTTTTGTTTGAGCTTCATCAAAAATGATCTTATTAACTTTGCGCATTGTTCGACCAATCCATTGACCTAAGGAGAAAGATGTTAAAAAACCATTTTTCTTTCTAAATTCTTTACTGATTGTATCGATAGCAAGTTTTGAAGCGTATTCACCTTTATTATGACCACCCATACCATCGCAAACGCAAAGTAAAACATTGCCAGAGGCATTGATTAAAGCAACTGCTTGGTCTTCATTATTTTCTCTAACGCAACCAATATCAGTCTTTGATCCAAATTGACCTTTATATTTAGTTCCCCTCATGTACTTCCTTTGCTCTTAATTGCCCGCAGGCGGCATCTATGTCGTTTCCAAATTCTTTTCTAACTGTAGTATTAACTCCATGTTGCATTAAATAAGAGAAGAATTTATGAACTTGTTTATCATCACTTCTTTTAAAAGATTTCTCATCCACTGGGTTATATGGAATAAGATTCACATAAGCAAGTGTGCCTTTAATTAGTTTAACTAATTGTTCAGCACATTCAAGAGAATCGTTAACATCTTTAAGCATAATATATTCAAAAGTTACTCTTCGACCAGCTTCTTTTTCATAATATTTAACTGCATCCATAAGTTCGTTCATCTTATAGAATTTTGAAATTGGCATTATTTGATTTCTAATTTCATCATTTGGAGCATGTAAAGAAATTGCTAAATTGGATTGGAGTCCTTCTTTAGCATATTTACGTATTCCAGGAACAATTCCACAAGTGGAAACAGAAATATGTCTAGCTCCAATTGCTAATGCTTTAGGGTGGTTGATGATGCGAATAAAATCGATAACATTATCATAATTATCAAATGGTTCGCCCGTTCCCATTACGACAACGTGAGTGACTCTTTTATCTTTTTGAGCCAAAAGCTCATTCATCACTATAACTTGGCCAACAATTTCATGAACTTCAAGATTTCTTTTCTTTTTTAGCAATCCACTTGCACAAAATGCACAAGACATATTGCAACCTACTTGAGAAGATACGCAGATGGCGTTGCCATAATTATATGGCATTAAAGCAGTTTCAACTTTAGAACCATCTTCTAATTCAAGAAGTAGTTTAATCGTACCATCTTTAGATTCTTGCTTTTTATAAATTTTTGGAAGTGTTAAACAAAAGTCACGGTTAAGTTCATCACGGAATAATTTAGAAACATCGCTCATCTCATCAAAACTCTTGGCTTTCTTTTCGTAAATCCAAGTGAAAAGCTGCGTGGCTCGATATTTCTTTTGGCCTCTTTCTAACATGATTTGTTCAAGTTTAGACATTTCTTGTCCATATAAATTAATCATTGCTAGTCGCCTTTCTATGCATAAATGCATAATACATTGTAGTTTCAAATGGATGAGTTGGAATTAATTGTTCTTCACGATCTAAAACAAAATCAGGGTGATTGACTAAAAACTCCTCGATGATAAGTTTAGATTCTTTCTTATTAAATGTATTAACGATATAAACAAGAGTTCCATCTTCATTTACATAATCAAAGCAAAGCTCTAAAGCTTTCTTTTCTCCATCAAGTATTTCATCGATATCGTCGCGATCAAAATGAAGCAAGAAATCAGGATATTTAGAGATGATGTCAAAACGAGTTGATTTTGGAAAAACAATAACAGTGTCAACTTTATAAGACACCCCTGCTTTCATAGCATAAATATCATTTGCTTCAAATAAATTGACATTATGAATATCGTTAACGCGAATAAATCGCATTAATTCTGCTCTCTTATTTAAGGAAGGAACAACGACATTTAGTCCTTGTTTTCCATTAGTTTTAATAATCTCAGCTTTAACAAAATCATCGTCATATCCCGAATAAAGTAAGACTTCATCGAAGGGATTATATAAATTATCAATGATGTTTTTAAAACCCATTTTAACATCGATATATTCATCGTTTTTAAATTCAGGAGTTAATTGATAACGTTTGTTGCCTTTATAAATTAAAGAATCTTCAAATGGAGATGAAAAATCAGGATATTTTAATAAAAGACGTTCAGTTGATGATTTAAAAGTATTGACGACATAATGTTGCAAATTATGTTTCAAAGATGATTCTAAGAAATCTTTAGTTAATTCATCCCCAAAATGTTTTCGCCACATATGGGCAAGCCAAATTGGAACATTATATTTTGTCGCATAATAAAAATTGGTGTCTTTTTCAAAAGAGATCATATCCTCTAAAGGTTCTTTTCTTTTTAAAAGGGGTAATAATTTCTTATATTCATCGGCTGGAATCTCACCTTGCAAAAATGAAATTAAATTATTCGTATTAAGTAATTTTGAATAAAAAATATCGCTTAAAGCGACATAAACAAGGGATTTTTGTTTGGAATTTAAATCAATTTTTAATTCATTAATGATGTTTTCATATAAATAAAAATGGCGAATTGTTTCTTTAGCTAATGCTACTGATAGATTGCTCGATTGAAATATTTTTCTTTCATCAGGAAAAATTTCATCGATGGCGTCTAAATAGGTTCGACCTTCGAAGATAACAAGATAAACAATTTTAGCAGCAAAGCGAACTTCAACCATTAATGTTTATGATGATCATGATCGCAATCACATTCGTGATCGTGATGATGTTCTTCCTTTCTTAAATTCGCGGCTTCGGCAAGTTTTTCTTCGAAGTTTTCAAAAATATTTCCTTCATAAAGTTCATCGCCTTCTTGATATTCTTCATCTTCAACATCGACGATATTATCTTCTTTTATAAAGCGAGGATAATCTTTGTTGATGTGTTCATAATGATGATGACGATGATAATAATAGAATTCAAGTTGTAAATTAATTGAGAATTCTTTCAAGGTCTCAAGTAGATATTTAGCAACCTTTGCTTCATTAGCTTCACAAGCTTCAGGAGCATTAACTTTAACAATAGCGTTCCAGCTTGTTTGTTCTACTCCGTTATGAAAAACTAAAGCATCTGGAGAATAAAATGATAAATCATCTTCATTTACTTCAAGTAAGTTTGCTAAATTTTTAGTGTGTTCTTTTGAATAATGACCAACTGTATATTGATCTAATCCATAAATAGAAATTGTTACCATATATTTGCCTCCTAGAAATCATATGGATCAACATTAACTTTAACGTTGATTTGCGATTTATTTTTAAGTGATTCAAGTACCTTCTTTAGATAGTCGTTGATTTTATCATAATTTTTATATTTTATTAATATAATTCGGTGATAATTATTATTCTCATATGCGATAAACGGCTCAACAGGGCCTAAAACTGAAACATTTTCAAAATTTTGATCGAGGATATCACGACAAATCTTTGAAATGATATCGGAAACTATTTCTTCGTTTTTGCCAATTATTTCTAAACTTGTTAAAAATGTATAAGGTGGATATTGTGATATTTTTCTCACTGACATTTCTTTGTTAAAGAAAGCAGCATAATCTTGTTTGCTTCCTAAACGAATTGCATAGTGATAAGGATTGAATGTTTGAATGATTGCTTGTCCTTCTTTATCAGCCCTACCACTTCGACCAACGGCTTGAGTTATAAGTTGGAAGGCTCTTTCGGTTGATCTAAAAGATGGTAAGGATAGACCAATATCTGCTAAAACAATGCCTACTAAAGTGACATTGGGAAAATCATGGCCTTTAGCAATCATTTGGGTGCCAACTAATATGTCGGCTTCTTGATTAGCAAAAGCTTCAATAGTTTTAGCGATATTATTGCGAACTTCTCCAACATCGCTATCAAGTCTAAGGACGCGAGCATTTGGGAAAAGTTTTACAACTTCATCAACGATTCTTTCGGTACCAAAACCTGAACGAGATAAATATTTTGATCCGCATTCAGGACAAGTTTCAACATTTAATTCAACGTGTCCGCAATGATGACATTTAAGCATGTTATCTTCACGGTGATAAGTTAAAGCAATTCCACAATTTGGACATTTAATAATATGACCGCAACTACGACAAGTAATATAACCAGAATGCCCTCTTCTATTAATTAATAGAATTGCTTGTTCTTTTCTTTCTAAAACTCCTCTTAATTGTTCAATTAGATATTTAGAAAACATCGATGAGTCTCGAGAAAATGAATAAGCTTTCGACATATCAACAATAGTTGTTTTTGGGAGCTCTTGTTTATTGATTCGATTTGGAAGAGAAGCGTAATGATAAACACCTTTCATAGCCCTGGCTTTTGATTCTAAAGATGGAGTTGCGCTTCCTAAGATGACTTTTGAATTAAAATGTTTAGCCCTCATAATCGCCACTTCTCTAGCATGATAAAAAGGAAGTGAGTCTTGTTTATAAGATTCGGTATGTTCTTCATCTAAAATAATTAAGCCAATGTTACTTAATGGAGCAAATATTGCACTACGTGCACCAACCACAACATGGCAATCTCCACGTGAGATACGACGATATTCATCATATTTTTCAGCTGGAGTTAATTCACTATGTAATATTGCAACATCACCAGAGAATCTTCTTTGGAAATATTCGACCATTACAGGAGTTAAAGATATTTCAGGAACAAGCATCAAAACGTTTCTACCGCTTGCTAATACCTTTTCAGATAAAGTTAAATAAACTTCCGTTTTACCTGAACCAGTTACGCCTTCTAAAAGAGTGACAGTCTTATCGGTTGCTAAAATAGATTGCACCGCTACTTTTTGCTCATCAGTTAAATTACGTTTATGTTCTTTTTTATATTCAGGAATTTCTAAACGAACTTTTTCTTCTTTTTCAAAATCAATGATTTTCTTTTCATATAATTTTTGAACTATTGAAGGAGATTTACAGTCTTTTTTTAAAATGCGACCACTATGTCTAAGAAGTCTAACGAGTTCAATTTGTTTTGGAGTTAATCCTTCTTCGGTATCATTAATTAATTTGACATAAATGTCATAAGCAATCTTTGGCCCTTTTAAAGCCGACGATGCTGGTTTAAGCGAAGAAGGGAGCATCGTTTGAAGAACGCTTATTAAAGGTGCTAAATAATGATCAGCAATTTCATTAGATAACTGCAATAATTCCTCATTTAACAACGGTTTTTCATCTAAAACGTCTTTGACTTTATCAATTCTAAAGCCCATTTCTTCTTCAAGTTCTTCAAGAGATTTATATTCTTCTTTAACGCCTATTACATAACCAATGATATCTTTATGGGCAAAAGGAACCAAAACACGAAATCCTACTCCGATATTTTTATCTAAGTCATAGACATAAGAAAAAGGGCGATTAAGTGTATTGGCTTTTCTTTCAACTAAAACCTCAAGCAACTTCATGCCCTAATTTCCTTAATTATTAATAATTAGTTTTCTAAAATCTTCAACAGCTTGTTCTAAATCATCATTTATAACAACGAATCGATAATTATCTTTTTGGGATAATTCGCGAGCAGCTTGAGCGACTCTATTTTTAATAACTTCATCACTTTCAGTTGAACGACCTTTAAGTCTTCTTTCAAGTTCTTCAATAGAAGGAGGAGCAATAAAAACAGAAATTACATCATTTTTATCTAATTTAGAGAGAACTTGGCTGGTTCCATTAACATCAATTTCTAAAAGAACGTTTTTACCTTCGTTTCTCATCTTTTCGACTTTATCTTTAGGAGTGCCATATCTATTTCCAACAAATTCAGCCCATTCTAAAAGATTTCCATTATCAATATTTTTTTGAAATTCTTCTTTGCTAACAAAATAATATTCGCGTCCATTGACTTCTCCAGGGCGAGGAGCTCGAGTTGTCATTGAGACACTATAAAATAGGTTGAGTGATTTATCTTCCATTAGTTTTTCTCTAATGGTGCCCTTACCAACTCCGCTAGGGCCAGACATAATAATTAGTAATCCACGTTTCATATTTTTTATTATAAATAAAACTTCCAAGCTTATCAATTACATAATTAAACAACAATATAATTGCTTGAGAATTAGGATATCTTTATAATGATTTTATGCGTTTATCACATTCTTCATATCAAAATTACATTCAAAAATTACGTGATGAAATCATTGATGAAAAATTATATTCACCACTTCTTTTAAACAATAAAACAATTGTCTTTCCTTTTATGGAAAAATCGAAAGAAGTTCTAATAATCGATCTAAATCCAAAAATGCCTATTCTATTCAAAGGAAGCAATGATTTATTTTTCTCTAGTTTTGAAAATTCGTTTCTATTAAGATATCGAAAGCATTTTGGAAAAACTCAGATTAAAGATATTGAGTTATCGAATAACGATTTAATAATTAAATTAAAGATGTTTTCACTAGATAATTTTGTTGATTTTGATCTGATTGTTGAACTAATTCCAAGCCAACCCAATCTTATTATTTTAGATGAAAATAAAAATATATTTGATGCTTATTTTTCTAACAAAAATCGCAACTTACAAAAAGGTCAAAAATTCATTGAATTAGATAATGAAAAATTGATCGATGGCGAAATCCAAATTAATGATGAATTGCTACAAACAAAAATCAACGAAGAATACGAGATAAGAATCAAAGAAAAATACTCAACTTTTAACAAATATTTAGATTCGAAAATTAAAGGGGCTATTCGTAAGCAAAAAGCTATTGAAAATGATATAAAAATCGCCAGCAAAACTCTTATATATCAAGAAATTGCTGATGATATTTTTGCTTCGGGTTTAGACTTAAAATCGCATCAAAATTCTTATAATTTTAAAAACGAAAATATCGAATTAGATTCTGCAAAAACTTTACTCGAAAATGCACAACAATTTTATAAGAAAGTTAGGAAAGCGAAAGAGACAATTAAGAGGGCGGAATTAAATATTGAAACCGCCAAAAAAGAAGAGGAAGAATTCTTAGAAATAAAAGAAGAATTTGATAAGGCGAATGAACATAAAAAAGACGAATTAGTTTCAACCTATTCAAATACTAAAAAGAAGAAAGAAATTAAGCCAACAATTGTTAATCGTCCTTGGAAGGTTAATCTTAATGGAACAATCATCTATTTTGGTAGAAATGCCTCTCAAAACGACTTTCTTTCTTTTGTTATGAAAATTGACCGCGAATTTACTTGGCTCCACATCAAAGATAAATCAGGAGCACATCTAGTCATCGCTAATAAAAAGCCAACCGAAAACGAACTACTTTCAGCAGCCGAAATAGCTCTTTTATGTTCTAGAGCCACTACCGGAGAAGTTACTTATACCAAAAAGAAAAATGTCCGACGAGGACATGTTCTTGGTGAAGCTTTAATAAAGAATTATTCTAATATTAAGCTCAACAATATTCGTAAGGAAACAATATCTTTATTTGAAAGTGCAGTTCGCTGCAATTAAATTTTATATTTTTTAATCATGTCAAAAGTTGCTAAATCAGGAAACTTTTGTTGTTTTAAAACTTCATAAGTTACGATTGCAACTGCATTTGATAAATTCAAACTTCGAGCGGTAGAAAGCATTGGAATACGCAATGTTTTTTCTTTGTTTTTAGATAATATTTCTTTATCGATTCCAGTTGATTCTCTTCCAAACATGATGTAAACATCATCTAAGACATTTTCAAATAATGGCTCCGAATATAAATGAGTGCCATATTTTGTTACATAATAAATATTTTTATCTTTGAATTTTTCATTAAATTCTTCATATGAAGCATATAAGACATAATCGGCATCTTTTAAATAATCCATTCCAGATCTTTTAAGAGCTTTATCATTTAATTCAAAAGGAATAGGACCTATGATGTGAACTTTAGAATTAGTTGCCATCGCGGTTCTTAAAATGTTTCCGGTGTTTTGTGGTATTTCAGGATGATAAAGGATTATATGAATCATAATTAAAAAAGGAAGCTGCGCTTCCAATTATTTATCTAAGCTATTAAATTTAACTTTATATGCTTCGATACATTGATTGATAACATCCATCGCCATCATTCGGCCACGGATATTATTGACGATTGTTTCTTTTCCTTCGAGTTGTTTATAGACAACAAAGAAGTGTTTAATTTCTTGAAGGATATGGTTTGGAATTTGTTTGATATCAGAAAACGAATTGTAAACAGGGTCATTTTTAGCAATTGCAATAATCTTCGCGTCTTTTGATCCACTATCGATCATTTCGAGCATTCCAATTGGATAACATTCAACAAGAGCAAGGGGAACGATTGGTTCAGAGCAGATGACTAAAACATCTAATGGGTCACCATCATCAGCGTATGTTCTTGGAATAAAACCATAGTTATGTGGGTAGTGAGTTGATGTATATAAAATACGATCAAGTTTTAAAGCTCCTGAATATTTATCAAGTTCATATTTATTTTTAGAACCTTGAGGAATTTCAATACAAGCTAAAAAACTCTCGGGTTTAATTTGGGTGGGGTCAGCACGATGCCATAAATTCATAGTTTAACCTCCTAACAAGCAAATAATTATATTATTCGTTTTTTAAATAGCAATGACAAAATTTCATCTATAATGCTATTATACACTAAGAAGTATGAAAAAGTTATTATCGTTATTGGGACTAAGCTTAACATTGATGTTTGTTTCATCATGTTCAAGCATGGAAAATAAGATTTCTTTAGCAATGAATGTCGATGCTTTATTGACCGATTTAGATAATCAATATGCTGCTCCAGAAGTAGATAAAATATCCACAAATTTAGAAATTAATGCGAGTTTTGCTGTTTATTTCACTAATAAAGGATGTTCTAGTTGCGAGACATTTTCTCCAATAATGGATGAATATTTAATTAAATCAAAAGCGCTAATTTATAAATTCGATGAAAGTCAAGATCGAGAAGCATTAAATGAACTATCTGAAAAATATAAAGATTTATTCTTTAAAAATGGCGAATTATCGCTCCCTGCTTTAGCAATCGTTAATAACAAAGAAGTGGAATATGTTAATCGAGATTCTTACATGAAAACTCAAAATGCCTTTTTCAATTATATGAATTCACATTATAAAGTCGGCAATGTTTCATACACTCAAGGCGATGTATTTAACATTGATTTTATAAATCGAGAATTTGCTTATGTATATTTTGATTTCTCAAATCAATTATTAATGGAATTATATAAATCCAAAATAGAAGAAAAAGTTAAATCATCAAAGCGGAAAGTAATAGTTTCGAATTATGTTGAAGATGGTATGCTTCATCTTAAATTATGCGGAAAAAGCGCAAAGGGAAAATATTCAAGATTAGAATTTGTTGTTACAAGCGAAACTAATAGTGACACGATTTCTAAAGTATTATAAAAGGATGCATTTGCATCCTTTAATTTTCTTCATATGTCTTTATTCTAGCGATGGCTCTTGCTAGAGCAGCTTCGGCTCTTTTAACATCGAGATTAATATCATCTTTTTTATTAGATAAACGTTTCTCTGCTCTATCTTTTGCCTGCTTAGCACGGTTGATATCAATATCGTGTTTAGCCTCAACTGCATTAACAATTAAGTTCACTTTATTATCTTTGATTGATATTGCTCCACCATGAATGGCGTAAAAATACGTTTTACCATTTTCAACATAATGCATTGGAGCATAAGCTAAAGCCCCGATTAAATCAGCATGATGAGATAAAATTGTGCGATAACCACTTGTTAATTTCACGCTTAAAGATTCTACCTCTTTATCAAGATAGACACCTTTAGGTGAAATAATTACAAGTTTAAAAGACATTATTTATTTTCTCCTGCTTTAGCTTCAACATCTTCAATTGTGCCAGCATATAAGAAGGCACTTTCAGGATAATGATCATATTTTCCATCTAAGATTGCTCTAAAAGAGCGAACTGTATCTTTAATTGGAACATATTTTCCTTTAAATCCACTGAAGCCTTCGGCAACGTGGAATGGTTGAGATAAGAAATTACGAATACGACGAGCTCTATTGACGATAAGCTTATCCTCTTCAGAAAGTTCATCCATACCTAAAATAGCAATGATGTCTTGAAGTTCTTTATATCTTTGTAAAATTTGTTGAACTTCACGAGCTACTTCGTAATGTTCTTTACCAACAATATTTGGATCAAGAATATTTGAAGTTGAATCTAGTGGATCAACCGCTGGATAAATACCTAAAGCGGCAGTATTACGATCAAGAACGGTCTTCGCATCAAGATGTGAGAAGGTTGTTGCAGGAGCCGGATCAGTTAAGTCATCAGCTGGAACATAAATCGCTTGAACGGAGGTAATAGAACCATCCTTAGTTGAAGTAATTCTTTCTTGAAGTTGACCCATTTCAGTAGCAAGTGTTGGTTGATAACCAACAGCAGAAGGCATTCTACCTAATAAAGCAGAGACTTCACTACCAGCTTGGGTAAATCTAAAGATATTATCAATGAACAAAAGGACATTTTGATGTTCAACATCACGGAAATATTCGGCCATTGTTAAAGCGGATAAGCCTACTCTCATTCTTGCTCCTGGCGGTTCATTCATTTGTCCAAAGACCAAAGCAGTTTTAGCAAGAACACCACTAGCTTTCATTTCATAATATAAATCGTTACCTTCACGGCTACGTTCACCAACACCAGCAAAGACAGAGATACCATCTTGCTCAGTTGCAATATTATGAATAAGTTCTTGAATTAAGACGGTTTTACCAACACCAGCACCACCGAATAGTCCAACTTTACCGCCCTTAAGATATGGGCAAAGTAAATCGATAACTTTAATACCTGTTTCTAGCATTTCTGTAGCAACGTTTTGATCTTTAAATGTTGGGGATTTGCGGTGAATTGGGTTACGTTTAGTGAATTTTTTATCATCTTTAATCTCGTCGATTGGTTCACCTAAAACGTTAAACATTCTACCTAATGTATCTTTACCAACCGGAACGGTAATTGGAGCATTTGTGTCAATTACATCTAAACCTCTAAGAATACCTTCGGTTGGTCCCATAGCGACGCATCTAACGATATCGTCACCAATATGCTGAGCAACTTCTAAGGTAAGAGTTTTTTCGTTAGGAAGTTTAACTACCAAGGCAGTTAATAATTCAGGTAAATGTTCATCTTTGAAACGAACGTCGATAATTGGACCGACAGCTTGTACAACGTGTCCGATATTTTTGTCCATAATCTTTGCCTCCTATTTATTAATAGATCCCGATACAACTTCGCTGATTTCTTGCGTAATAGCCGCTTGACGAGCTTTGTTGTATTCAAGAGTAAGTTTGTCGATAATTTCATCAGCATTATCATTGGCGTTTTCCATCGCCGTTCTACGGCTGGCTTGCTCGGATACTTGCGATTCAATGATTTTGTGATAAAGATTTGATGCAACATATATTGGAATGAGTTCATCGATCAAGGTCTTGGCATCGGGATCAAAGATAGGCTCATAACCAATATTTGTTTTTCCATCGACTTTTTTAATTGGGAAAATAAACATTTCTTCAGGAACGAATTTAAGCGAATTCACATAGTGAGTATAAATTAATCTGATGGAACGATATTTTCCATTTATAAATTCTTTTGTAATATATTGTCCTAATTTACGAATATCGCCATAGTGTAGTCTTTCATTAATATCGACATAACTTTCATCAAGGTTATAACTTTCTCTTTTAAGGAATGTTTGACCTTTAAAACCAATTGGGATAATGAGTGAGTTTTCCTTATTAACATTATTCATAACAAAGTTATAAATGTTGTTATTATAAGATGCGCATAATCCTAAATTAGATGAAATGACAATATATAAATCAACATTAGATTTTGATTCGATTAAATATGGATTTTCTTCACTTTCAATGTGCTCAAAAAGATGGTGAATTATATTCACTAGTTCATTTGCATATGCTTCGTTTTCAAGCATAACGTTTTTAAACCTTTTAAGTTTAACAGTCGCGACTAGTTCCATCGCTTTCGTTATCTTTTTTGTCGAATTAACAGATGCAATTCTTCTTTTTGTTTTATGAAGTGATTGGGCCATATTTATTTAATCGATTCAAAGAATTTTTTAAGAACTGAATTTAATTCTTTTTCAAGTTCTTCTGAGATTGCTTTCTTCTCTAATAATTCAGCTAAAATCTCTTTATGAGAAGTAGATAAATGAGAATAAAGTTTATTAAGTACTTCCTTAACTTGGGTTACAGGAAGATGTTCTAAAAATTTATTTTTTGCAGCATATAATTCCACGATTTGGCGGTCTACTGGATATGTATCATATTGATTTTGTTTTAAAATCTCCATGAGAATCGCACCATGATTTAAGACGGCTTTAGTTGAAGCATCTAAATCTGAACCAAATTGTGAGAAAGCTTGAAGTTCACGGTAATTAGCAAGTTCAATCTTAAGTGAATTAGCAACTTGCTTCATCGCTTTAATTTGAGCAGCACTGCCAACACGGCTAACTGATAAGCCAGAATCAATAGCAGGTCTTTGACCAGCATTGAATAAATCGGTCATTAAGAATATTTGACCATCGGTAATTGAGATGACATTTGTCGGAATATAAGCCGAGATATCACCTTGTTGAGTTTCGATGATTGGAAGAGCGGTAATTGAACCTCCACCATATTTTTTATCAAGTTTACAAGCGCGTTCAAGTAAACGAGAATGAAGATAAAAAACATCACCTGGATAAGCTTCACGTCCACTTGGTCTCTTTAATAATAAAGAGAGTGTACGATATGCGACAGCGTGTTTAGATAAATCATCAAAAATGATAAGACTATCTTTTCCTTGCTCTAACCATTCTTCAGCAATAGCCATACCAGAATATGGAGCAAGATATAAAAGTGGAGCAAGTTCACTAGCGGTTGCGGAAACTACGACTGTATATTTCATAGCTCCAGCTTTATTTAATTTATCAACAATTGATGCAACGGTTGAATTCTTTTGACCGATAGCAACATAAATACAATTAACATTTTGATCACGTTGATTAATGATTGTATCAACTGCAATAGCGGTTTTACCAGTTTGACGATCGCCAATGATAAGTTCTCTTTGACCTCTGCCAATTGGAATCATCGCATCGATAGCTTTAATACCGGTTTGTAAAGGTGTATCAACGCTTTTACGATACATGACGCCTGGAGCAATTCTTTCAACTGGACGCGTTTTATTTGCTTTGATATCGCCTAAACCATCGATTGGTTGACCAAGAGCATTAACAACTCTACCAAGTAAGTTATCACCAACAGGGACTTCCACTACTCTTTTTGTGCGTTTAACTAAATCGCCTTCTTTAATTTCGGTATCGCTTCCTAAAAGGACACAGCCAACATTTTCTTCTTCAAGATTCATGACCATGCCATAAATTCCATGTGGAAATTCAACGAGTTCGCCAAGCATTGCTTTATCAAGACCATAAACCAAAGCAACACCATCACCAACTGTGATAACAGTACCAACATCGTTAGATTCCACTTTCGAGGAGAAATCTTGAATTTGTTTTTTAATCAAAGCCGAAATTTCTGATGAATTTACTTTCATTAGTTAGTTCTCCTTTCTTTAAGATTATTTTTAAGTGTTTCAATTTTGTAATTGAGCGATCCATCAAAGACGTGATCGTGAATAACGACACGAACACCGCCGATTAATCTTTCATCAATTATGTTTTTAAGTTCAACCTTATGACCAAGTCTTTTACCAATTGCTTCTTCAATTCTTTCGATTTGGCTAGAAGATAATTTCTCAGTGGAATATAAAAATCCATCATCGATATTAAGTTCTTCATTAAGCAATTTTAAGACTTCTTTGACAATATCTTTGAATTTGTAAATTAAATGTTTTTTTGCAAGTAATTTGAGGAAATTGCAGAGATTTTTACTTTTATAAGGTTTAGCTAATTCATCGATAATTTCGAATTTTTCTTCATCGGAAACAAAATAAGATTCTAAATATTTCATTACTTCAGGATTGTCTTTAAAAACATCTAAAAGTGAAAGGAATGCGGACTTATATTGTTCACATTTTTTCTCCTCTTTAGCGATGCTTACAATCGCGGAAGCATATTTAGAAATTTGCGATTCCATTATTTATCTAAATCCTTGATAAAATCATCGATTAATTTTTCGTTATCTTTCGAATTAACTTCTCTAGATAAAACTTTCTTTGAGGCATCTAAAGCAACTGAAACGATTTCTTTATGAACCTCATCTTTGCTCGTTTCGATTTCTTGAGCGATTTGTTCTTTAGCTTTCTTAACTTCTTCTTCACGAACTTTCTTTGCTTCTAATGCAATACGTTCTTTTTCTAAGAGGGCATCTTCTTGGGCTTTTTCAATGATAGACATGGCTTCAACATTGCTATCTTTAATCTTTTTATCGGCTTGTAAAAGTTTTTCATTAGCTTGTTTTTCTTTTTCATCAGCATCTTTAATCTTACCTTCAACATAATCACCACGTTTTTTGATGAGTTTTTTGATAGGTTTATAAGCGAAATAAAATGCGACTAAAAGAAGCACGATAAATGCTAAAAATGTCGCTAATGCATCCCAAACGTTAGGAAATAGCTTTGAGATGAAGTCATCTTTCGATATCGCTCCATCGCAGGCTATTAGTAACGGGGAAGCTAACAAAGTTAAGCCAATTATTTTTGTAGCCCGTTTCATAAGAAAGCCCTCCTTACATAACAAAGATAATTAAGATTGCGACTAATAAGGCGTAAATACCACAAGTCTCAACTAAAGCAGCACCAATGATCATTGATGAACGAAGTTTTGAATACATTTCAGGGTTTCTTGACATTCCATCAATAGCCTTTGAAACAAGTAAACCTTCACCAATGGAGGAACAACCTGATGAGAAGATGGCAATAGCAGCAGCAATAGCCTTCATTCCGATTACTGGATCCATTAAGCATTCTCCTTTCTAGAAACCATAACAGTTTCTGTTTCTATATCTTCTGGACGTTCTTGAGCGATGAATAAACAAGTTAAGAAAGTAAATACCATCGTCTGAACAAATCCAGAAAATAAGTCAAAATAAGCGTGTAATAGCGGCGTGGCAATTGGGACAAAGAATATTTGATTTGCTCCCGAATTCATAAATGAGAATAAACTAGCACTTAAAGATTCTAAACCACTATTAAGTAGACCAAGAAGAACCCAGCCGACCACCGCATTACCAAACATACGAAGGGTCATCGATAAAAGTGGAGCCCACATCGATAATAAATTCATAGGTAAAAAGATTGGAAGTGGATCAACAAAACGTTTGAAATATTTGATTTTCGTATAACGAATTGATGTGTAATGAATAAGTGAGAATGTCACTAAAGCAAAGGTAAATGGGACTGCTAAATTAGTCATTGGGGTTGGAAGACCAGTAATACCAATAATAAACGACAAAAATAGAGTGGGAATAAGTCCCAAAAGAATACCACCAAAGTTATCAAAACCTGGTCCCATTGTCTCATTAACAAAGTTATCAAGTTTTTCAACGCACATCTCAGCAATTAAAAGTAATCCTTTAGGACGTTTAAGTGGATCAGCGCGTTTAGCTTTGATACCAACAATGATAAATAAAACAATTAAAACAAGGCAAATCGCGAGGAAAATAATGGTTTCGCCAGAAGGATTAAATGCGGTCATTCTTTCAATATCTAGATTAGCCATTGTTTGCTTGACCTCTATTTCTAATCGAAACGATAATAACGATTAATTGCATTGGAGTGTAGCCGATAAGAGCGCCCCAAAATGAATTAGTGAATATCTCAATATTGGCTTTATATTGAAGCAAAACAAGTCCAACGATTAAGCCAATAAATAAAATCATTCTTAAGCCATAAAATAACAAAAATATGCCAGGCTTTTGTTCTTTAAGAACTTCGCTGCTTCCTTTATATAAAAGGATGATGCTAAGAATTTCCACTAAAGATCCTAAAGAAACACCAATTAACCAACCCGGTTGATTAAAGGCTAAACCTATGCAAGATAAACCGATTAAAACAATGCTAACTAAAGCGGCTAGTAAGAGCATTCTTTGTAGTTCACTTAAACTAGCTAATTTTTGTTTCATGTGTATATTATGCGCGAAAGCAAGAAAAAAAGTCAAACATATTTGCTTGACTTTTCATTTGTAAAATATTGGTTAAATGCGAACTTTTTTCAAAACTGCAGTTTTGATGATGCCCTTTTCCATTTTGACATCAATTTCGCCTTGGATAAGAGGCTCGCAATATGCTCTAAATGAAGCATCCATATGAGAATCGGATTTCATCATTGAAGTTGAAACTTTTCTTTCAACATTAGCAATTTTGCTAATATCAACAGGTTTATATTCAACTTTATATGGTGAATCGCTGACACGTTTGATAGCGATCATATGGCCTGTCATTCCTTCAACGGCATGTCTAACGGCTTCTCTACCACAAGCTTGTGCTTCTTCAGAATCGACTTTCGATGTTAAGAAGGAGAAAGCTCTTTGAGGAAGTGATAATTCGATTGCACGAATTGAGATGCCTAAGCGAGCATTGAGGAGTTTAGCTAAATCGCTACCTGCTCCACCGAGTTGTTTATGGCCAAAGCTATCAACTTTAACATTCGCTTCATCTCTTTCAAAATCAAGACCTTCGCTTATAGCGACAACGCAGATTCCTTTCTTTTCGTAGATATCAGAGAAATCTTTAACAAATTTTTCAGTATCGAATTTATTTTCTGGTAAATAGATTAAATCTGGACGAGCGTTTTCAGGAAGTAAATCTGTAGCGGCTGTTAACCAACCAGCGTTACGACCCATAACTTCGATGATGTAACCTTTATAACGATCATAAGATTGAGCATCAGCGATGATTTCTCTAGTTGTGTTAATGACGTATTTTGCAGCGCTACCAAAACCATTTGAATGGTCGGTTTCAGCTAAGTCATTATCAACGGTTTTTGGCACTCCCATAACCTTGATATCAAGGTTAAGTTCTTTAGCTAACAACGATAATTTGTAGCAAGTATCCATCGAATCATTACCACCATTTACGAAGACATAACCAATGTTGTGTTTCTTAAGCGTTTCGATGATTCTTTGATATTCTTCATGATGAAGATCTTTTGGAAGTTTATGACGAGTTGTTCCTAAGACAGCTCCTGGAGTTTGTAAGAATAATTCAATTGTTTCTTTATCTTCTTTACCTAAGTCAATGATTTTATCATTTAATAAACCATCGATTCCGTTAAGTGAACCATAGATGTGAGAAATTTCTGGATGTTTCTCAGCTTCTTTGATTGCACCATATAAAGAAGAATTAATGACGGATGTTGGGCCTCCAGATTGAATGTAGACCATTGCTTTTGACATATTTTGTATCTCCTAATAAAAAATTGCACATATATTTTCCATAAAAAGTGTGTTTTTGTAAAGAGATAATCTTAATTTATAAGATTTGCGTCAAAGAAAGCGCTTGCAAAGACCGCTCTTACTCAGTTATGATATTTTAGTAAAGGGAGGCAAATATTTAATGTCTTTTAAAGTAAGTTATTTAGGAAAAGAAAAGACTTTTACGAAAAGAGTAAAGATTGTCGATTTACTTGAAAAAGAAGATCATTCAATCATCTGCGCTAGAGTAAATAACCGTCTAAGAGAATTAACCTATGAAATAGCCGACAACGCTAAAGTAGAATTTCTCACTGTTAAAGATGGTGATGCCGTACGCATATACGAAGCATCTTTAAGATATATTGTCGCGATGGCGTTTGCCCGCGCATATCCAGATCTCGTTATTCGTTTTGCTTATAACGTTTCTCGTTCCGTATTCGTTCAAATCCTAAATCCCGGTGTCTTTGTTAATCCTACAATGGTTGATAGAGTCAAATCAGAAATGGATAAAATTATTGAAGCTGATTATCCACTTAATAGAACGACATATTCTAAAGAAGAAGCTGTTTCTATTTATAAGAAACATCGTCTTTATGACAAACTCGACGCTTTGGAATATCGTCCAGAAAAAACCATCCACTTATACGAATGCGATGGTTATTACAACTATATGTTCAGCCGTATGGTCCCCTCAACTGGTTATATAAAAGAATATTCTTTATTCTATTATTCTCCAGGAATGATTCTTCAATATCCAAGAGCCGAAGTCGGTGGTGTTATTCCACCATTTGAAGATGCTCCTACTTTTGGTAAAACTCTTAAAGAATCACATGAATGGGCAAAGATTGCTGGTGCTGATACAGTCGTTGGCATCAACCGTCACATCCAACGTGATGGTGTCATCGATTTCATTCAACTTTGCGAAGCAAGACATAATAGAATGCTTGCAGAGCTCGGTGAAAAAATCGTCTCAGATAGCAATATAAGATTAATTTGTATTGCTGGTCCATCCTCATCTGGAAAAACTACTTTTGCTAACCGCTTAAGAGTTGAACTTTTATCTAGAGGTCTTAAACCAATTAGAATTTCATTAGATGATTATTATCTATCTAAATCTGAAGCACCTTTAGATGAAGATGGTAAACCAGATCTTGAATCAATCGAAGCGTTGGATATTGAATTATTCAATAAAAACATGGTTGATTTAATCAATGGTGAGGAAGTTCAACTTCCACAATTTGATTTTAAACTTGGTAAACGTGTTCCGGGTCGTAAGCTTAAAGTTGGTTTAGATGAACCAATTATCATTGAAGGTATTCATGCTTTAAATGATCGTATGACCACTCTTATTCCACGTCATCAAAAATACAAAATCTTCATTGCTCCACAAGCTCAAATCAATCTTGATAATACTAACCCAGTCAGTATTACTGACTTAAGATTATTAAGAAGACTTGTCCGCGACTACAAATTTAGAAATGCTGCTTTTGAAGAAACCATTTCAATGTGGCCAAGTGTTAGAAGAGGCGAATTCAAATGGATTTATAACACTCAAGAAGGTGCTGATTATGTATATAACTCAATGCTTTCTTATGAACTTTGCGTCATGAAGAAATATGCTTTGCCACTTCTACAAGCTGTCGATACGGAAAGCGAATACTTCCCTGTCGCTGAAAGATTGATGAGAATGCTCAAATACTTCGAAGACATGCCTGATGAATGGGTCCCATGTAATTCACTCATGAGAGAATTCATCGGTGGATCATGCTACGAAGGAGCATAATCATAAATATTCTTTAGGAAAGGAGGTTAGAAATGCAAATTACATTAAAGAAAGTACTTTTTGTCGGCATTGGCATTCTTTGTGCTTTATTCTTCTTTTTAGTTGCTGTTATGCCAGTTTCTAGAACAATTACTCCAATTGTTCCAGGAGCAAGTTCTACAACCATTACTGGTTCACTTATGGGCGTTTTAGCAGGTGATCAAGATTCTTTAAACATGGTTGCAAGTCAAATCAACCTGAAAGATTATGTCAATAATGTTGACTCAATCTCTGGTGCCGCTAGTGCTGCCGAAGCTTATAAAACTGCAGTAGAAGCATTGCAAACTGTTTATAAAGTTTTTGCCGTCTTAAGTATTATTTTATTTGTTTTTAGCTTACTCGCTTTAATTGGTGGTTTCTTTATGAAATCAATTAGAGGAACAAGAAAACTTGGTATTCCATTCCTTGCAATTGACATTGTTTTATCATTAACTGTTATGATTTTTGCAATGATTATGGTCGTATCAACTGATATGATTGGAACCAATTCTACCACCAATACCGTCGGACCATTAGTAATGTATCTTTTAGGCATCATGTCCTTTATTGGTATGCTAGTCGCTTCTGGCGTCGTAAAAGAAAAAGTGTTAGTTGGCAAAAAATAATTGCTTCTAGCCGGTTTAAAACAAAGGCCTACTTATGTAGGTCTTTTTCTTCGGGATTTTTTCTTTGAGTAAAGAATAATCGCGATTCGTTTTGATATAAAACTTGCAACGTTGAATAATAGACATTGCGCATCGCTATATAACGTTTTGCCTCGTTTTCATCAATTCGACTAACGTAAATTTCGGTAAAAATCTTTTCTAGTCTAAAGAATGATTCATAAAGTTCGATGACTGTTAAACGATAATAATATTGAGGACGAGAATAAATTAAAAGCGGAGAAGAATGAGCGATTTCAGAAGCCATCTCATAAACTTTAGAATATGAATTTAGACCTGCTAATCGTTCAACACCATCTCTAAAATTGAATTTAAACATTGGATCTTCATTATAATTATCGATTGAAGAAAGCCATCCATATTCAATGAATTTCTTCATATCTTTGCTCTTTAAATCTAAAGCGTGCATTTCTTCTTTAATTTTTACGAATTCAGCATCGGTTTCTTCTTTAGAAGGAATCGCTCCTCGGTACGCTAAAGCGTATCTCATGTGTTTTAGATAAGCCTGAGTAACTTTATCACCATGTTTATTAATCAATGTCAAAATACATTCAGTTTCGTGTAAAGTTCTCCAGGTTGAGAACGCTTCGGTTTCAAATCCAGTAATAATTAATTCGATAATTGCTTTAGAAATGTTGAAAGCTTTATTAGCCATATCGACCAACAAAGTTTCTTGAGGATTCTTTTTCGGATATTTATTTAAAATTCCTAAAATGAAATTTAAATATAACTGAATAGTTGAAATGGTTGGCGAAAATTTAGATGTGTATTGTTTGTTTCGGAAATCCAACATTTCATTCGTGAAATATTTATCTAATGCAACAGATGTTATCTTTGATAAAGCTTCATCTTTATCTTTAATTTCTTTAACGATTGAAGTGTAAAAAGAATATTCGTTAAGTAAATAAAGCACTAAAACGATATTGTTAAGTGGTTGGCTTTTACCAAAGATATTGCTTTCAAGAAGATTAGTCGCGTTATCAAAAGCTAAATCATAGCATTCAAAAATATCGTCCTCATTTATTTGAGATGGAACGTTCAAATTCTTGCATAATTGCGCGAATTGTTCGCGACTAAGTTTAGGTATTTTCATTATTTAATTACTCGAAAAGTTCGTGCGGATTTTACAGCAGATTCCCAGGATTTGCAGGTATTTTGGGCTTCAATTTCATTGATTTGTGGCTTAAATGATTTAGCGATGCAACGCATTTTCGCAATTTCATCAAGTGAGCCAAAGAATTTAGATTTATAACCTGCCATATAAGCAACACCCAAAGCAGTTGATTCAGTGCAGCAAGGTTTAGCAATCGCAATTTGAAGAATATCGGATTGGAACTGCATTAAATAATTTGAATTAGATGCACCACCATCGACTTGTAAACATTTAAGTTTTAAATTAGCTTCCTTTTTCATGACATCAAAGACATCTTTTGATTGGAAAGCAATCGCTTCTAAAGCAGCTCGACAAATATGGTTTTCGGTCGTCGCTCTAGTTAAACCAAAAATTGTTCCTCGAACATCATTATCCCAATATGGTGTTCCTAAGCCAACGAAGGCTGGAACGAAATAAACTCCACCATTATTTTTAACTGCCATAGCAGCAGCATCTACTTCGGGAGCACTGTCGATGCATTTTAAACCATCTCTTAGCCATTGAATGACAGCTCCACCAACAAAGACAGAACCTTCTAAGGCATAGGAGACTTTTCCATCTAAATTCCAAGCGATTGTGGTTAATAAACCACTCTTAGATAAAATAGGTGTATCACCTGTATTCATTAACATAAAGCAACCGGTGCCATATGTGTTTTTACATTCACCAGGTTTAAAGCAAGTATGACCAAATAAAGAAGCTTGTTGGTCACCTGCTACAGCTAAAATATGAACTTTCTTTGAAAAATATGTTGCTGGTCCATAATCATGCATTGAAGGAAGTACCTTTGGCAGCATTTGTTTTGGAACATCAAATAATTCAAGAAGTTCATCGTCCCATTTTAAATCAAAAATGTTATATAGCATTGTTCTAGATGCATTTGATGTATCAGTAGCATGAACCGCTCCATTAGTGAGACGATAAACAAGCCAAGAATCGATCGTGCCAAAAAGAAGTTCACCTTTTTTAGCTCTATCTCTACTACCTTCGACGTTATCGAGAATAAATTTAATTTTTGAAGCTGAGAAATAAGGATTAATTAATAAACCAGTTTTTTGATGGATGAGTTCTTGCTTATCAGCAAAAGAATCACAAATCTCACTTGATTGACGAGATTGCCAAATGATTGCGTTATAAATTGGTTTACCCGTTTTCTTATCCCAAATAACGGTTGATTCTCTTTGATTGGTTATACCAATTGAATCAATATTTGCCCAAGTTGCGTTCGCTTTAATTAAACATTCATTAACGACATTAACGACGCTAATCCAAATAAGTAAAGCGTCTGCTTCGACCCATCCAGTATGAGGATAAATTAAAGGCAAATCTTCTTGAGCGGTCGCGACAATCTCACCTTTTTTGTCAAAAAGGATTGCCCGAGATGAAGTTGTGCCTTGATCAATTGATAAAATAAATTTTTCCATTATTTGTTCCTCAGAATCTTCTCTATATCACTTATTTCTTTGATTAAGTCTTTAGATAATACCTCACTACCATCAAGGGTGACTAAAACATCATCTTCAATGCGAACTCCGATGCCATATTCTTTAAAATATAATCCCGGTTCACAAGTGATAACCATTCCTGGTTCAAGCTTAGTTTGACGGTCGTTACCATCATGAGTATCTAAACCAAGATGATGGGAGACGCTATGATAATAGACATCTCTAATTCTATCTTTAGAAGGAATAAGACCTTTCTCATAACATTCATCCGCTAAGAAATTTAAAGCGAAGTCTTGAACTTCTTTAAGAAGAATTCCAGGACGAATGAATTTTGCGGTTTGTTTATTACAATCTAAAACGATGGAATAGATTTTCCTTTGAAGTTCATTAAATTTACCATTTATTGGGTAAGTTCGAGAAATATCAGCGCAATAATTGTCTTTACAAGCACCAACATCCAAAAGAACTAAATCGCCATCTTTTAAGACATCGACTGGGTTAGGATAATGAAGAATTACCGCGTTTTTTCCAGAAGCAACGATGGAATGGAATGCTAAAGTAGCATTTAAATCTTCTTTGACAGTGAATTCGAAAATGTTACGTAAATTATATTCAAAGCGGCCAGCTTTCATCTTGCTTAAAACATTTCTTAAAGCGATGTCAGTCGTATGAATCGCATCTTTAATTAATTCGATTTCAGCCGGAGACTTAATGATACGTAATCTCATAATAAAATCATGAATATCAATTACTTCGATATTTTTGTATTGTTTTAATAATTCATCTTTAAATTCATTTGTTGATTTACATTCATCGATTTTTAATTCTTTTTCTAAATCGAGATAAATTTTATTTATATGACCAAAATGAGTCATTTTTTCATCTAAAGCAGCAAGGAGTTTTCCCTCAAAAGAAGAACGTAAACAAACGTTTTCGATATTTGATTTTTCCTTGGCTTCATCATCAGTTAGTTTTAAGCCAATCCATTTTTCAACTTTTTCATCTTTTTCATCGATGAATAAATAAGTTGAAACTTCACCAGCGGATTTCACTAACATGAGAATTGAATTTTCTTGCTCAATGCCAGTTAAATAATAGAAATTGCGGTTGACAACGAAATCGTAATTTTCATCCGCACTTCTTTTTCGGCCTACACCAGCAAAAATAATGGAAATTGATCCATCATCAAGTTGTTCAATTAATCTTTCTCTACGCAAAGCGTATTCTTCTGCTTTAATCATATTTTACCTTCTATATACTTTCTTAATGCCCATCACTTCTATTGAAGAATGCGGGAAATAATTTACTAATATCTCACCAGAATCTTCATTAGCGAGAACATCTACATTAATTCTATCTTCATAACTTACATTTTCAAAAGAAAATTGTAACTTTTTTGCTAAGGCTTTAAATTGATCAAATTCTTTATAAGAAAATGACACGCGGTAAACATATTTATTATCGATTTCAACAATATCAGCACTATTTAAAACATTTACACCAGTCTCTAAATACGTAGACATGAGTCTAGAAGCCCCTAATAAAACTCCGCCGAAATAGCGAACAACAATTAATAAGGTCTCGTCCATTTCTTTTCTTTCGAGAAGTTCAAGAAGAGGTCTACCAGCTGTTTTAGCGGGTTCGCCATCATCGCTACATTTTTTCTTATCGCCTAATATGTAGGCGTAGCAATAATGTTTGGCTTTTGGATATTGTTTACGAATATCTTCCAAATATTGTTTTATTGATTCGATGGAAGTAACGTGAAGAAGAACACCAATAAAGGAGGAACGATCCCTAATTAGTGTTATTTCATTTCTCTCTAAAATTGTCTTCATTATGTCTTATTATACTTTTTCAATTTAAAATAGTATAATCAATTCCAATGCAAAGCGTTGAAAAAGACAATACTTCTACTAACATTTCAATTTTGAAACCTCGACTTCAATTGGTCTTTTTTCTAATTGGCTTAATTGGTTTAATGCTCGTTAGTTTTTTAATCGAATTATTTACAAGCATAATTGCTAAAGGTGTCTCCCCTACTGATTATGATTATGAAATATTTATTAATTCATCGCTTGAAAGCATGATTGTTAATGGCCTAGCATATTTGATTTTAGGTGTTGTCTTTATCATATTGATAAAAAATGAGACAAATGAGATATTTAAATCATTTAAAAATTGGAAACCATATATCGCGGCTTTAGTTGGTTTTGCCGCTGTTATTTTATTCAATGTTGCTTATTCTATTTTTATATCTGCTATTGGTCAATCAATGGGCGACAACGCTAATGAATCTGCTTTAAATGCAATTGTTAGAGATTTTCCAATTGCCTCTTTATTTATTTTTGGAGTTATTGGTCCATTTTGTGAAGAATTGACATATCGAGTTGGTCTATTTTCTTTATCAAGAAGACTCAACCGTATCTTTGCTTATATTATTACTTTGATTATTTTCACCTTAATTCATTTTGATTTTATCAGTGATAATTATATTAACGAACTCCTTAACATTCCTGCTTATGCCTTTGGAGCGTTCGTTTTAACTTATCTTTATGATAAATATGGACTTGCCGCTTCTTTAAGTGCGCATGTTACTAATAACGTTTTCTCAGTCTTAATGACTATCATTACTAAAATCAAATAATGAAAAAAGAAATTTTGTTCATCAATGGATTTATCTTAAAGCTCATTGCTTTTACTTTAATGACTTTAGATCACGTTGGTATTTTCTTAATGCTTTCAAATGATCCAAATACATTTATTACTGGTCAAATCTTCCGTTTATTTGGTCGTTTAGCATTCCCACTTTTTGTTTTAATGCTTGTTGAAGGCGTTAGACATACGCATTCGTTTGCTAAATATGCCTTAAGATTAGGAAGTGTTGCTTCAATCATTCTTGTAGCGCAAGTTATTGGCTATTTCTTAATCGATAATTCCTTAGGAGATATGTATTCTCCACTTCTAGATTTACTTTGTTATGGAACGATTTTGTATCTTTTATCAAAGAAAAATCGCTTCTCATTTTTAGCGATTATTCCTTTTGGAATAGTTGTTGGTTCGTTTATCGTAACCTTAATTGAATCAACTCAAAATATTAATATTCTTTGGTTCCCAATTTACCTTAGAAGCGGTTATTCAATTTTTGGTTTAATCATCGCTTTAATAATGTATTATTCTTATCCACTTCTTAAGAAATTCTTTGAAAGTTATCATATGGATGTTGAAGGATATGAAGAGAGTGGAACATTCCGTTTTAGTTTAAATGTCTGTTATAGCTTTGCGATTATCTTTGCTGTAATGGTTATTTATTTAATAGCTAAAATCCCAAATGCAGACTTATTTATGGTAAACGTAGATGTCTTTTCTGAGACCTGGGCATTAGCCTCTATTATCTTTGTTTTATTTTATTCAGGAAAACGAGGATACAATGCGAAATGGTTCCAATATGCATCTTATTTGTATTTCCCGCTTCATTTAGTTATTATTTATTTTGTTTTTATGATTATAGGAGTCTAAAAATATGATTAAACACGTTGAATCAGTTAAACAATTTAAAGAAGAAACCGCGACTGGCACAGTCTTAGTTGATTTCTTCGCAACATGGTGTGGACCATGCCAAATGCTTTCACCAGTCATTGAAGAGTTTGATAAGAAACACGACATCAAAGTTCTCAAAGTTGATGTTGATGAATTAAGCGATTTAGCTCGTGAATTTAGAGTTATGTCCATCCCAACTTTAGTTGTTTTAAAAGATGGCAAAATGGTCAAAAAAGAATTAGGTTACATGCCACTTGAAAGATTAGAATCACTTATTTCTTAATTATTGTTCTTTTATCTTTCAAATTCGTGTGATAAAATTTTTGTCGCTTGTGTGGATCATTGGTCTATCGGCTATGATGCCTCCCTGTCACGGAGGCGAGACGAGTTCGACTCTCGTATGATCCGCCATCGCAGGCGTAGTTCAGTGGTAGAACATCAGCCTTCCAAGCTGATTATACGGGTTCGATTCCCGCCGCCTGCTCCATTTAAAGTGAAAATGCTCCCTAAATTTGGACCAAAAATTGGTACAATTAGAAGGGAGCTTTTATTATGAAATTAAGATAAGAAAATGCTTGCTTCAGAAAAAAGCAAATACCAATTAGGTTTATTTGTTTCATCAAGATTATCGTTAATTAATTTTCCAGACTGGGTTTTTGAAGCATATAAACGAAGGCGAAAATTCATATTATCCAAATGATTTTCAATAGTCAATTTTGAAAAGGTCATATAATAACCTTCGTTAATTAGATTTGGCGCACAAATATCGATGAATTGATATAAAAAATCTTTATTCGTTAAAGCATATTTGTTTTTACTTATTCTCGTAAAAGGAAGAGATGAAAGATATTCACTATTTAATTTATATAAAGATAATAGATCATCTTGATATTTTGCATTCTCTTTAACTAAAGTTAAATCACTTTCCAAAATATCGTTTGCTAATCTTTCTTCGACACTTGAGCCTCTTTTAAAATATGAATAATAATTGTTATTTCTATTTAAATAACCTTGATTTAAATCAAAATATTCTTCTTTAAGAGAATATGAATATGTCTTTTCTAAATCGAATAAGCAAATTGAATCTTGAATATATTTATGTTGATAATGTCTATAATAATCATCTAATCCAACATTATTAAAATAAGAATTTATTTGGCATTTATATGAAGAAATGTTTTCAAAAGAAGAATAAAGTTCACTTAAATCATTAACATCAATGCCTTCGGTTGAATCGCTTTCTTCATCATAAATCCGTCGATAATCACTTGTTGAAGAAGTTGACGAGGACTGAGACGAAGTAGATTCACTAGAAGAGATATAGCTACAAGAACAAATAAGAAAACAACCTAGGCTTATTAGATTTAATATTTTAAGATTAAGTTTCATTAATTAAGGATTAATCCTTTTTCAATAACAGCAGTTGATAAAAGGCCTTCATTATTATCAAGTTTAGAAATATCACCTAAACTTACGTAAAGACTGATTATTAATTTAGAATCAACTTCACCTAGAGTGATTTTATTAAACGAAAGATAAGAAGATGCCTTTTCAAGTAGCATTGGAGCAGCGAAATATAAAACATCATGAAGCATGAGGTCAGCAAAATATTCGTTTTCTTTTTCTAAAGAAGTAATTTCATATGTATAAATATCATCTTCTTTTTTCCAATCATGATTAATAGTTTCAAGAGCAATCTTACTCAAATTAATAAAGAATTGATTTGGAGAAGTATTATTTACAACATAATTAACATTTTTTGCACTGAATAGTGTTTCAACATCCGGGTTAGAAGCGTCTTTATAAACATAATGTTCCATGTTATCGCCGTTTTTTGCATAACCGGAATTGATGTTTGAGAAACCACCATCATAATCACCCATTAATAAAGCATCGACACTTTCATCATAATATGTGCGACGCTTTTTTGCATTTTGCCCGCAATGAAAATATTCTTTTAATTCTTCAATTGCTTCATCATTAAGATGAATGTGAGTCTTTTTAGTATATTTACCATCTTGATCATCAACATAACTTGAAACGAGATTTTTAACTTCGTTAGGGTCGATAGGATCATTTAAACGTTGATTAAGTCTGGAAAATTGACAAAGTCCAAGCACTAAAACTGATGAAAAAATAGTGATTTTAAACATACTTATACCTCCATCTATAGTTAATAATATCAAATTATTAAGATAGGAAACAACTATTGAAGGTTGAGATAAATATTTCTTTCTTTCAAAAATTAATCATAAATTTTTTAAGATGACTATGTCATCTTTTTTCTTATCCTCACACTTATTTCGACAAATGTTTGAAAAAAGTAAGTATTTATATATGGAGACAATTCTCTAGAAAGATTTTATTATGAACAATTTTAAAACAATCAATTATGAAGTTAATAATCAAATAGTCTCAGTTTATATTGATGATTCTAAAAATACATATTTAACTCAAAAAGATATTGCTAAATTATTTAACAAGAATCAATCCGCTATCTCTAAACAAATTGAAAAAATATCAATCAAAAGTAATTATGAACCTATTCCAAAACGGAATATCTGCCCTATCAAAACTCAAATAATATCTCCTAAACGAAGAAAAATTGAAATTAATTTATATTCATTAGAATTAGTAATTCAAATTGGTTATCGAATTTGCTCTAATGAAGCTTTACGATTAAAAGAATATTTGGATAATTTAGATGATAATAATGAAGAAAATCTAGATAAAGTTATTATTTATAATAACAATGGAGTAAATTTAAATGTAAAAGTCTCGCCGGAAGAAAATACAGTTTGGTTAAGTCAAGATGAAATATGCGCGTTGTTTGATGTTGGACAATCAACGGTTTCTGAACATATCAAAAACATCTTAAAT